>NZ_MNBL01000071.1 GCF_001879695.1 Nioella sediminis
CGCGATCCTTCTGAAACTATTGTCTCGAAAGGTGTGAGCCATGCTCGCCCGATATCTGCCCATTCTCGATTGGGGCCGCAGCTATACCCGCCAAGCCCTGTCGAACGACCTGATCGCCGCCGTGATCGTGACGATCATGCTGATCCCGCAATCGCTGGCCTATGCATTGCTGGCTGGCCTGCCGCCCGAGATGGGGCTTTACGCCTCCATCGCGCCGATCATCCTTTACGCCATCTTCGGCACCTCCCGCGCGCTGGCCGTGGGGCCGGTAGCGGTGGTGTCGCTGATGACGGCGGCGGCCATCGGCCAGATCACTGATGCCGGGACGGCGGGTTATGTGGTGGCCGCGCTGACGCTGGCGGGGCTTTCCGGCGCGATGCTGCTGCTGATGGGGGTATTCAAGCTCGGCTTCCTGGCGAATTTCCTGTCGCACCCGGTGATTGCCGGGTTCATCACCGCCTCTGGCGTGATCATCGCGGCAAGTCAGCTCAAGCACATTCTGGGTGTCTCGGCGGGCGGTCATAACCTGCTGGAGCTGGTGGAATCGCTCTGGCACCACTTGCCCGAGACGAACCCCTACACGCTGGTCCTTGGCGTCACGGCGACGGCGTTCCTCTTCTGGGTGCGCAAGGGGCTGAAACCCGCGCTGCGCAAAATGGGCCTGTCGCCGGCGCTGTCCGACGTGGCTGCCAAGGCGGGGCCGGTGGCGGCCGTCGTGGTGACGACGCTGGTTGTCTGGCTTTTCGACCTGAACGGGCAGGGGGTGGCCATCGTGGGAGAGGTGCCGCAGAGCCTGCCGCCCCTGACTATGCCCTCCTTCGACCTTGACCTGGTCCGCGCGCTGGCGGTGCCCGCGCTGCTGATCTCGGTCATCGGCTTCGTGGAATCCATCTCGGTCGCGCAGACGCTCGCTGCCAAGAAGCGCCAGCGCATCGACCCGGATCAGGAACTGATCGGGCTCGGCGCCGCCAATATCGGCGCGGCCTTTACCGGTGGGTTCCCGGTCACGGGGGGCTTTTCACGCTCGGTCGTGAACTATGACGCCGGGGCGGAAACCCCTGCTGCCGGGGCCTATACCGCTGTCGGTCTGGCGATTGCCGCCCTTGCCCTGACGCCGCTCATTTTCTTCCTGCCCAAGGCCACGCTTGCGGCCACGATCATCGTGGCGGTGCTGAGCCTTGTCGATTTCTCGATCCTGAAAAAGACCTGGGGCTATTCGAAGGCGGACTTCACCGCCGTTGCCGCGACGATCCTTCTGACGCTGGCCATGGGCGTGGAGGTCGGCGTGTCGGCGGGCGTTCTGTTGTCCATCGCGCTCTATCTCTACAAGACCTCGCGCCCGCATATCGCCGAGGTGGGTCTGATGCAGGACGGGTCCGAGCACTTCCGCAACATCAAGCGATACGAGGTGCTGACCAACCCAGCCATGGTGACCCTGCGTGTCGATGAAAGCCTCTATTTCGCCAATGCCCGCTATCTGGAGGATTACATTCTTGATCGGGTCGTGGGTGCGCAGGGGGTCAAGCATGTGGTGCTGATGTTCTCTGCCGTGAATGAGGTCGACATGTCGGCGCTGGAATCTCTGGAAGCGATCAATCACCGGCTGGCTTCCATGGGCATCGCGCTGCACCTGTCCGAGGTGAAGGGCCCGGTCATGGACCGCCTGAAGCGCGCGCATTTCCTTGAGGACCTGACCGGCAAGGTCTTCCTGTCGCAATATGCGGCGATGATGGAACTGGGCCCGGTGGTCGGGAAGGCCGCCCCGAACGCGGCGGAGTGATCAGCAGACGGGTTCGAGCGACAGCAGCCGTTCGAGCCCGGCATTGTTGCAGGTCAGGTCGTTCAGGCTCACGTCGTCGAGCGAGGTGTAGAACGCCTCCAGGGCCGTATCGAGCGAGTTGCGCAATTTGCAGACCGGCGCAATGGGGCAATGGTTGTCGCGGGCAGAGAAGCATTCGGCAAAAGGGGTGTTCGCCTCGAACGTGCGGAACACTCGCCCGACGCTGATCTCCTCAGGCGGCAGGCGCAGGCGGATGCCGCCATTGCGGCCCCGGATCGTCTCGATAAACCCGGTCTGGGCCAGTTGGTTGATGACCACACCCAGATGCGCCTCGGATGCGCCGGTGGCTTCGGCGATCTCGGCCTTGCGGACGATCTTGCCGGGGTTCACCGCGCAGGTCATCAATGCACGCATGGCGATATTGGTTCTGACGGTCAGGCGCATCTGCGATAGTCCTTTTGTTGCGCAGAGCATAGGCAAACCCGCGAAACGCACCTTGATCCAGATCAGAGTGCGCAAAACCTGCGGTTGTTAAACATGAAGGTGAGATTCGTGTTTGACGCGGATCGGCGCAGGGCTCCTCTCCCGGCCCTGGCGCGTTATTCGGCCCCGGTGCGACGCTCCGGGGCCATTTTTTCAGAAATCGACCGAATAAAGCGCGGCAGGCCGGTGGCGCCCGCCCGAGGTCTTTTCTTTCAGGTCGACAAGATCCCAGTTCGCGGCAATCCACTTGCGGAAATTGCGCTTGTCCAGCGGTTCGCCCTTCAGGGTTTCAAACACCGCCTGCGCCTGCGCCAGGGTGAATTTCTGCGGCAGGAACTGGAATGCGGACTTGGCGGTTTCGGTGACGCGGTTGGTGACCTTGTCGGCCAGACGGGCACGGGCATCGGCGAGGATCGTGGCGTGGTCGAAGGCCAGCGCGGGCAGCTCGTCCATGTCGAACCATTGCGCATCTGCGGCGTCGGTGGCGGCGGCCAGAACCATCTGGTCAGAGGGCACCAGCGCCATGAAGGCCACGGTGATCACCCGTTCGCGCGGGTCACGGTCGGGCGCGCCATAGGCACCGAGCTGTTCCAGAGGCACGCCGGACACCCCGGTTTCTTCCTCCAGCTCGCGCGCCGCGCCGATAACAAGGTCTTCGTCCATCTTGATGAAGCCGCCGGGGATCGCCCAACAATCCTTGAAAGGGTCAATCAGACGCTGGATCAGCAAAACCTTCAACGTGCCTTCGCGGATCGAGAAAATGCAGATGTCAGCCGTGACCGCGGGATGCGGATATTCATATGTATAACTCATGCCTGCCCGTTCGCCGGTCTGAACCCGGCCCTTTCAAAATGGTAACCCGTCCCGGGGCTGAATGTATGGTGTAAAGTTCACACACTGACAGAGTCCCGTCAAGTAAATTGGCCGGCCCCCTGGGACAGAAGGGGCCGGCCGGACGATCCAGTTCATGGGGACAGGGATAGGACGGATCGTCTTGAGGATTAAGAAAAGGCAGAGGGAGGAAAAGGTCTTCGAGAGAGGTCTTAATCTGGTCTTTCGTATGGTAGGCTTAAGTGGTGATGTGTTTGTGTCAGTTCGTATTGTCGTTATGACACTAACATATCGTGTTGTAAATACACTTATTTGACTTTCCGGGCTGTTTTTGGCCCTGTCATAGGTAAGCACTTGATGATGAAGGGAATATTTTCCTGCGTCTCGCAGGGTTTTCTGTGGGGCAAGCGCTCGCAAGGCCGGGTTTGGCCGCTTCTTTGCGAAGAATCAGGCAAGCTCGGTTCTTCGGCGGGGGTGGATTTTTCGCTTGTGGCAGGGCTTGATAGGGCCACATGACCCAACGTTCGCGAATCTTCATCTCCTATTCTCACAAGGACAGGGATCGGGCCGATTTTCTGTGGGAAGAGCTGCGTTCGCGTGGACATGAGGTCTTCATCGACCGCGAAGGCATTCTGGAGACGGAGCTGATCACCGCCCGCATCCGGGACATGATGCAGGGCTCTGACGTTGTGGTGCTGGTTCTGGGGCCGAACTGGATCACCTCGCCCGCCTGCCGGATGGAAATGCAATTCGCGCTGGAACTGAACAAGCGCATGGTCCCTGCCGCCTTCGAGGACGTGGGGCCGGACCTGCCGCCGGAAATCCGGGAAATCAACTATGTCCGCTTCTATGGCGAGGACGGGGAATGGTCGCAGGCCATCGAGCGGCTGGATTCGGCGCTGGACCGCGATATCGAATGGATCCGCGACCACACCCGCTTCGGCGAACAGGCCGCGCGCTTCCTGGCCGGGGTAGGGGCGCCGCCGCGCGGGGCCGAACTGCGCGCCATGCGCCGCTGGATCGAACGCAACCCGCGCAATGCGCCGGGGCCGACGCGCGATCACTGGCGCTATTTCAAGGCCGGGATGTCGCGGCGCAAATGGTTCCAGATCGGCAGCGCCGTGGCCACGACCGTCGCCATATGCGCGGCGCTTGTCGGGGGGTATTTCTGGGTGAGCAACCAGCAATGCGAGGAATTGCGGTCGCGGGCGAGGGAAGCGCAGACGCTCGACCCGGTGCTCGCGATCCAGAATATCCTGCCGCTTATTGATTTCAGCTTTTGCCGCGCGCCCGATGCCTGGCTGGAGGTTCTGGAAACGCTCGGCCAGACGATCCAGGGCCAGCGCCTGCGCGCGACGGTGACCTTGCCGGATGCGCCCGCCCATTTCGTGGAATTTCTGCCGGGGTCGGGCCATGTGGTGACGGTGTCGGCCGATGGCTCTGGCGCGGTGTTCGACCCCGAAACCGGTGCCGTGATCGAAGGCGAGCTTGCAATGCCCGCAGCCGGAATGGCGCCGCGAATCCTGTATGACCGGGGTCGGTTCCTGCTGATCCGTGACAGCCGTGTGACGGTGTGGGACCCGCGTGAGGGGGAAATGTCGGGTCTCCCCTATCAGGGCGGAGAACGGGTGTTGTCGGCGGCGCTGTCGCCGGGTGTGGATACGCTGGTGGTCGCGACCGCATCCAACGAGCTGCACTTCCATTCCCTCGTGTCGGGCCGGGCCCTTCGCGACCCGCTCAGCCTTGGGGATGACGTGACCGCGCTGGCCTTCGTGCCCGGCAGCGCCCGGCTGATCGCAACGGTTGGCGATGAAGTACGGGTGATCGACCTTGTCCCGGCGCTGAACGGGCGGGCCATGGGGCTCATTCACCGGCTGCGCATGCCGGGGCCGGTCGTGGCGATGGATGTCTCTGCCGATGGCAGCACCGTGGCCGCCGCCACCGGCAATATTGCCGGGGTCTGGGACCTGACGACGTTTGACGCGATTCTGCCGCCAAGCGCGCTGTATCTCGACGGGGTGGATATCCTCGGGCTTGGCCTGTCGCCTGATGGCCTTCGGATGGCCGTGGGGGCCTCCGACAACCGGGCGCGCATTCATGACGTACCGACGGGCAAAAGCCTGATCACCCTTCTGGGCCATCGCAGTCCGGTCCATGACGTGCATTTCTCGCCGCAGGGCAACGCTGTCATGACCCATGACGAGGCCGGGGTGATGCGGCTCTTTGACGTGTCCACGGGCCATGCCGTGCCGTCGATTTCAGGCTCCATGACCGAGGCCGTGGTCTCGACCTCCGAGGCCGGGCGCAATGCTGCCGCGATGGAACTGATGGCCACCGGCATGCGGATCAATATCCTGCCCAACCAGCCCGATGTGCTGCGCCTGACCCATGTGGCCGAGGATGCGCCGCCCTTCTATAACGAACGGCTTGCCCATGACGGGTTCGTGACCTCCATGGCGCTCAGCCCGGACGAGCGTTTGCTGGTGACCGGCGCGGATGACGGGCAGGTCTATGTCTGGGACGCGCAGACCGGCCTGCCGCTTTACACCTTCGCCCATGCCCGCGACGGGCTGGTGACCTATGTGGCCGCCGATTTCACCCCCTCGGGCGATCACATCATCTCGTGGGACAGCAATGGCGAGCAACGGGTCTGGGCGATCCAGCCACTGACGGGGGATCTCTTCCAGACCGCCTGCCGCTTGCTGCCCTTTGAAAACGGGGTGCGGAACGTGGAGGGTCTGATCGGTGACATCGCCACGCGCGACCCCTGCGAGGACGTGGTGCTGCTGCCCCGGTGGGGCGCAACCATGTGGCTGGCCAGCCGCTAGCGCGGGACCGGGCGGGATTGAAAAGCGCCCGTGAAGGGATATTTCGTGAACCACCCCCCCTTGCAGT
Organism: Nioella sediminis; assembly: GCF_001879695.1. Lineage (GTDB taxonomy): Bacteria > Pseudomonadota > Alphaproteobacteria > Rhodobacterales > Rhodobacteraceae > Nioella > Nioella sediminis. The sequence continues at coordinate 5,990 of NZ_MNBL01000071.1, forward strand.
CCCCATGGGGCGGCCATAACCTTCCGACAAAGCATGTACCCTTACCTGAGGCAGGCCCGATGAAAGACCCATATGACGTTTACATGAACACGCTGGTTCCCATGGTGGTCGAACAGACCAGCCGGGGCGAGCGCGCCTATGACATCTTCTCGCGCCTTCTGAAGGAACGGATCATTTTCCTGTCGGGTCCGGTGCATGACGGCATGTCCAGCCTCATCGTGGCGCAGCTTCTGCACCTGGAGGCAGAGAACCCGTCCAAGGAAATCTCCATGTATATCAACAGCCCCGGCGGTGTCGTGACCTCGGGCCTGTCGATCTACGACACGATGCAATACATCAAGCCCAAGGTCTCGACCCTTGTGGTGGGGCAGGCGGCGTCCATGGGCTCGCTCTTGCTGACGGCGGGCGAACCGGGAATGCGCTTCTCGCTGCCCAATTCCCGGATCATGGTGCACCAGCCCTCGGGCGGCTACCAGGGTCAGGCGACGGATATCATGATCCACGCCCAGGAAACCCAGAAGCTGAAAGATCGCCTTAACCAGATTTATGTCAAACATACCGGTCAAAAGCTGGAATCGGTGGTCGATGCGCTGGAACGCGACAATTTCATGGATGCCCAACAGGCCAAGGACTGGGGCCTGATCGACGAGATCGTCGAAAACCGCGGTGCGGCCGAGGCTTGAAAATAAGCTGTCCGCGCAGGGCAGGGGCCTTGCGCGGGCGCTTTGGTTTTGGGGGCGACCCGAGGCCATTTTGACATTGTGGACCGGTTTGGGCTGCTTTAGGCTTGCGCGAACGGAGCCGAGTTTCAGGGCGAACGCCCTTCGGCACAGCGCGAAAACCCGTTGAGGTAGGACGATATGGCGAATTCATCCGGCAACGACACCAAGAACACGCTCTATTGCAGCTTTTGCGGCAAGAGCCAGCACGAGGTGCGCAAGCTGATTGCCGGGCCGACTGTCTTCATCTGCGATGAATGCGTCGAACTGTGCATGGACATCATCCGCGAGGAGACCAAGTCCGCCGGGCTGAAATCCTCGGAAGGGGTGCCGTCCCCGCGTGAGATCTGCGAAGTGCTGGATGACTATGTGATCGGCCAGATGCATGCCAAGCGGGTGCTGTCGGTCGCCGTTCACAACCATTACAAGCGCCTGAACAATTCCGGCAAATCCGATATCGAACTGGCGAAGTCCAATATCCTGCTGATCGGCCCCACCGGTTGCGGCAAGACGCTGCTGGCGCAGACGCTGGCGCGCATCCTGGATGTGCCCTTCACCATGGCCGATGCCACCACGCTGACCGAAGCCGGTTACGTGGGCGAGGATGTGGAAAACATCATCCTCAAGCTCTTGCAGGCCAGCGAATACAACGTCGACCGGGCGCAGCGCGGAATCGTCTATATCGACGAGGTCGACAAGATCACCCGCAAGTCCGACAACCCCTCGATCACCCGCGACGTGTCGGGCGAGGGCGTTCAGCAGGCACTGCTGAAGATCATGGAAGGCACCGTGGCCTCCGTTCCGCCGCAGGGCGGACGCAAGCATCCGCAGCAGGAATTCCTGCAGGTGGACACCACGAACATCCTGTTCATCTGCGGCGGGGCCTTTGCCGGTCTCGACCGGATCATTGCGCAGCGCGGCAAGGGCAGCGCCATGGGCTTCGGCGCCGATGTGCGTGACGACAGCAACAAATCCGTGGGTGAGTACTTCAAGGATCTAGAACCGGAGGATCTGCTGAAGTTTGGCCTGATCCCGGAATTCGTCGGTCGTCTGCCCGTCATCGCGACGCTGGAAGACCTGGACGAAGATGCGCTTGTCACCATCCTGACCCAGCCCAAGAACGCGCTGGTCAAGCAATATCAGCGGCTCTTTGAACTGGAAGATGCCAAGCTGAAATTCACCGATGACGCCCTGTCGGCCATCGCCAAGCGCGCGATTGCCCGCAAGACCGGCGCGCGCGGCCTGCGCTCGATCATGGAAGATATCCTGCTGGATACGATGTTCGACCTGCCCGGCACCGAAGGCGTCGAGGAGGTGGTGGTGAACGAAGAGGCGGTGTCCTCGGATGCGCAGCCCCTGCTGATCTACACCGAACGCAAGAAGGAAGAACCCGCCACCGCGGGCTGATTCCTCCATGCCTGATCAACGGAAAGCAAGCCCGCGGGAAATGATCCTTGGCGGGCTTGTTCTTTTCGGGCTGGTGGTTGTGTTCGGGGGGATCTTCCTGCTGATGTCGAACCGGTCCGAGGAGCGGGCCCACCGCGCCGCCTTCGAAGAGAGGTTGGGCAGCGCCCCGATGGAACGTCTCGGCACCTACGGCCGGTCGAACAGCCCCTGCCAATGGCACACCGCGCGGCTGACGGACCCCACACCGGAGCCGCCGGTCCTTGGGCCGGTCGCGCGCAGATTGACCGACTGGTTGCCAACACCTGTCCAGCCGGAGACGGTGGAACTGCACCGCTGCGCACAGGTCTGGGCCGAAACCGAGACGGGTGCACGTCTTTGGGCCGCCTTGGACGCGCCGGGGGCCTTTGTGGCTGGCCACGTCTTCGACAGCGGGTCCAGCCAGTCGGCGATCTATCTTCCGGCCTATGGAGAGCTGATCGTGATCCGCGCCTCTGCGGGGCGGTGAGCGGCGACGCCGGTTGAATTCCGAAATCTGCAAGGATTTTCGGAATCGACGGGCATTGCGCGCAGCGGGGGCCTATCTAGGGGCAACCAGTTACCCGACCCGAGGCCTGCCATGATCCTGCTCGACATTTCCATCCGCGCTGCCGCCATCGCGCTGGCGCTACTTAGTGCCACCGCGTTGATGATCGTGCCCCAGACGCGGCCCGTGGGTCGACCCGTTTCAGCGCTGGCGCTGACCATGGCGGGCTATGCGCTGCTGTCGAGCCTCGCCGCGCCCGGCTTTCCCCCGGCGATCATCCCGGTGCTGCTACTGGCGGCGATCTTCGTGCCGCTGGCGGTCTGCTGGCTGGTGGTGACGCTCTTCCTCGACGATCCTCGCGACCGGCTGCCGTGGCTGGTGGCGGCGGGGATCGCGGTGGCGCTTGCCATTGCTGGCATCTGGGTGCCGGGGCTGGAAGTGGCGCGGGGCCTTGTGATGCTGGCCTTCTTCGTGGCGCTGCTTGGCATGGCAATCCGCACCGCGAAGGAGGATCTGGTGGAAGACCGGCTGAAATTCCGCCCTGCCTTTCTGTCGGCCATCGCCATTCTGGGTGTCTCGATTTCGTCGACCGAACTGATCTTCGGCTATCGTTCCGTGCCCGACGCAATGACGCTGGCGCAAGGGCTGGCCTTTCTCGCGCTCGCCTTCGCCTATGCGCTGTGGGTGTTGAAGCCCGAGCCCAAGGCCTGCATCTGCTTCACCGAACCGGTGAAACCCGCCGCGCCTGTGGACCGGCGGGCCGAGGCTGTGGACGGGTCGGTTGTGTCGGCATTGAAGGCCGCACTGGAGAACGGCATCTGGCGGCGTGAGGGGTTGACCATCGCCGCGCTCGGAGCCGAGATCGGGGTGCCGGAGCACCGGCTGCGCGCGGTCATCAACCGCCGGCTTGGCTTTCGCAACTTTCCGACCTTCATCAACAGCTACCGGATTGCCGCCGCCAAGGAGGTGCTGGCCGATCCCGGCGAGGCACGGCGCACCATTCTGGAGATTGCCTATGATGTGGGCTTTGCCTCGCTCGGGCCGTTCAACAAGGCGTTTCGCGACCAGACCGGGGAAAGCCCGTCAGAGTTCCGCCGCCGGGCACTTGATTCCGGTCAGCCTCTCGCTGGTTTCGAAAAATCCCCGTCGCTTCCGGAATCAGAGCGATTGAGACCGCACTGACGCCCATCTGGGGGGCATCGCGTTTCATCCAAAGGAGACATACCGATGACCCGCCTGACCCTCGCTGCCCTGATCACCATTGCATCCGTTGCCATGGCCAGTGCGCAGACCATTCCCTTTTTCCCGACGCATTGGCCACAGCCGGGCAGCTTTGATGGCCCGCCCGTCGTGACGCAGGACGATCAGGGGAACTGACGTCTAGCGCAGCCAGAGTTTCTCGCGCTTCAACTGATTGCGGATGGCCTGCTCTCGCCGGGGCAGGTTGTCCCGATCGAAAAGCGCGCGGGCCTTGGCGCCCTTGCCCTGATAGATCATCCGCTTCATCGGCTCGTAGCCCTTCAGCACTTTCTTGACCCAGTTGGGCGCGGCAACTTCCTCCAGCACATCCACCACGCGTTGCTCTTCGCGGGCGTAAAGCAGTGGCAGGAAGCGATAGTGACAGCTTGTGCGCCCGTCCAGCCAGCCCGGTTCCAGCGCATCCCGCCCGCCGCCGTAGGAATGGATCACCAGGGGCAGGGCGACCTGATCGAGCCAGGGGTCCATGGTCTGGCAGATGATCTCTTCTGGCGGGTTATCGCGGATCGCTGTGGCGTAGTCGAGGAAGCGCGCACCGAATTCATGCGGGCATTTGTAGTAGAAGAACCCGGCGTTGAAATAGAGGTAGCGCCGCCAGTATTCGTCGGGTTGCCTCAGGTCGAGCGAGCTTTCGAAGTCCAGCCCGAACCTGTCGTAAAGCGATTTCCAAATGGCGGTGTAGCCGGGGCCATAGAGTTCGATCTGCGGCCAGGTGCCTTCGACCCTGAGGCTGGCAGAGGGCCGGTCGAAATCGAAGGGCACCTTGGTCAGATCGTCGAGGATCAGCGTATCGGTGTCGAAGAAGACGAAAGGCTCGCCCTTGGGCAGGGCCGAGAGCATCTCGATCTTGTTGCCATAGGGGTAGTCCTTGCCGAAATGCCGGGACTCGAATGGCAGGATTTCAGCCCTCAGCCGGTCCAGAAGCTCTTTCACCCCCGCATCGCCCATGCGCGGATCGCCCTGCCAGCGTGGGCCGGGCTGCGGTTCTACGATAAAGAGGCGGCCGGGGAAATTCGGGTTGGCGGCGCGAAAGCTGGCAGCAAAAAGCGCTGCCTCGTATTGCAGGCGGCCGTTCTGGCCCACCACAACCACGTTGAACATGTTCTTGGGCATACTGCTCGGCACCACCACTTGTCGATTGGGGGCAGTCTAGCGTCAGAGACCGGGCTGAACCAGCCTTGCAATCGGGCTTTTCCCGTCTTCATTGCGTTGCAAACCGGTCGGGTGGACAGCAGGCTGCCGGACGGGCAACGATCTTCCTGGCACTTTCTATGGCGCGCCGATGGTATAGATTCTTTGGTGAGCAGGAGGGGAAATGGTGGGCGACCCTGGAATCGAACCAGGCATGGGTGTTCCCCGGCGGAGTTACAGTCCGCTGCCGCACCTTGCAGCACGTCGCCCTTGCTTTCGGTTCTTCAACCGAACGCCGGGTGGGGATAATCTGCCCGGTCAGGGGCGTCAAGATGAAAATCGGCCAAAAACCGGACTTGCCTTTGCATCCTCCGGCGGCGTAGCTGCCCTGCAAGTCACGAAGGAGACCGGACCGTGAAGAAACCGACATGGGTGATCGAGAAGGAACGCGCCAAGCGGGCCTCTGCTGCGGAAACTGTCTGGCTTTTCGGGCTGCATGCGGTGCGCGATGCGCTGATGAATCCGGCGCGCGAAAAGCTGCGGCTGGTGGTGACGAAGAATGCCGCCGACCGTCTGGCGGATGCGATTCCCGGTGCAGGGCTGGAGCCGGAGATTGCCGATCCGCGCAAGTTTCCGGTGCCGCTCGATCCCGGATCGGTGCATCAGGGAGCAGCGCTGGAGGTGAAGGCGCTGGACTGGGGCCGGTTGTCCGATCTTTGCAAACCGGGGCAGGCCTCGCCACGCCTTTTGCTGCTCGATCGGGTCACCGACCCGCACAATGTGGGCGCGATCCTGCGCTCGGCCGAGGTGTTCGGCGCGCGGGCTGTCATCGCTCCGCATCGCCATTCCGCCCCTGAAACCGGGGCCTTGGCCAAGACCGCCTCGGGCGCGCTGGAGCGCCAGCCCTATCTGCGGGTGAAGAACCTTGGCGATGCGATGCAGGAGTTGCAGAAAATGGGCTATACGCTGGTTGGTCTGGCGGGTGAAGGCGAGGAAGTGATCGACGATCTGGCCCCCGATCTGGCGGGCCGTCCCGTGGCCCTGGTTCTTGGGGCCGAAGGGCCGGGCCTGCGCGCGCGCACGCGCGAATTGTGCGACCATCTGGTTCGGATTCCCTTCGCGGGCGAATTTGGCTCTCTCAACGTCTCGAATGCTGCGGCTGTGTCCCTATATGCAATGACACGCAACCCGGAGAGCTGAATGACCACCAAGATCGCCACATGCTGTTACTGCGGCACAAGAACCGCCCTGCGGCTGACGGCGCGCGGCGGGCATGAGCTGGCCTGCGGAAACTGTGGCGCGCCATTGCATGAGATGAAAGCGCTGCGCGAGGACCGCCCCCGCACGCCAAAGCGCGCAGCCCCTTCGCCCGCCGCCTATCGCGATCATGACAGGCCCTACAGGGGCAAGAAGAAAAAGAAGCCCAAGCGACGCAAATCGATGTGGTCTGAGATGCTGGAAGACGCGTTCGACTTCGTCGAGGATATCTTCGACTGACATTCGTTCACGCTTGCGTCAGGGGGCTTTTCTGGCAGCGCGAAGATGGCAATCTTGGGGGAGCTTCCAAGGAGACTCCCATGATCCGCCGCCGCACCGCCCTGACGTTTCTTGCAGCCGCTCCCTTGTCTTTGCAGGTTGGCGCGGCATGTGCCTCCTCGCCACCCGTTTTTGCCGCGGCTGGTGTGGCCATCAACGGCACGGATCCCGTTGCCTATTTCGATGCCGGGGAACCGGTTGCGGGACAGGCAGGCTATGCGGTTGACTGGAACGGCGCGCGCTGGCTGTTCAGCTCTGCGGTCAACCGTGACAGGTTTGCCACTGACCCAATGGCATTTGCCCCCGCTTACGGCGGCTATTGTGCCTGGGCGGCGTCTCGTGGCTATGTCGCGGACACGGTGCCCGAGGCCTGGACGATCCATGCGGGGCGGCTGTTCCTGAATGCTTCGCTGCGCATCCGGCGCCGGTGGGAACGCGACATTTCGGGCAATGTTGCCTTGGCGGATGCGAATTGGCCCGCGATCCTGGGGTAGCCACTATTTTCAATCACTTTTTTGTTCCACCCCTTTAAATGTGCCCGAAAGTTGCTAAATTACAACGTATGGCGCACGGTTCGGAACACCGAAGCGCCCATCACTGTCCCTCGTTCCGCACTTGGCGCCTGTAGCGAAATCCCGCTGCGGGCGCCTTTTTCTTGTGCTAGGGCTGCGCCCATGACAACGAATCCTTCCGATGATCTTTTGCGCAAGATCCTGCGCAGCACCAAAACCATCGCCTGCGTGGGCGTGTCGCCCAACCCGGTGCGGCCGTCGCATTACGTGGGGCGCTACCTGAAGCTGAAAGGCTTCCGGGTGATCCCGGTCAACCCCGGCCATGCGGGAAGCACCCTGTTCGGGGCGACGGTGGTGGGGTCACTGTCCGAGATCGAGGGGCCGGTCGACATGGTCGATATCTTCCGCCGGTCGGACTCCGTGCCGCCAATTGTCGACGAGGCGTTGGACCGGTTTCCGGGCCTCAAGACGATCTGGATGCAGATCGGGGTGGAGCATGCGGAAGCGGCGGCAAAAGCCGAGGCGCGGGGAGTGCAGGTGATCCAGAACCGTTGCCCGAAGATCGAGTATCAGCGGCTCTTTGGCGAGTTGCGGATGGGTGGGTTCAACACCGGGATCATCAGCTCCAAGCTATGAACGCCAAGGGCGCAGCCTGATATGTCGTCTTCGAAGCCGCACCACCTCGGTCCGTCGTCCGGCAGAAAACCTTTTCTCGATTGGTAGCAGCCGTTAGGCTAGGCGCATACCAAGCAAACAGGAGCGCCAATGTCTACCTCTCGCCACAGCACGCCCGAGGGGCCGATACTGCACTGGGTCGGGCTGGAAACCGATCTGATCTTTTCCAGAGGAATCGACTTGCCCGGTTTCGCCTCCTATCCGCTGCTGGATGATCCCGAAACACACGAGATGTTGCGCGGCGACTATCAGGCTTTGGCGGATTTCGCTCGCGAAGAAGGCGTCGGCATGATGCTGGATGCTCTTACCTGGGTGGCTAGCCGGGACCGAGGACGAGAACTAGGTTATTCGCCGGAAAGGCTGGCAGAAAGCAACCGGAAGGCCGTTCGTTTGATCACTGAAGTGCGTGACGCCAACCCGGATGCAAACCTGATCCTGTCGGGTCAGATGGGTCCGAGAGGTGATGGCTATGAAGTCGGTGATCAGATGACGGTTGCTGAAGCCGAGACCTTTCACGGGGAGCAGATGGGCGTGCTTTCAAAAGCCGGAGTGGACCTGGTAAACGCGTTTACCATGACCTATGCGGCGGAGGCCGCAGGTATCGCGCGAGCGGCAAAGGCGCGGGGCATTCCCGTGGTAATTGCTTTTACAGTAGAAACCGACGGATGCCTGCCTGACGGAATGAGCCTGGCTGATGCAATTGAACGGGTGGATGCTGAAAGCGAAAGCTATCCTTCCTACTTCCTCGTCAACTGTGCGCACCCCGAACATTTGGCCCCCGCCCTTGTCGGTGACGTGCGCCTGAACCGACTGGCGGGACTAGTCAGCAATGCCTCGCGTTGCAGTCATGAAGAGTTAGATAATGCCGAGGAGCTTGATGCAGGTGATCCAGATGAGCTGGGTAAGCAGATTGGTGAACTTGCCCGTGCCAATCCGAATTTCCGTGTCTTCGGCGGTTGTTGTGGTACGGATTTTCGGCATCTGCGGGCTATGGCGCGCAACCTGAAAGCGTAGGCCTCAGCGGCTCGCTTTCTCGGCCACACCAGAGACCCCCTCGCGCCGCTCCAGCTCTGCCAGCACATCCGCCAGCGTCACGTCGCGCGCCGCCAGCATGACCAGCAGGTGATAGAGCACATCCGCCGCCTCCGATGTCAGCCGTTCCCGGTCGCCTTTCACCGCTTCGATGATCGCCTCGACGGCCTCTTCCCCGAATTTCTCAGCGCATTTCTCCGGTCCCTTGGCCAGCAGCTTCGCTGTCCAGGAGCTGTCGGGATCGGCCTCTTTACGGGCCTCTATCGTGGCGGCAAGGCGGGAAAGTGAGGTCATGAGAGCCTCACGGGGATACCGGCGGCGGCCATGTGGGCCTTGGCCTCGGCAATGGTGTAATCGCCGAAATGGAAGATCGAGGCGGCCAGAACGGCGGAGGCCCCGCCAATCGTCACGCCTTCGACGAGGTGATCAAGATTGCCGACGCCCCCCGACGCGATCACCGGCACTGGAACAGCATCGGAAATCGCGCGCGTCAAAGGCAGGTTGAATCCGGCCCGCGTGCCGTCGCGGTCCATCGAGGTCAGCAGGATCTCGCCCGCGCCCTTGGCGACGACCGTGCGCGCGAATTCCACCGCGTCGATGCCGGTCGCCTTGCGCCCGCCATGGGTGAAGATCTCCCACTTGCCCGGCGATACGGTCTTGGCGTCGATAGCCACCACGATGCATTGCGATCCGAACTTGTCCGCCGCGCGCGCCACGACGTCGGGGTCGGCCACGGCGGCGGAGTTGAAGCTGACCTTGTCGGCGCCCGCCAGCAGCAGGTTGCGCACATCCTCGACCGTCCGAACCCCGCCGCCGATGGTCAGCGGCATGAAGCACTGTTCGGCTGTGCGCGTGGCAAGGTCATACATGGTGCCGCGGTTTTCATGGGTCGCGTGGATGTCGAGAAAGCAAAGCTCATCGGCCCCCGCCGCATCATAGGCCCGCGCCGATTCCACCGGGTCACCGGCGTCGATCAGGTCCACGAAGTTGACCCCCTTCACCACGCGCCCGTCGGCCACGTCGAGGCAGGGGATAATGCGGGTTTTCAGCATGTCTGGGGTCCGGGTGAAGGATGTTGCGACCGTCTTAGGCGGCACCGGCGCGGAATGCAAACCGAAGCGACAATCAGGCGTAGGCGCGGCCTTCCTGTACGCTGAGAGAGGGCCGGGCCAGTGGTCCGAAACCGCGCCCGAGCCACCCCAGATCGGGGAAGAGCGACAGCAGTTCCTGCCGCGCGTCCGGGGCCAGATCGGATTTGTCCAGTTCGCCCGCATGCAGGCTTTCTGTGGCGGCGCCATTGGCCGTGATGACGTGATGCCCATCCAGCAGCAGGTGGTGGTAATCAACACCCGACACGGCAGCTGCGGGACGTATCGTTTCATCGTTGATCAGGGACTTGGCCGGAACCAGAACCTCGGATGCGCCGTGCAGCAGCTCGGCCTTCCAGCCATTGATCAGCATACGGTGCTGTGGAGAGACGACAAGATCGCGATCCGGCACACCCGGCGCAATGGCCCCTTTGCGAATTCGCACGGGGCGCATGTGCGGGTGAGCCGCCAGCCGTTCAGGCGTCATCCGGGTATGGCTCCGCCACCGCAAGGGTTGCGGGCCGCTATCGCGGGTCAGGATAAGATCACCGGGTCTGAGGCTGGACACCTCGCGCGGCCCTGCGACCGTATCAATCAGGGTGCCGGGGGTGAAGCACAGGATCAGCCCGTCCTCGAATGTGACCACACCGATGCTTTCGTCGATATGGTTCATCTCTGAATCGGCCGATTGCTCCTCTTCCACGAAGACGCCAACGGTGGTGCTTGTCTGGCCGTCGATCATGACCGTGGCGGTGTTGCCCCCGTTGATCGTTTGAGTTTCGGCGACAACCACGCCCTGGGTGAAGGTGTCGCCCAGGCTCAGCGTGTGCGTCGTATGGTTGACCCCGCCAAAGACCGCCGCCGTGCCGCTGCTGGCATCGCCACCGGCCTGAATGGCGATGTAACCCACGGTTTCCGCGGCATGAATGCCGTCCTGGCCTTCCTCTTCCTGAAGCCGCACATCAAAGCCGGACGCGGTAACGTTCAGCGGATCGCTGTCCACTGTGGTTGTGTCATTTTCCGACATGACCGAGGTCAGGATGACCGGCGGATCGGCAAAACCGCCCGCGAGGCTGACGGAACTGGTGGCATGGGTGGCGCTTGTCGTGCCCGCCTCGATCACCCGGCCATCGGGCAGGGTATGGACCCCTTCCTCGACGGCAATCCAGTTGATCGTTTCCGTCGCCGGATGCGGGCCGTCCAGATATTCCCATTCCTCGATGATGAAGGTGAACGAGGTCGCATTGCCATCGGTGTCGTAGGTGATGTCCGTGACACGCAAGGAAAAGGGATGCCCGCCATTGCTGGTGGAGCTCAGCGCGATGACCGGGTCGGTCAGCGGCTCATCGAAGGTGATCGTGATCGGGTCGTTCTCGCCCGGCGAATTCGTGGTGATACTGCCCGCTTGCCCGATGGCCATGGCCGGAATTGCCCCATACCGCTCAAAGATACCCCGCCTGGATCAGCGGATTTTTCGCAAAACTAGGGGCAAATCTGGGCGAAAATGCGGCGAGATCAGCCCTTCAGCACTGTAAGTGCCTCGGCAAGATCCAGTGCCCCGTCATAGAGCGCGCGGCCCGAGATCGCCCCGTTGAGCGGCGCCCCGCAGGATTTGAGCGCCCGCAAGTCATCCAGCGAAGACACGCCGCCCGAGGCGATGACCGGGATCGACACGGCATGGGCCAGCGCCGCCGTTTCCTCGATATTGGGGCCCTGCATGGCCCCGTCGCGGTTGATATCGGTGTAGATGATGGCGGCAACGCCCGCGTCCTCGAAGCTGCGCGCAAGGTCGGTGGCGTTCACATTGGTCTCTTCGGCCCATCCCTTGGTGGCGACCATGCCCTTGCGGGCGTCGATGCCGACGGCAACCTTGCCGGGGAAGGTGCGGGCCGCTTCGCGCACCAGATCGGGGTTTTCCACCGCGACCGTGCCCAGGATCACCCGCGCGATGCCCTTCTCGATCCACATGGCGATGGTGGCCATGTCGCGGATGCCGCCGCCAAGCTGCGCCGGAACCGAGGTTTCCGCCAGGATCGCCTCGACCGCCGCGCCGTTCACCGGTTCGCCTGCGAAGGCACCATTGAGGTCCACCAGATGCAGCCATTCGCAGCCCGCCGCCTGAAATGCCTTGGCCTGTTCGGCGGGACGGTCATGGAAGACCGTGGCCTTCTCCATCTCGCCCTTGTAGAGCCGCACGGCCTGTCCGTCCTTGAGGTCGATGGCGGGGTAGAGGATCATCTTGAAGGGCCTTTCGCGAAGGGGGCTTTTGTCGGCGCCCTTTTGCCGGAACCCGCGCCGCTTGCCAAGGCAACCCAACGTCAGCCTTGCCAGAATGCCGCAGGCCCGGTCAAACTGCGCTCAGTTTCTGGGAGGAGATCACCATGAAAACCACGCTTATCGCCCTCGCCGCTGTCATCGGCCTTGCCGGCATGGCCGCCGCCGACCCGATCGAGGGCCGCTGGCGCACCGCACCCGATGACAACGGCAATACCGGGATCATCGAGGTCGTGCAGTGCGGCAGCAACTTCTGTGGCACGCTCATTCAGGCCTTCGACGGCTCCGGCGCGACCATGGCCAGCGAGAATGTCGGCCGCCAGATCATCTGGGATACCGCGCCGCGCGGGGGTGGCGAATATCGCGGGCGGCTCTATTCGCCGGACCGGGATTCGACCTACAACTCGCGGCTCTATCTCAACGGGGACACCATGTCGGTCTGTGGCCGCCTGCTCGGTATTCAGCGCTGTGGTGGCGACTGGACCCGCGTGAACTGACCCTGTTCGGGGTTGGCCGATTGGCTGGCCCCGAACACCGACCACCCCATGTCGCTGGCCAGCCGCTCGATCGCTTCGGTGCCAAGCTGGGAATTGCCCTGTGCATTCAGCCCTGGCGACCAGACCGCGACAGAGGCCCGGCCCGGAACGATGCACAGGATGCCGCCGCCCACGCCGCTTTTGCCCGGAAGGCCCACGCGGAAGGCGAAATCACCTGATGCATCGTAGTGACCGCAGGTCATCATGATCGCATTGATCCGCCGAACCCGATCCGGTCCCAGCATCCGGGGCGTTCCCGCTGCGCTTGTCAGGTACAGCCCCGCACGGGCCAGCTGGCGGCAGTTCATCTCGATGGCGCATTGGTGGAAATAGGCCCCAAGTGTCAGTTCCGCCGGGTTGATCAGGTTGCCGTAGGATTTCATGAAACTGGCCAGCGCCAGGTTGCGGTGCCCGGTCGCGGTTTCCGATCTGGCCACCGCGTCGTTGATGTGGATGTCGTCGTCACCCGCCGCGGCCCGCACGAAACGCAGGATCTCGCCCAAGAGTTCCTTCGGCTGATGACCTGCCAGAATGGCATCCGTCACCGCGATGGCGCCTGCGTTGATGAAGGGGTTCCGGGGGCGGCCCTTTTCATGTTCCAACTGCAGGATCGAGTTGAACGCCTGCCCCGAAGGTTCCCGCCCGACCCGCGACCAGAGCTGATCGCCAAGGCGGCCAAGCGCGATGGACAAGGTGAAGACCTTGGAAATGGACTGGATCGAGAAGGGCAGGGCGCTGTCGCCCGCGCCAAGAACCTGACCGCCCGGAAGCGCCACGGCGATGCCAAAGCGGGCAGGGTCCACGCGGGCCAGTTCAGGGATGTACTGAGCCACCTCCCCACGGTCCGCGCGACCTGCCATATCCGCTGCGATCCGGTCGAGGGCGTCCTGCAGGTCAGGCATCGGATCAGGGGTGCCAGTTCAGGAAATTGGCGATCAGCCGCAGCCCGGCGTGCTGGCTTTTTTCCGGGTGGAACTGGGTGCCCACCACATTGTCACGCCCCACGATGGCGGTGACCCGCTCGCCATAATCCACATGCGCCAGCAGATGCGCGGGGTCAGTGACTTTCATGTGATAGCTATGGACGAAATAGGCATGGTCGCCGGTGTTCAGGCCGTCGAGAACCGGGTGGGCTCGGTCGATGACCAGATCGTTCCATCCCATATGCGGCACTTTCAGCGTGGGGTCGGAGGGCTCGATCCTGACGACTTCACCGGGAATCCAGCCGAACCCTTCCACATCCTCGTATTCGCGGCCCCAGCCCGTCAGCATTTGCATGCCGACGCAGATGCCAAGAAACGGCACGCCACGGGTTTCGACGGCCTCAACCAGGGCCTCCTCCAACCCGTCAATCGCCTGCAACCCGCGCCGACAGGCCGGGAAGGCACCGTCGCCGGGCAGAACGATGCGGGTCGCCTTGGCTACGACATCGGGGTCGGCGGTTACCACGACCGCCCCATGCCCACCCTCGGAGGCCATGCGTTGAAAGGCCTTCTCGGCGGAATGCAGGTTGCCGCTTTCGTAATCCACAAGGACGGTGGTCATGGGTTACAGCGTCCCCTTGGTCGAGGGGATGGCATCGGCCTTGCGCGGGTCGGGTTCGACCGCCATGCGCAGGGCGCGGGCCACGGCCTTGAAGGCGGCCTCGGCGATGTGGTGGCTGTTGAAACCATGGATCTGGTCCACATGCAGGGTGATGCCGCCATGGGTGGCGAGCGCCTGAAAGAACTCGCGCACCAGTTCGGTATCGAACGAGCCGATCTTGGGCGTGGGTAGCTCCACGTTCCAGATCAGGAAAGGCCGTGCCGACAGGTCCAGCGCGGCGCGCACCTGCGCGTCATCCATCGGCAGGTGGCATTCGCCATAGCGCCGGATGCCCCGCTTATCGCCAAGCGCCTGAACCAGTGCCTGTCCCAGAGCGATCCCGGTATCCTCCACCGTGTGGTGGTCGTCGATATGGTAATCGCCCTTGGCGCGGATCGTCATGTCGATCAGCGAATGGCGGCTCAGCTGGTCCAGCATGTGATCGAAAAAGCCGACGCCGGTCTGGTTGTCATAGGCCCCGGTCCCGTCGAGATTGATCTCGACGCTGATCTCGGTTTCGGCCGTCTGCCGGGAAATCTGTGCTGTTCGCATCGGAAGGCTCCGCCATTGTCGTTGCCGCCTTATAGGGCGCTGCGCCGTCGCGGAAAAGGGCGCAAGGGCAGGGCCGGGGCATGCGGGTTGCCGCCCCGGCCTGTTTCGTTACTGAAGGGTGATCTCGCCCACCATATCCTCAAGGAAATAGAGCTGGTAGGTGCCCGGAGCACCATCCCCAAGGAAGTAGAGGCTCATATCAACAGTGCGCGGGTTGCTGTCCCAGCTGATCGAGTTGGTCCATTCGATTCGCGGTGTGGAGTTCGACCCGCTCTGCGATCCGATCAGGGTCAGCGGCGCGCCATCCGGGCCGACCAGCGAGAACCAGGTGTTGCGCAGGAAGGCCTGATTTTCACCAGCTTGCGCGTCGGTGTCGGTCGAGAAGGCGGGCGTCGCATCGAAATCGACCCGCAGCATCGTGCCCGTGGCGGGCGCCAGAAGCCCCGGCACGTCGGTGCGGTTCATGTTCGTTTCCGCCGTCAGCTCGGTCGCGCGGGTCAGTCCGGTGGGAACGAAGGAAAAGGTCTGGCTGGGGCTGATGACCGGGCCCACCTCGACGGCAAGGTTCACCGGTATTTCCAGCATGTCATCATCTTCACCGATGATCAGCGTGGCGGTCGTCGCCTCGCGCGGCAGATACCAGACGCCGTTCAGGAAGGCCTGCGCGGTTTCCTCGGGGAAGTCGCGCGGGCGGCGTTCCGACATGGACCCGGCAGACGGCGTGAACACCCCGTACCAGTCGTAGCGCCCCTGGGCACGACGGCCTTCCTCATCGCCGGGCAACATCAGGGTAATGTCGGAGGAGCTGTAGGAGATCCGGTCCAGATCGTCGCTCCATGCCACGTCGAAGATGGCGCGGATATAGAAGAAATGACCATCCGGGCCGCCAAGCACGTAAGGCGCGCAGCAGAATGATCCGGAATTTCCGGAATGGTCGACAAGTGTTTCGTATCGGTAGACGCTCATCCCCGACAGGCTAAGCGGGGATTGGGCCAAGGCAGGCAACGCCGTGATCGCGGCAAGGCCAATGGATGCAAAGGCGGTCAAAAAGCGGGACATCGATGATCCTCCTACAAACTGTTGATGCAATACAGCGTGGAGTGTTCGAAACCGGGCTTGCATTTGCAAGGAAAAACACCTGGCATCGGCGATCTTGACTAAATGTCTGATTGACACTATATAATCCTCGCATCCGTGATTCCCGGCATTTTTTCGCCAGCCGTCCATTTCAGGAGAGTTTCATGTCCCACTTCCGCTTTGTTTCGCCCCGCACCCTGATCCTCGCCGCGGGGCTGGCGCTTGCCCTGCCGCTGGCTGCTGCGGCGCAGTCGCATATGACGTCCACCTATGGCGACATCTCCGTCACCATCACCGGAACCGGCTCGATCAGTTCGCGCGAAACCGCGCGCGGGATCGAGGCGGTTCTGAACGAGCACACGGTGCTGATCACCAATAGCAGCGTCGTCGTCGATGGTCAGGTCTACAACGTCCAGCCGGAATCGCAGGTCGTGGTCGATGGCAATGACGGATTTGCCGTGATGGTCGACGGGATCGACGTCATGATGATTGCCGAAATCGCCGGCCTGACGGCACGGGCCGAAGCAGGCGAGGCCAGCGCCCAATTGGACCTTGGCATGATCTATTGGGATGGTGAGGGCGTCGAGCAGGACTATGTCCGCGCGGTGCAGTTGTTCCGTCAGGCGGCCGAGCAGGGCAACGCGATTGCGCAATCGAACCTGGCCTACGCCTATTACAATGCTGAAGGCGTGGAAAACGACGACAACGCTGCGATGTACTGGGCTGGCCTGTCCGCCGCGCAAGGCGATGAGGTAGCCATGCGCCTGGTGGCCTTTGGGCATTATCGGGGCCGTGGCTTCCCGCAGGACCGTGCCGAAGCCGCCCGCATCTGGGCCGAGGCCGCCAATCTGGGCGACGACTATTCCGCCTACAACATGGGGATTGTCGTGCGCGATGGCGATGGCGTGCAGCAGGACGATGCGCTGGCAATCCTGTGGTTCGAACGGGCGCTGGAACTTGGCCATCCCGATGCCGCCGAACGCCTCGAAGAGATGCGCGCGCAGTAATCCCGTGGAAACACAAAAGGCCCCCGGAAATCCGGGGGCCTTTTTGATTGGAGCGGGCGATGAGATTCGAACTCACGACCCTAACCTTGGCAAGGTTATGCTCTACCCCTGAGCTACGCCCGCTCTCTTGAGGGCGGTGTTTAGGACGGGCCGTCGGGGGCTGCAAGAGGAAATTTGGGGCACCGTCCCAGGAAGATATCCACCCCGGAAATCAGAAAGGCCCCCGGAAATCCGGAGGCCTTTTTGATTGGAGCGGGCGATGAGATTCGAACTCACGACCCTAACCTTGGCAAGGTTATGCTCTACCCCTGAGCTACGCCCGCTCTCTTGAGGGCGGTGTTTAGGACGGGCCGTCGGGGGCTGCAAGAGGAAATTTGGGGCACCGTCCCAGGAAGATATCCACCCCGGAAATCAGAAAGGCCCCCGGAAATCCGGAGGCCTTTTTGATTGGAGCGGGCGATGAGATTCGAACTCACGACCCTAACCTTGGCAAGGTTATGCTCTACCCCTGAGCTACGCCCGCTCTCTTGAGGGCGGTGTTTAGGACGGGCCGTCGGGGGCTGCAAGAGGAAATTTGGGGCACCGTCCCAGGAAGATATCCACCCCGGAAATCAGAAAGGCCCCCGGAAATCCGGAGGCCTTTTTGATTGGAGCGGGCGATGAGATTCGAACTCACGACCCTAACCTTGGCAAGGTTATGCTCTACCCCTGAGCTACGCCCGCTCTGTGAGGGCGGTATTTAGGCCGACAGCCGCAGGGCTGCAAGAGGAAAATCGCGCCGTCTACGCATTTTCCGCCAGTCGCTTGCGCCGCGCTGCGCGCCACAGGTTCAGCATCTCGACGGCCCCGGCAAAGACCATCGCCGCATAGATGAAACCGCGTTCGACATGGAAGTGGAAGCCATCTGCGACCAGGGCCATGCCGACCATGACCAGGAAGGCCAGGGCCAGCATCTTGGTGGACGGGTGATCCTCCACGAATTTCGCGATCGGGGCTGCTGCGACCATCATCACCACGATGGCCACGACCACGGCGGCGATCATCACTTCGATATGGTCTGCGATGCCCACGGCGGTAATGACCGAGTCGAGCGAGAAGACAAGATCGAGCAGCATGATCTGGAAGATGACCGAGGCGAAAACCGCCTTCACCACGGTTTCCTCAGCCGTATGGATGCCGCCTTCGACCTCGTGGAAGATCTCGGTCGAAGCCTTGTAGAGCAGGAAGAGGCCGCCCGCGATCAGGATGATATCGCGCCAGCTGATGTCGAGGCCCAAGACGGTCATGATCGGCTCGCTCAGCCCGATGATCCAGGCGATGGACAGCAGCAGTAGGATGCGCAGCACCAGCGCCCCCGTCAGCCCGATCACCCGCGCGCGGCGGCGTTGCTCCGCGGGCAGTCTTGCGGCGGCGATGGATATGAAGATGACGTTATCGACGCCGAGCACGATTTCCAGAACGGTCAGGGTCAGGAAAGAGGCCCACACGGCGGGGTCGGAAAACAGCTCGATCATCTGGCAACTCCTTGGATCGGATCGCAGTCAGATAAGCTGTAGCAGGCCCGCTACAAGCGGTCAGGAGGCGGCCAGCGAAATAATCACAAAAGGCCCGAGATGGTCACGAAAGAGGCCGCTGTCGTGACCATCAGCGCGGTCGAGGCCAGCAGTTCCCGCCCATAGGCCATGGCGATCAGCGGGAAGATCGACAGCATCGGACAGGCCGCATTGATCAGGCCGGCATGGCGAATGTCCGGGGGCAGGGCGGGCAGCAGCAGGGTTGCGGCAAGAAAGAACAGAGGGTGAAGGACGAGCTTGCCCACCAGGATCACCCCCATCGGCGCGGCCATGTCGCGGGCGCTGGCAAGCGTTGCGGCGGCAACGGTGCCACCCACGGCAAAGAGCGCAACAGGCGAGGCGATCGGGCGCAGCATCTCGATGGGGCGCAGGATTGGTTCGGGAAGGGTCAGGCCGGAGAGGGAATAGGCCAGAGCGACAATGATCGACAGGACCAGCGGATTCTTGATCAGCCCCTTGAGGCCCTTGAGAAACCCCTGCAACGGCGTGCTTGTGCTGCGCTCACCTGCATCTGCCACCGCCAGAGCCAGCGGAATCAGGATCACGTTCTCAAGCAGCATCACGGTGGCGAAGATCGTCACGGCAAGGTCAGGGTAGAGGATCGACAGCAGCGGAAACCCCACGAAGGCCGAGTTGGAGCCCACCATGCCAAGCCCCACCACCCCCAGCATCGACCAGCGCGCCCGGAAAACCAGACGCCCCACAAGGATGCAGGTCGCAAACAGCGCCAGCGAGGCCGACAGGTAGACCGCGAACAGCCCCCAGTGCAGTGTTCCCGACGGGGTTGCGGTGCCCACGGCCAGGAAGATCAGCGCGGGCAGGGCGAACCGCACCACGAACGTGCCGATGGCCCTGATATCGGACCCCGCGAAATAGCCGGTGCGAACGGACAGGAAGCCAAGCCCGATCAGCAGGTAGATGGGCAGGGTGATGGTCAGGATCGTCGCCAAGGGGTCGGTCTCTGCGGATAGTTGCCTTGTGCAGCATCGCAGATTGGCGGCGTGCCTGCCAGTGTCCTTTCGGACGCGCTCAGATCACCGCGCGGATGATATTGGACAGGCTCGCGATCAGGATCATGCCAAGCGTCAGCGCCATGCCCCAGATTCGCGCGGGCACGATCTGCGGGGTGGAGCCAAAGCCGAACGCATGCAGCACCCGGCCCAGAAGCAGCGTCACCCCAAGCCCGTGAACGGCCCAGGTGGGCGCGCCCTGAAGCTCTGCACCGAACAGAAGGATCAGCCCGATCGAGGCATATTCCACGCAATTGGCCTGCACCCGCATGGCCTTTGACAGGGCCTTTTCCCCGCCATCCCCGACCGACACCTTGTGGTGACGCCTGAGGCTGATCACCCGGATGCTGAGGTGAAGAAACAGCAGGCCCAGAAGCCCTGCATAAAGCGGCGCAATCATATCCATATCCCGTCCCATCCGTCAGTAGTGGCTCACGTCCTGCGCAGGCAGGGTGAAGTCCTCGAAATGTACCACCACCCTGTCCCCGTTCGTCAGGATGATGCCATAGGCCCCCGGTTCGTCCACCGAATGGCCGCTTCCTTCCTGACCCAGAATCATGGGCATTTGATGGCAGGGGCTTTTGAAAACGGTGATCGGCAGGCCGTCGATGGAGGCGGTGATCGTGCGATGGATGTGCCCGGCGAAGATATGCTTGACCTGCGGAAAGGCGGTCAACACCCCCCGCAATTCTGCCGCATTGGTGAGGCCGATGTGATCCATGCCCGAAAAGCCGGTGTCGAAGGGCGCATGATGCAGGAAGACAAGGCAGGGTTTCGTGTCTGCCTCCAGTTCGCGGGTAAGCCAGGCCAGCCGGGTAGGGCAGAGATGGCCCGCATGCTCCACCGCCGGGGCCGTTTCATGCGTGTCGAGGCAGATCAGCCTGATGTCGCCCAGATCAATCGCGCTTTGGACAAATCCATCCGCATCGGTTGGCGCGTCCGGAAAGGCCGCGCGGAACCCCGTGCGCGTGTCATGATTGCCGATCATCAAGGTGACGGGCCAGGGCAGGTCCGCCAACAGCGTTTTCAGTCGTGCGTATTCCTGAGCGGCGCCGTGATGGGTCAGGTCGCCCATCAGGACGATCCGCTCCGCATCCGGGTGAGTTCGGGCGGCATGGGCCAGCCCCGCCGACAGCCGCGCACCGGGGTCGAGGCCAATGATGGTCTCGCCTTCCGGCGTGATGTGCAGGTCTGTCATGACGAGGATCTTGGCCATGGGATGCTCCGCGCGATTTGTCGTCGATTGCAGCCTCCCCGGCAGCGTTGCGCAAGCCCAAATGCGCCTGTCGTAGCGTCAGTCCGACGCGGTTTCGACCTTGCGCACATGGGGGAAATCGCCGGTGGCGATATAGGCCTCCTCTTCTGGCGTGGAGGGGCGTCCAAGGATCGGGTTGCGATGCGGGTGGCGGCCGAACCGTTCCAGCACGCCGCGCACTGTCCTGTTCTGGGTGCGGAACGCATCGCCCATACCGGCAATCGGCTCTGGCAGCTTTGCAATGATCCGTTCGATCAGATCGTCCAGCAGGTCCATGCGTTGCAAGTGATCCGGGCCTTCGCAATGGGAAATGGAAATGACGAAAAACGCCTGTTCCCAGGGGGCGAGCGGGTCGAAATCACCGTTGGTGATCCCGTCCAGTGCCAGTCGCGCGGCCTTGATGTCCTGGGCGTAGGCCGCAGGCGTGTCGCGCCAGAGCGAGCGGGGAAACTGGTCCAGCGCGATCAGCAGCGCCAGCCGCCCGCGCGGAGTGTCCGCCCAGTGGTCAAGTTCGCCGCGTGCAGCGGCCAGCGTCAAGTCTGCGAAGTCGCGGATGATGACCTCATCCATGCCGCCCTGCATCCTTTCGTTCCAGAAGGCGGAATGAGAGTCCGGGTTCGTCTCGTGGCCCGTTTCGGGAAACCAGAAGTCAAGGACTTGGTCCGGGGTGAACAAATGCGCGCTCCTGCAATGTGACAGGGTCGAACTCTTGCATGCACGGGCGCGGCCACCAAGCTCAATTCGCTCGGGATGTGGCCTTTTTGCAAAGCCTGCCGGTTGTCTTTCAGGCAGGTGCGGTCTTCGTGGGGGGCGTCAGGTCGCCCGATCAGAATCCGGGACCGCCGGTGGTGGAGGCGTCGAAATTGTCCAGCCCCCAGAATTCATCGCCGATGCCCTGATTGGCATTGGACTGAAGCTCGAACTGGATATCCGATGTCGGTTCGTCCACGGTCACGCGCACGGATGCCACGGAATCGTTCCAGCCGCCATTGCCGCCAAGCGCGACCGACGCGACCTCTACCGTCGCCTCGACCGTCGTGCCGTCAAGCTGCGGGATGTCGAATGTCATGCTGTTGCCACTGGCCAGCGCCACGGCAACCGGAACACCGTTGAGCGAGATCGTCGCGGTGTCGGTGCCCCATTGGGCGCTGTTATCGAGGCTGTCGCCCGCAACCAGATCGAATTCCATGATCGCGTTAGTGGCCCCCTCGGCGACTTCCACGAGGAAACCCGTTGCCTCACCGGGGCCAAGGACCAGCAATTCGCCCAGTTCACCGCCCATATTTCGGACCGATCCGCCAAGCCAGCCGGGGGCATTGCCGCCAGAGAAATCGAAAGACCCGACCGAAACCCTGCCATTGCTGAACATGTTCCAGTTGTTGGAGGACAGTTCGGCGTTGATGTCGCCGGACAGGTCTTCGACACCGCTGCTCACCACGGACATCGTTGCGATGCCAAGGCCGACAACGCCGGCAGCCAGAACGGTCATGTCGACTGTCACGGCACCGCTTTCATCGTACCAGAATTCGGTTCTCAGGGTCATGTTTATCACCTCGTCACTGCGCGATTGACGGGCAACATAACAATGAAAAGTGATTAAAAATGGACGGAGAAAGGGCGCCGCAATGTCGGGCGCCCTTTTTTTATTAGTCCAATTCGACCAGCAGATCCTTGGCGTCGATCTGGCCGCCGGGCGTCACATGGATGGCCTTGACCACGGCATCGCGGTCGGCGTGGATGCCGGTTTCCATTTTCATCGCCTCGATTGTCAGCAGCATGTCGCCCTGCTTGACGGTCTGGCCTGCCTGAACCGCAACCGTGGCCACCACGCCGGGCATCGGTGCACCCACGTGGTTGGGGTTGCCAAGTTCGGCCTTCGGGCGCTTGGCGGTCGAGGCCTGTGCCTTGCGGTTGGGGACGCGCACGGTGCGGGGCTGGCCGTTCAGTTCGAAGAAGACCTTGACCTCGCCATCCTCGTTGGTCTCGCCCACGGCCTGCAACTGCACCACCAGCGTCTTGCCGGGGTCGATCTCGGCCTCGATCTCTTCGCCGGGCTGCATGCCATAGAAGAAGGTCTTGGTGGGCAGGGTCCGCACCGGCCCGTATTCCGCATGGCGGGCGCGGTAATCGGTGAAGACCTTGGGATACATGAGGTAGCCATTGAGGTCTTCGTTATCCACGGGCTCACCCACCTTGGCGATCACCTCGGCGCGGGTGGCCTCCAGATCGACCGGGGGCAGGTGCTTGCCGGGGCGTTCGGTGTTGGGCTTCTCGCCTTTCAGCGCTTTTGCAAGGATCGTGGCAGGGAAGCCGCCCGGCGGCTGGCCCAGATTGCCGCGCATCATGTCGATAACGGAGTCGGGGAAGGCCACATCGGTCTTGGGGTCTTCGACCTCAGCGCGGGTCAGACCCTGGCTCACCATCATCAGCGCCATGTCACCCACCACCTTGGAGGATGGCGTGACCTTCACGATATCGCCGAACATCTGGTTCACATCGGCATACATCTGCGCCACCTCGTGCCAGCGTTCCTCCAGCCCGAGGCTGCGGGCCTGCGCCTTGAGGTTGGTGAACTGCCCGCCCGGCATCTCGTGTAGATAGACCTCGGAGGCCGGGGCCTGAAGGCCGGACTCGAACGCCGCATATTGGCCACGCACCGCTTCGAAATAGTCGCTGATCTTGCGGATCGCCTTGATATCCAGCCCGGTGTCCCGCTCGGTGTGGCGCAGCGCCTCGACCACGGTGCCAAGCGTCGCCTGGCTGGTGTTGCCGGAGAAGCTGTCCATCGCGCAATCGACCGCATCCACGCCCGCATCAGAGGCCGCGAGGATGGTGGCAGAGGCAATCCCCGCCGTGTCATGGGTGTGGAAGTGGATGGGCAGGCCGACCTCTTCCTTCAGCGCCTTGATCAGGATCTTGGCAGAGGCCGGTTTCAGCAGCCCGGCCATGTCCTTCAGGCCCAGAACATGCGCGCCCGCATCCCTCAGGTCCTTGCCCATGTTGACGTAGTATTCCAGATCGTACTTCGCCCGATCCGGGTTCAGGATGTCGCCGGTGTAGCAGATCGTGCCCTCGCAGACCTTGCCGCTTTCCACCACCGCATCCATCGCGACGCGCATGTTCTCGACCCAGTTGAGGCTGTCGAACACGCGGAACACATCGACGCCGGTTTCCGCCGCCTGCGCAACAAACGACTGCACCACGTTGTCGGGATAGTTGGTGTAGCCCACCCCGTTGGAGGCGCGCAGCAGCATTTGCGTCATGATGTTGGGCATGGCCTTGCGCAGGTCGCGCAGGCGCTGCCACGGGCATTCCTGCAAGAAGCGGTAGGCCACGTCGAAGGTCGCGCCGCCCCAGCATTCCACGCTGAACAGCCCCGGAAGGTTCCCGGCATAGGCGGGCGCGGCCTTGATCATGTCGATGGACCGCATCCGCGTGGCCAGCAGGGACTGGTGCCCGTCGCGCATGGTGGTGTCGGTGATCAGCAGCTGTTTCTGCGCCGCCATCCAGTCGGCCACCGCCTGCGGGCCCTTTTCATCCAGCAGCGTCTTGGTGCCGGGCAGGGCCTCGCCGCGCGGGGCAGGGGCCTTGGCCGGTTTCAGATCGGCCTTGGGCTTGGCGCGGCCCTCGGTCTCGGGGTGCCCGTTCACGGTGATATCGGCGACATAGGTCAGGATCCGAGTGGCGCGGTCGCGCTTGGGGCGGAAATCGAAAAGCTCCGGCGTCTCGTCGATGAACTTGGTGGTGTACTGGTAGTTCAGGAACGTCGGGTGCTTCAGCAGGTTTTCCACGAAGGCGATGTTCGTGCTGACGCCGCGAATGCGGAATTCGCGCAGCGCCCGGTCCATCCGTGCAATCGCGGCTTCCGGCGTCGGCGCCCAGGCCGTCACCTTTTCCAGAAGCGAGTCGTAATACCGCGTGATCACCGCGCCCGAATAGGCGGTGCCGCCATCCAGACGGATGCCCATGCCGGTCGCCCCGCGATAGGCGGTGATGCGGCCATAATCGGGGATGAAATTGTTGGTGGGGTCCTCGGTCGTCACCCGGCACTGGATCGCGTGACCGTCGAGTTTCACGTCATACTGGCTGGCCGTTCCCGTGGCCTCGACCAGCGATTTACCCTCGGCAATCAGGATCTGTGCCCGCACGATGTCGATGCCGGTCACTTCCTCGGTGACGGTATGTTCCACCTGGACGCGCGGGTTCACCTCGATGAAGTAGAAGTTCCCGGAGTCCATATCCATCAGGAACTCGACCGTGCCCGCGCATTCGTAATTCACATGCTCGCAGATCTTCTTGCCCAGAAGGCAGATCTCCTCGCGCTGCGTCTGGCTCAGATAGGGGGCAGGGGCGCGCTCCACCACTTTCTGGTTGCGCCGCTGGACGGAACAATCGCGCTCATAGAGGTGGTAGATCGCCCCGTGCTTGTCGCCAAGGATCTGCACCTCCACGTGACGGGCGCGGGTGATCATCTTTTCGAGATACCCTTCGCCGTTGCCAAAGGCGGCCTCAGCCTCGCGCCGGCCCTCGCGGACCTTCTCTTCCAGTTCTTCGGGGCCATGGATCGGACGCATCCCGCGCCCGCCGCCGCCCCATGAAGCTTTCAGCATCAGGGGATAGCCGATCTCTGCCGCTTCCGCGCGGATCGCGTCCATGTCGTCGCCCAGAACCTCGGTCGCGGGGATCACCGGAACCCCCGCCTCGATGGCGACGCGCCGGGCGCTGGCCTTGTCGCCAAGCGCGCGCATGGTCTCGGCCTTGGGCCCGATGAAGGTGATCCCGTTCGCTGCGCAGGCATCCACGAATTGAGGGTTTTCCGACAGCAGCCCATAGCCCGGATGGATCGCGTCAGCGCCGCATTCCTTGGCGACGCGGATGATCTCGTCGATGGACAGGTAAGCCGCAACCGGCCCCAGACCCTCCCCGATCTTGTAGGCCTCGTCGGCCTTGAACCGGTGCAAGGACAGCTTGTCCTCCTCGGCGTAGACCGCCACGGTGCGCTTGCCAAGCTCATTGGCGGCACGCATCACTCGGATCGCAATCTCACCCCGATTGGCAATCAGGATCTTCTTGAAGTCGGCCATGAACATTCCCCTCTGTTCTGGATGGCGCGGACGTTAGGCAGAAATTGCTGCGCTGCCAACATAATTGTTGCTGAAATGTTGCAAGAGCGGCGATAGCGCTAACAGTTCTATATTTTACAGTGGCTTGAAGACGTGTGTCATTCCGCTGCAAGCCTTGGTTCGAGAGTGACCCTAGCAATGAAAATTGCGAATCCCACGCGGGAAACGACCTGTTGCGCCGCGTGATCGACCTGTTAGCGCTGAACACTCCTAGCCGGTCCGAGGCACCACCAGCCGCCCGGGAAGCTCCGACAGACGCCGTGCCCCGATCTGCCCCATGCAAGAGATCATGTCCTTCACCAACAGCGCATGCAGATGCGGCGGCCCGGCCTCCCCCAAGGCCGCCAAAGCATAGTGCCAAGCCCGCCCCAGCATCACGAAATCCGCCCCAAGCGCCAGCGCCCGCATGATGTCGAGCCCGCCCTCAATGCCACTGTCGAAGATCAGCGGCAGGCGGGTCGCGGCGCGGATTTCCGGCAGCGCGTCGATGCTGGCGCGGGCCCCGTCGAACTGGCGGCCCGCGTGGTTCGACACCCAGATCGCATCGACCCCCGCCGCCTGCAGCCGCTCCACCGGGGCAGCCTCCATCACGCCCTTGACCACCAGCTTCCCCTGCCAAAGGTCCCGCAAACGGCCCAGGTAGTCCCAATCGGGCGAGGTCCGGATCAGATAGCCCACATGGGCGGTCTGCGGCAGGCTGGTCTTTTGCTCCGCATAGCGGTCCAGCGTCCGCATCCGCGGCATCCCGGTCCTCAGCGTGCCCAGTGCCCAGGCCGGGCAGCGCATCACCTGCGCCATCAGGCGGGGTGTCAGCCGAGGAGGATTGGTCAGGCCGCCGCGTGTCTGCCGTTCCCGGCGAGAGGCAACAGGTACATCCGCCGTCAGAACCAGCGTGTGAAACCCCGCATCCCAGGCGCGTGCCAGCATGTCCGCCAACACCTCCGGCGCGCGCGGCGGGTAGAGCTGGAACCACCCCATGCCGCCCGCCTCCGGCCCCACGGTTTCCGGCGTCTGACTGGCCACGGTGGAGAGCCCATAGGGAACCCCCACAGACCCGGCAAACCGCGCCAGCCGCCGTTCCGCATCCGGCCAGATCACCCCCGACATGCCCACAGGCGCGATCCCGAAGGGCACGGCATAGTCCCGGCCCATCAGCGTGCAGGACAGATCGGGCGTAAATTCCCCTGTCAGGATCGCGGGATGAAACAGGACCCGATCCAGCGCCGCCCGATTGCGCGGCAGGACCGACTCCGTGCCCGTGGCGGAATCGAAGAACTCCCAGACGAAATGCGGCACCCTGCGCCGTGCCCGCGCCTTGAGGTCGGAAATCGCCGGATATGTCTGGTCCAGATCCATGCCCCGACCAAACCCGGCCAGGCTGCCCCTGTCCAGCCCGTTCCCCTTCATCTTGGCAAAAATACCTCGGGGGTTTGGGGGCTGGCCCCCAAGCGGGCGATGAGGCTGCCCCGCAAGGGGCGGG
>NZ_MNBL01000072.1 GCF_001879695.1 Nioella sediminis
GCGGGTGAAGAGCGCGCCCGCGCCGCGACGATGCCAATCGGCGCAAGACCTGCCAGAAAACTCTTGCGAACGGACCGTGAACAATACTTTAACTCGTCCAAGGCTTGGTCTAGGCTTTCGCGCATGGATATTTTCGACGATGAAGAGGCCTTCGCGGCCGCCTCCCTTTCGCAACGCGCCATGGCGGCGCGGCCTCAGCCTTATCTCGACGGGCTCAACCCGCCGCAGCGCGAGGCGGTGGAAACGCTCGACGGTCCGGTCCTGATGCTGGCGGGGGCCGGGACGGGCAAGACCCGCGCGCTCACGGCCCGCATCGCGCATCTTCTGTCGACCGGCAAGGCGCGCCCGAACGAGATCCTTGCCGTCACCTTCACCAACAAGGCTGCGCGGGAAATGAAGACCCGCGTGGGCAACCTGCTTGGCCAGCCCGCCGAGGGGATGCCCTGGCTTGGCACGTTCCACGCGATCTGCGTCAAGCTTCTGCGCCGCCACGCGGAACTGGTGGGGCTGAAGTCGAATTTCACGATTCTCGACACGGACGATCAGGTCCGGCTGATGAAGCAGCTGATCATCGCCGAGAATATCGACGAGAAACGCTGGCCCGCCCGCGCGCTGGCCGCGGTCATCGACAAGTGGAAGAACCGCGCCTGGACGCCCGAAAAGGTGCCAGCAGGTGAGGCGGCGGCCTTCAACAACCGGGGCGTGGAGCTTTACGCCGCCTACCAGCAACGCCTGAAATCCCTCAACGCCTGCGATTTTGGCGACCTGCTTCTGCACATGGTCACGATATTCCAGACCCATGACGATATCCTCCAGCAATACCAACGCTGGTTCCGCTACATCCTTGTGGACGAATACCAGGACACCAACGTCGCCCAGTATCTGTGGCTGCGGCTTCTGGCGCAGGCGCACAAGAATATCTGCTGCGTGGGCGATGACGACCAGTCGATCTATGGCTGGCGCGGGGCAGAAGTGGGGAACATCCTGAAATTCGACAAGGATTTCCCCGGTGCCAAGGTGATCCGGCTGGAGCAGAATTACCGGTCGACGCCGCATATCCTCGCCGCCGCCTCTGGCGTGATTGCGGGCAACAAGGGGCGGCTTGGCAAGGAGCTCTGGACCGAGGCGGAGGAGGGCGAGAAGGTCCGCCTGATCGGCCATTGGGACGGCGACGAGGAGGCAAGGTGGGTCGGCGAGGAAATCGAGGCGATGCAAAGGGGCACCCGCGGCATGGCCCCGATAAGTGCCAACAACATGGCAATCCTCGTGCGTGCCTCGCACCAGATGCGCGCCTTCGAGGACCGCTTCCTGACCATCGGCCTGCCCTACCGCGTCATCGGCGGCCCCCGCTTCTACGAGCGGATGGAGATCCGCGATGCCATGGCCTATTTCCGGCTGGTGGTGAGCCCCGAGGACGATCTGGCCTTTGAACGGGTCGTCAACACCCCCAAGCGCGGCCTTGGCGACAAGGCGCAGCAGAAAATCCAGATGGCGGCGCGCTCGAACGGCGTCTCGCTGTTGGAGGGGGCCAGGATTTTGCTGGCTGCGAAGGGGCTGACCGGCAAAGGCGCCAAGGAATTGCAGCGATTTGTCGAGGGGATCGAGCGCTGGCGCGGGCTGATGATGGGGCCGATGCGGGCTGTGGGTCCTGTGGACGATCTTATAGAAGATGATGTCCCGCAAGGCACCCTGAACCATGTCGAACTGGCCGAGATGATCCTGGAGGAGTCCGGCTACACCGAGATGTGGCAGAACGACAAGACACCCGAGGCACCCGGACGGCTGGAAAACCTCAAGGAACTGGTCAAGGCGCTTGAAGGGTTCGAGAACCTGCAAGGCTTCCTTGAACATGTCAGCCTCATCATGGACAACGAAAGCGACGAGACCGAGGAAAAGGTCACTCTGATGACGCTTCACGCCGCGAAGGGGCTGGAATTTCCCGCCGTCTTCCTGCCAGGGTGGGAGGATGGGCTGTTTCCGTCTCAGCGCGCAATGGATGAGGAGGGGTTGAAGGGCCTCGAAGAGGAACGGCGGCTGGCCTATGTGGGGATCACGCGGGCCGAGGAGATTTGCACCATTTCCTTCGCGGGCAACCGGCGCGTTTATGGGCAATGGCAAAGCCAACTGCCCTCCCGTTTCATCGACGAATTGCCGGAAGAACATGTGGAGGTGCTGACCCCGCCGGGGCTTTACGGCCATCAGGGCAGCGGATCGCAGGATTATGGCCGCTCGGGGCTGGAGGAACGCGCCGTGCGGGCCGATGTCTACAACTCCCCCGGCTGGAAGCGGCTCCATGCCAATACCGGCGCGCGCGGCACCAGCCAGCCCCGCGAATCGCGCAACTTCACCATTGACGCGTCGGCAGACTCCGCCTTCACCATCGGCGAGCGGGTCTTTCACCAGAAATTCGGCTATGGCCGGGTCGAGGGCGTGGAAGGCGACAAGCTGGAAATCGCCTTCGACAAGGCCGGGATCAAACGGGTGGTAGGCCGGTTTCTGGTGGCCGCCGATCAGGCGGATGACGTGCCGTTCTGAGCGTTAGGCCCACAGTATCATAACCATCAGGGAATTGCGGCACAGGCTTCTAGCCGATCTTGAGATTTCGTGCCCGCCCAATCAAGTCCGGTTTTACAGTGAATGACTGTCTGGCTTGGCTGTAGTCCGGCGAAAAGGTCACGGATTTTCCCTGTAGCAACTCAGGAGATGTACGGAGAAAGATCATATCGGCCTCGGAAAACCAGTAGGTTTGGCCATCCGAACCATCGATATATCCCTTGCCCGTATCTACCTTGTAGGCGTATCCCATCCTATCGCAGATGCTGCGTGATACCGTCCCTTTCAAGTTACCCTCCGGTTCATGACACTCTGGCTACTGTTCGGGCCTGCATGGTCGATGTCAAGCGGAGCCGGTCAGCCGATCAAGATCGGCACCAGCGACGCCACCAGCAGCAGCGCCATCACGATATTGAACGCGCGCAGCCGCGCACCGGTGCCGAGGAAGCGTTTCACCTGCACCCCCATCCAGGCCCAGATCCCGACCGAGGGCAGGTTGATGCAGGCGAAGATTGCCGCCACCATCAGCGCACCTGTCCAGCCCACACCTTCGGGCGCGTAATTCGTCTGTGCGGTGATCGACATGAAGATCGCCTTCGGGTTCACCCATTGAAACGCGGCGGCCTGAAGGAAGGTCAGGGGCGTACCGACCTCTCCTCCCTCTTTCGGGGGCGCGGCATTGGCGATCTTCCACGCCAGCCACAGCAGATAGGCTGAGCACAGCACCATCAGCACGATCCGCACCGTGGGGAAGCTCTCGAACACCTGAACCAACCCCAGGCCCAGGATGAAGGTCATGAACCCGTGGCCCAGGCTGACACCCGCCATATGGGGCAGGGTGCGGCGCAGGCCGAAATTCGCGCCCGAGGCCATCAGCATCAGGTTATTCGGCCCCGGGGTGATCGAGGTCGCAAGCGCATAGCCCATGAGGGCGAGGATCAGGTCTTGTGTCATGGCGCTGACGTTAGGCGGTCCCGCGCGAAATGTAATTGCAAAGTGACGCCTTCAGACGCAAGATGCGCAAGGAATGACGAAGATAGATGCCAAAGACCGCCAGATATTGCAGGAACTGTCCCGCGACGGGCGGATCAGCAATCTGGAACTGGCCGCCCGCGTGGCCCTGTCGCCCTCGGCCTGCCTGCGGCGGGTGCAGGCTTTGGAAGCAGCGGGCATCATAACCGGCTATCGCGCGGTGCTCGATCCGGTGAAGATGGGCGTGGGCTTCACCGCCTATCTGACCGTTGGATTGGGCGAGCATTCCAAGCGCGCGCAGGAGGCATTCGAACGCGCCATTTCCCGAAGCCCGGAAGTGCGCGAGTGCCACAACATCACCGGCAACGTGGAATACCTGCTGCGCGTCGAGGCGGCGGACCTTGTGGCCTACAAGCGCTTTCACACCGATGTTCTGGGTGACATCCCGCAGGTGGCGACGATCACGACCCATGTGGTCATGGCCTCGCCCAAGGACGACCGCGCCTGACCATCCGACAGCACTAAAAAGAAAAAGGCGGTGACACCCAGGGAGGAGGAGGGGTGTCACCGCCAGATCTCAGCGTCCTTAAAGGGAGGAGGAGGAACGCCGAATTGTGGGGCCGATTGGTAAGGGAGGAGATCCGCCCGGCCCGTATTTTGTGAGGCGGCGGCGCCAGGGAGGAGGAGAGGCGCCGCCGCGTCATACCGGGCCCTGGGGGAGGAGTCGGACCCGTATGCGTTGCCCCGTCGGGGGCGGAATATCGGGCGGCGACACCGGGGAGGATGAGAGGTGCCGCCGCCAATCTACGGACCTAAGGGAGGAGGACGGTCCGTAACTGGTGCCCGCGAGGGGCGGTATTTCGGGCGATGACACCAAGGGAGGAGGAGGTGCCACCGCCAGTCTACGAACCCTCAAGGGAGGAGGAGAGGTTCCGTATCCTGTCTGCCCGCGAAGGGCCTTGTCTTTCGGCGGCGGCGCCAGGGAGGAGGAGAGGCGCCGCCGCAGGGCTGCCGGTTAAAGGGAGGAGGAAACCGGCAGTGTTCAATGTCGTGTCGGTCAGTCGATCTGACCGTAGGCCGCCTCATGCGCGATGGCGCGGATGGAGGCTCGGGAAATACCCAGGTCGTTCAGGTCGCGGTCGCTCAGCTCGCGCAGTTCGGTCAGCGTGTTGCGATAGATGCGCCATGCGGCGTATGCTTCTGCGGCTTGCTCGCGGATTTCTGCGAAACGGTCCAGCAGCGAGAGCGAGCCGGTATGGGTTTGGGTTGCGTAGGCCATATGCCTTGATCCTTCGGTCGGTTGGTCCGGCGGTCAGCGTCGCTTCGTTCTGGCGGCGATCCGTGTCGGCCCGTGTTTGTTTCGATGATCAAAAAATATCGCAATGCTGCGTCTGCACAATCCCCGAGTTCATCAATGCTGCCATGCAGAAAGTGCATAACGTGGACGTAAGCTGCTCAAATTGCAGGCTTACCTTGGGTCAACCCTGCCTAAAACTATATGCTGACTGAATCTTTTAGGGGGGGTGCATGGATCGGCAAAGCGTCCTATCTGTTCGACAAGACACGCGCAGCAACAGGAAAGGGCCAGATATGAGCCAGACTCGCGAAACGATCCTCGCCGCACTGGACAAGCTGTCGTTGCCCGATGGTGGTACGCTCGTCAGCCGCGATATGGTCCGGGCGTTGCAGATCACCGGCGGCAAGGTCGCTTTCGTAATCGAGGCTCCGTCGCCGGAAGACGCGCGCCGTCTGTCTCCGGTGCGCGATGCGGCAGAGGCCCTGGTCAAGGGCCTGCCGGGGGTGGAGAGCGCGACAGTCGCCCTGACCGCACATGGCCCGTCCGACAAGCCCGCGCCGGGGCAGGGGGAGCCGCCGAGCCTGAAGATCGGCGGCCATCCCAAGCCGCAGCAGGGGTCCATGAAACCCGCCACGGTGAAAAGCATCATCGCCGTGGGCTCGGGCAAGGGCGGTGTGGGAAAGTCCACCGTGTCCTCCAACCTCGCCGTTGCGCTGGCGCGTCAGGGGCGCAAGGTGGGGCTGCTCGACGCCGATATCTACGGCCCCTCGCAGCCGCGCATGATGGGGGTCAACAAACGCCCCGCCTCGCCCGATGGAAAGACCATCCTGCCGCTGCACAATCACGGCGTCACGCTCATGTCGCTCGGTTTCATGCTGCCAGAGGATCAGGCGGTTGTCTGGCGCGGGCCGATGCTGATGGGGGCGTTGCAGCAGATGCTAACCCAGGTGGAATGGGGCGATCTGGACGTTCTGATTGTCGATCTGCCGCCCGGCACCGGCGACGTGGCCATGACCCTGTGCCAGAAATCCGAGGTGACGGGCGCGATTGTCGTCTCGACCCCGCAGGATGTGGCGCTGCTGGATGCCAAGAAGGCGATCAACATGTTCCAGACGCTCAAAACCCCGATTCTGGGGCTGATCGAGAACATGTCGGTGTTCCATTGCCCCAATTGCGGGCACGAGGAACATATCTTTGGCCATGGCGGCGTGCGGTCCGAGGCGGATCGGATGGGCGTACCCTTCCTTGGGGAGCTGCCGATATCGCTGGAAACCCGGCTGGCGGGCGATGGCGGCACCCCGATTGCGGCGGGTGAGGGGCCGATGGCGGAGGCCTATGCCAGCCTTGCCACCCGACTCGTCGAGGGCGGGCTGGCCTGACGGGGCCGGTTCGGGCGCGGAATGAGCCGCTACCGAAGCTGGAAAATCATGGGAATTGCCCCCGGATCGCCCCGCGACCGGGGGTTTTTCGTGGAAAACTGGAAAAAAATCCCATGCCGTGTGGCGCAAGAAACACAGCCATATCTTGTGGTTTGCCCTTCCGGCCCCACTCCATCTGCGCAAATCACGGTGATTTCACCCCCAAGATGCTGTGTTTTGGGATGGCTCTCGGCAAGATATGGGGAATTTTCCCACAAAAAGGGATTGATTGGGAAAACGTTCCATGAGACAACAATCACACAGCAAACGAGATCACCGGGACCAAGGCGCAAGACCAAGGACCGGAAAACAAAAAACGGCAGTTTCATACAGGCAATCTCATTCGCTGACATAGAGAGATCCGGCGCGCGGGCAGAGCAGACATCCCCCCCCAGGTAATGCGCGCGTAGTCGGACACCCCAGAAATGGGACGAGGGCGGCGGATTGAGCAGTGGCAGCTTGCTCGATCCGCCGTTGTCCTTTCGGGGACATGAACGAGGGACAGGTAAGGACGGGGACAGTGGAGCGCAGGTTTCAGGGCGAAAGCCTGAACAAGGTAGACGGAAAGGGCCGGGTGTCGATCCCGGTCAAGTTCCGTCGCGTGCTTCAGAATTCCGACAGCGAATACACCCCCGGCGGCGCCCCGCGCCTCTACATCGCCTATGGCGACCCCAAGAAGAATTACCTCGAATGCCTCTCCGGCGACGCGTTTGACGAGATCGACGCGATGATCAAATCCGTGCAGCGCGGCACGCCGCTGCGCGCGGTGCTGGAGCATTTCTACTACGCCAAATGCGAGGCGACGACGGTGGATGACACCGGCCGCCTCGTCCTGCCGCCCGCCGCGCGTGACAAGATCGACCTTGGGGCCGAAGCCTTGTTCCAGGGCAAGGGCGACCAGTTCCACATTCTCAACCCCGAGGCCGGCAAGGACGCCGAGGACAATATCGAGGCCCTTCTGGCCTCGCTCGGACAGGGCGATTTCTTCGATCCGCTCAGCCTTGTGGGCCAGTCCGCGGGTGATCCGGAATGACCGGCGGCGCGGCATCCGACTCACCGGCAGCCGAGCCCCATATCCCCGTGCTTCTCGATGCGATCCTGAATGCGGTCGCGCCCGTCACTGGCGTCTGGCTTGATGGCACTTTCGGCGCGGGCGGGTATTCCCGTGGGCTGCTGGCGGCGGGGGCCGACCGGGTGATCGGCGTGGACCGCGATCCGCTGGCCTTCCAGATGGCGGCCCCTTGGGCGGCAGAGTATGGCGACCGGCTGATTCTTGTGGAAGGCACGTTTTCCGAGCTGGATGCCCATGCGGCCAAGGCCGGGTTTCCGCAGCTTGATGGCGTGGTGCTCGATCTGGGCGTCTCCTCGATGCAGCTCGACCTCGCGGAGCGCGGCTTTTCCTTCATGCGCGACGGGCCTTTGGACATGCGCATGGGGCAGGCGGGGCCGTCGGCGGAAGACCTCGTGAACGACGCTCCGGAAGCGGCCCTGGCCGATATCCTCTACCACTACGGCGAGGAACGCGCCGCGCGCCGGATCGCCAAGGCGATTGTCAAGGCGCGGGTGGAGAGCCGTATCAACTCCACCCTGCAACTGGCTGGCATAGTTGAAAAATGCCTGCCGCGTGCCAAGCCGGGGCAAAGCCACCCGGCAACCCGCAGCTTTCAGGCGATCCGCATCGCGGTGAATGATGAATTCGGACAGCTGGCCGATGGTCTGATGGCCGCCGAACGCGCCCTTGCGCCGGGTGGGCAACTGGCTGTCGTGACCTTCCACTCGCTGGAAGACCGCATCGCCAAGCGCTTCCTTCAGGACCGCGCCAGCTTCGGCGGCGGCGGCTCGCGTTACGCGCCAGAGGCGGCCGCCCGAGACCCCGGCTTCACCCTGACCCCGCGCCGGGCGATCGCGCCCGATGCTGCGGAAATTGCCCGCAATCCCCGCGCCCGATCCGCCAAGCTGCGGGTTGCGCGACGCACATCTGCCCCCGCAGCCGCCCCTGATGGTGACATCATGGGCCTGCCCCGTCTGTCGGAGATCCTCTAGGTCATGCGTGGTTTCCTCACCTTCCTTGCCGCTGTCGCCGTGGTCGCGCTCGGATACTGGGCCTATCACCAGAATATCCAGACGCAGCAGGCCCTGCGCGAGGTGGAGCGTCTGCAACGGGCCATCGTCGTGGAACGCGAACGGCTTGGCGTTCTGCGCGCCGAATGGGCCTATCTGAACCGCCCCGACCGGCTGCGAGAGCTGGTGGACCTGAATTTCGAACGGCTGAACCTTCTGCCCATGACCCCTGACCAGTTCGCGGTGATGGATGAGGTGATCTGGCGGCCAGAGACACCCGAACCGCTGGAGGCGGAGGTCGAAGACATCCTCTTCAGCGCCTCGGAAGGGGAGGATACGCCATGACCGACCCCCGCCGCATTGCCCTGCGCCCTCTGGCCCGCATTCTGGAGGCCCGCCAGAAAGGCGAGAACCCCGACGCCATCGAGCGTGAAAACCTGCGCCTGAGGCACGAGCAGCAGCGCGACCGCCTGCGCCAGCGCGCCGAAAGCCGCCTTCTGGTGCTGGCAATCTGCTTCTTCGCGGCCTTCACCGCCGTGGGGGTGAAGATGACGGCGCTGGCCTCGTCCGAACCGGCAGAGCCACGCAGCGCCACCTCGGGCAGTTCGATCATCTCGACCCGTGCCGATATCGTCGACCGTCAGGGGCGGGTGCTGGCCACCAACCTCGTGACCAACGCGCTCTACGTGCATCCACACGAGCTGATCGATCCGGAGGCCGCCGCCGCCGGGCTCGCCGCGATCTTTGACGATCTGGACGAGGAGACGCTCTTGCGCCGCTTTTCCTCCGGGTCGCGCTTCATGTGGATCAGGGGCTCGATCTCGCCGGAACAACAACAGCTTGTTCATGATCTGGGCGAACCCGGTCTGCTGTTCGGCCCGCGCGAGATGCGGCTATATCCCAACGGGGCCGTGGCGTCCCATGTGCTTGGCGGGGCGCGGTTCGGCGAACAGGCCGTCAATGCCGCCGAGATCATCGGCGTGGCCGGTGTCGAAGCGCATTTCGACGAAGAATTGCGCGATCCGGCCCGTAACGGGGAGGCGCTGGAACTGTCGCTGGACCTGACTATTCAGGCGGCGGTCGAGGAGGTTCTGGCCGGCGGCATGACGATCATGAACGCGCAAGGCGCGTCTGCCGTTCTTATGGATGCCCATACCGGTGAAGTGATTTCACTGGCGAGCCTGCCCGATTTCGACCCGAATGCCCGGCCAAGGCCCCTGCTGGAAGGGGACCCGTCGCAAAGCCCGCTCTATAACCGGGCTGTGCAGGGCGTGTACGAACTGGGGTCCACCTACAAGCTTTTTACCGTCGCGCAAGCGTTGGAGGAAGAGCTGGTCACCCCGCAGACCATGATCGACACGCAAGGCCCGCTGCGGATGGCGGGCTTTTCGATCAACGACTTCCATGACTATGGCCCGCGCATGTCGGTGCGCGATGTTCTGGTGCAATCCTCCAATATCGGCACCGCGCGGCTGGCGCAGATGATCGGGGCAGAGCGACAGCAGCAGTTTCTCGGGCGGCTTGGCCTTCTGGAAGCGCTCGACTTCGAGATGATCGAGTCGCGGCAGGGACGCCCCCTTTACCCGTCGAACTGGGGGCAGCTCTCGACGATGACGATCTCCTACGGCCACGGCATTTCCGCGACGCAGCTGCATCTTGCGGCGGCCTATGCCACGATGGTCAATGGCGGCACCCTGGTGCGCCCGACCTTGCAACGGCAGGCGGAACCGCAACTGGGTGAAAGGGTGATTTCCGAGGAAACCTCGATGGCGTTGCGCGAAATGCTGCGCGCCGTGGTGGCGGAGGAAGAGGGCACCGCCAACCTTGCCGAAATCGCGGGCTACGAGGTCGGCGGCAAGACCGGATCGGCGGACAAGCCCAACCCCAATGGCGGCTATTACGAAGACCGGGTGATTGCCACCTTTGCCTCGGTCTTCCCGTCGAACGATCCGCAATATGTTCTGGTGGTCACGCTGGATGAACCCTCCATCTCGGTTCTGGGCGAAACCCGCCGCACCGCTGGATGGACGGCCGTGCCCGTCGCAGCAGAGGTCATCCGCAGGGTTGCGCCGCTTTTGGGCCTGCGTCCGCAGACCGTTGATCCCGAGCTTGCCTATAGTCTATCCAGCGCATCACAATAACATGTGACTCGCGGGCGTGGACCCCGCAGATATTGGGGGGCAGATGGCGTCCGACACGAAACCGCTTTCGGCGCTAGGGCTGACCGCGACGCGCGGCGGAGACGCCCATGTGACCGGTGTGTCGCTGGATAGCCGCGATGTGAAACCCGGCCATTTGTTCGCAGCCTTGCCCGGCACTCGGGTTCATGGCGGAGAGTTCATTCAGTATGCCCTGCGTCAGCGGGCCGGGGCGATCCTGACCGACCGGGCGGGGGCCGAGATCGCAGCGGCGGAACTTGCAGGTTCAACAGCGGCCCTGGTCGTGGTCGAAGACCCCAAGGCCGCTTTCGCCAATGCCTGTGCGCTCTGGTTCGGGGCGCAGCCCGAGACCATGGTTGCGGTGACCGGCACCAACGGCAAGACAAGCGTGGCGAGCTTCACCCGGCAGATCTGGGCCGCGCTTGGCCATGACGCCGCCAATATCGGCACCACCGGCGTCGAGGGCGCGTTTTCCGCCCCCGGCATCCACACCACCCCCGACCCGCTGACCCTGCACCGGCTGCTTGCAGATATGGCGGCAGCGGGGATTTCGCATTGCTCGATGGAGGCCTCGTCCCACGGGCTCGACCAGCGGCGGATGGAGGCGGTGCATCTTGCCGCCGCGGCATTCACCAACTTCACCCAGGATCACCTGGATTATCACGGCACGATGGAGGCCTATTTCGACGCCAAGGCGCGGCTCTTCACGGAACTTCTGCCCGAGGAATCCACCGCCGTCATCAATCTCGACGACTCCAAGGGCGCGCTTCTGGCCGATATCTGCGAGAGGCGCGAGATCGAGGTGATCACCGTCGGGCAATATGCAGAGGACGCGCGGCTGAAGATCACCGGGCGGCGCATGGATGAGACCGGGCAGGATGTGCTCTTCCGCTGGCAGGGCAGCAGCTATCAGGT
The DNA here is from genome assembly GCF_001879695.1 of Nioella sediminis. Classification (GTDB taxonomy): domain Bacteria; phylum Pseudomonadota; class Alphaproteobacteria; order Rhodobacterales; family Rhodobacteraceae; genus Nioella; species Nioella sediminis. The sequence goes on from NZ_MNBL01000072.1 coordinate 11,376, forward strand.
GCGGCTCGACCTCATCGGCGCGTTTCAGGCAATGAATGTGCTGACGGCGGCGGGGCTGGTCATCGGCGCGGGCGAGGAACCGGCAGAGGTCTTTGCCGCGCTTCAGCAGGTGCAGGGGGTCCGGGGCCGGATGCAACTGGCCGCGACCCGCGAAAACGGCGCGCCGGTCTATGTGGATTATTCCCACACCCCCGACAGTATCGAGACCGCTTTGAAGGCGCTGCGCCCGCATGTGATGGGGCGGCTGGTGATCGTATTTGGCGCGGGCGGCGACCGCGACCGGGGGAAACGGCCCCTGATGGGCAAGGCGGCGGCGGAACATGCCGATGTGCTGATCGTGACCGACGACAACCCCCGCAGCGAAGACCCCGCCGCGATCCGGGCCGAGGTGATGGCGGGCTGTCCCGAGGCCACCAATGTGGGCGACCGGGCCGAGGCGATCCTGCGTGCCGTGGATGCGCTCGGGCCCGGTGATGCGCTGCTCATTGCGGGCAAGGGGCACGAGACCGGACAGCAGGTGGGCGACGTGGTCTATCCCTTTGACGACGTTGAACAAGCCTCCGTTGCCGTGGCCGCGCTGGAGGGCCGGATATGACCGCGCTCTGGACTGCTGCTGACGCAGCTGCCGCGACGGGGGGCAAGGCGCGCGGGAACTGGTCCGTCACCGGCGTTTCCATCGACACGCGCACGATCCAGCCCGGCGATTTGTTCGTCGCGCTGAAGGCCGCCCGCGATGGCCATGACTTCGTGGCGCAGGCGTTGGAGAAGGGGGCAGGCGCGGCGCTGGTCAGCCACGTGCCGGAAGGTGTGCCCGATAATGCGCCGCTTCTGATCGTGCCGGATGTTCTGGCGGCGCTGGAGGCGCTCGGCACCGCCGCCCGTGCCCGAACCGATGCCAAGGTCGTCGCCGTGACCGGATCGGTCGGCAAGACCACCACGAAGGAAATGCTGCGCACAGGCCTGTCGGCGCTCGGCAAGACCCACGCCGCCGAGGCCAGCTACAATAACCATTGGGGCGTGCCCCTGACGCTGGCGCGCATGCCCGCTGATACCGAGTTCGCCGTGATCGAGATCGGCATGAACCACCCCGGAGAAATCGCGCCGCTCTCGCGCATGGCGCGGCCGCATGTGGGGGTGATCACAACGGTGGCCGCCGTCCATCTGGAAGCCTTCGAGTCCGTCGAGGGGATCGCCCATGAAAAGGCCGCGATCTTCGAGGGGCTGGAGCCGGGCGGCATCGCCGTGATCAACGCCGATCTCGACACCACGCCCATCCTGCACGCGAAGGCGGACGACATGGGCGCGCGGGTCATCGCCGTGGGCGAAACCGGTGACGCAAGGCTGGTTGAGGTCACCCTGACCGATAGCGCGACCGTGGTGAAAGCCGACCTGCACGGCACCGACCTGCTCTTCAAGCTTGACGCGCCGGGGCGGCATCTGGCGCAGAACGCGCTGATGGTGCTCGCTGTGGTCGATGCGCTGGATCGCGACGTGACGCGGGCCATGCTGGCGCTCGGGTCCTGGCAGCCGGTAGATGGGCGCGGGCGGCGCGAACGGATCGTGATCAATGACACCGACGAACAGGCGGTGGAGCTGATTGACGACGCCTTCAACGCCTCGCCCACGTCCATGGCCGCAAGCCTTGAGGTCCTTGCCGCAGCCACACCGCAGGGCAGGGGACGGCGCATCGCGGTCCTTGGCGACATGCTGGAACTGGGGCCGACCGGCCCTGACCTGCATGCCGGTCTGGCTAAGCTGACTGCGCTGGACAATATCGACCTTGTCTGCACCTCCGGCCCACTGATGGCCCATCTCGACGCGGCCCTGCCGGCCGCGAAACGCGGACCCCATACGGAAACCGCCGAGGAGATGGCCCGGCTTCTGCCCGGTCTGCTCTGGCCCGGCGATATCGTGCTGATCAAGAGCTCCAAGGGCTCGAAACTCTCGCTGGCGGTTGACGGCTTGCGAAAATTGGGCCAAGCGGCCCGTCAAAGCAAAGAGGACCCCCGCTAGATGCTGTATTGGCTGAACGAGCTGTCGGATGGCGGCGACTTTTTTAACCTGTTTCGGTATATCACTTTCCGGGCAGGCGGGGCCTTCTTTACGGCACTGGTCTTCGGCTTCGTCTTTGGGCGGCCGCTGATCAACCTCCTGCGCAAGAAATACCAGAACGGCCAGCCGATCCGAGAGGACGGGCCCGAAAGCCATTTGGAAACCAAGGCGGGCACGCCGACCATGGGGGGCTTGCTGATCCTGGCCGCGCTGACCCTGTCAACGCTGCTATGGGCGCGGCTCGATAACCCCTATGTCTGGCTGGTGCTGTTGGTGACGGTCGCCTTCGGGGCCATCGGGTTCGTTGACGACTACGCCAAGGTCAGCCGCAATTCGACGGCTGGCGTGTCGGGCAAGATGCGCTTCGGTCTGGGTCTGGTGATTGCCGCGATTGCGGGCGGGGTGGCGATGTATGTGCACCCGGCGGAGCTGTCGGGACAACTGGCCTTCCCGGTCTTCAAGGAACTGCTGCTGAACATGGGATATGTCTTCATCCCCTTCAGCATGATCGTGATCGTGGGCTCCGCCAATGCGGTGAACCTGACCGATGGTCTGGACGGACTGGCCATCATGCCGGTGATGATCGCGGCAGCCACTTTGGGTGTCATCGCCTATGCCGTGGGGCGGGTCGACTTCACCGAATACCTCGATGTCCACTACGTACCGGGCACTGGCGAGCTGCTGATTTTCACCGCCGGCCTCATCGGTGGCGGGCTTGGCTTCCTGTGGTACAACGCGCCGCCCGCCGCCGTCTTCATGGGCGATACCGGGTCTTTGGCGCTTGGCGGCGCGCTTGGCGCGATTGCGGTCTGCACAAAGCACGAGATCGTGCTGGCCATCGTTGGCGGGCTGTTCGTGGCCGAGGCTTTGTCGGTCATCATCCAGGTGCTCTACTTCAAGCGCACCGGCAAGCGGGTGTTCCTGATGGCACCCATTCACCACCATTTCGAAAAGCGCGGATGGGCCGAGCCGCAGATCGTAATTCGCTTCTGGATCATCTCGCTGATCCTGGCGCTGATTGGCCTTGCAACGCTGAAACTGCGCTGATGGACCCGGTTCGGGACAAGGGCGCAATGATCCGGGGCATGGCGCCGGTGCTCGATCCGTCCTCCTGGCATTTCTGTCTCGTTGCTGATCCTGAAATTGCTGCGCGGGCCTCGCCTCTGGCCATGTTTCAAGAAGATGAGGGACTGTCGCTGATCCTGTCGGAAGAGGACGCGGAAGCATTCGGGCTTTCCGGTGACCTGCCCATGGCGCGCATCACCCTGACCGTTCATTCCGCATTGGATGGCGTGGGGCTGACTGCCGCCGTGGCGACGGCGCTTGCCGATGCGGGCATCGCCTGCAACATGGTCGCGGCCTTCCATCATGACCACGCTTTCGTGCCGCTTGCAGACGCCCCCCGCGCGCTGGCAATACTGAAGGCACTGGCGGATGCGGAGGGTGCGGAATGATCCCGGTTCTGGGTGTCGAGGGACAGAAGATCGCGGTTCTGGGGCTGGGGCGATCCGGCCTGTCCGCCGCGCGGGCCTTGCGCGCGGGTGGGGCCGAGGTGCTGGCCTGGGATGATGGCGCGAAGGGGCGCGAGGCGGCCGAGGCCGAGGGCTTCGCGGTTGCCGACCTGACCCGCCCCGGCGCGCTGGAGGGCTGCGCCATGCTGGTCACCAGCCCGGGTATCCCGCATCTCTACCCCGCACCCCATAAGGTGATTGCGGCGGCTTACGAGGCCGGGATTCCCGTCGATAACGATATCGGGCTCTTCTTCCGGTCGCTCGCCGCATCGGGATGGGAGGAGATGGACACGCCGCCCCGCGTCATCGCGGTGACGGGGTCGAACGGGAAATCGACGACGTCGGCGCTCATTGCCCATATCCTTGAGGAAAACGGCACGCCGGTGCAGCTTGCGGGCAATATCGGGCGCGGGGTTCTGGACATTGATCCGCCGGTGGATGGCGAGGTGATCGTGCTGGAGCTGTCGAGCTACCAGACCGAGCTGGCCCGCGCTTTGACGCCGGATGTGGCTGTTTTCACGAACCTTTCCCCCGATCACCTGGATCGGCATGGCGGCATGGGTGGCTATTTCGCCGCCAAGCGGCGGCTCTTTGCGGAGGGCGGGCCGGATCGTGCGGTGATTGGCGTCGATGAGCCAGAGGGCGCGTTTCTGGCGGGGCAGATGAGCGAGGGCAATGGCGACGGGCGGCTCATTCGGGTGTCTGCGTCGCGCAAGCTGAGCGGGCCGGGCTGGAATGTCTTTGCCCGCAAGGGCTTCCTGGCCGAATGGCGCAAGGGGCGGCAGGTGGGGTCGATTGATTTGCGGCAGGTTTCTGGGCTGCCGGGGGCGCATAATCATCAGAATGCCTGCTGCGCCTATGCGGCGGTTCGGGCGCTTGGGGTGGCGCCCCGGATCGTCGAGAAATCCTTTCACAGTTTCAAGGGCTTGCCGCATCGGTCGCAACTGATTGCGGAGCGGAACGGGGTGAAATTCGTCAATGATTCCAAGGCCACGAATGTGGATGCCGCGGCCAAGGCGCTGGCGGCGTTCCCGCGCATCCGCTGGATCTGCGGCGGGTTGGAGAAGGACGGCGGGCTGGAGGCGTTGAGACCGGCTTTGGGATCGGTGGTGAAAGCCTATGTGATCGGCCGGGAAGCGGAGAAATTCGCCCTGCAACTGACTGATACGGAAGCGGAAACCTGCACCACCATGGAATTGGCCGTGGCCCGCGCGGCGGTCGAGGCGGAGCCGGGCGAGGTGGTGTTGCTGGCCCCGGCAGCGGCCAGTTTCGACCAGTATGACAATTTCGAACAGCGCGGCGAGGACTTCGCCCGGCAGGTGGCGAAGCTGGCGGGCTGAGGCCCGAATAATGGGGGGGTGCCCCCCGTACACCCCCTGTACACCCCCCGTACACCGCCCGTGCAGACAAAAGGGCGGTTTCGCCGCCTGCCGGCGTCGACCGGGGAGCGGCCCTTCTCAACCCCCCGCTTGCGCGGGAGGCCTCGGCGGTCCGCGTTGCCACGGAGCTGTGGCGACGGAGGCGCATAGGGTCTGGCGGCGGGTCTGGTTGCGAGGGAGGGATGCCTCCGGCGGAGGTATTTGGGGCCAAGATGAAAGAGGCCGGGCAAGGGGGGGGAGAGAGGCGCGTGCCCGGTTGTAACGGGTGGGGCCGGGAAATCCCCGATCCGTCCCATTTTCGTCAAACTGTCAGAGCAGCCTGAGCGCGTCACAAGTGCCGGGAGAAGCCAGATGAGTCGCGTGTCCGTTTTCGTCGATGGAGAGAATATCTCGGCCAATTTCGCGCTGAGGATCTTTCATGGGGCGCAGGAGTTGGGTGAAGTCGATTTCTTTCGCGTCTATGGCGATGCGGGGCTGCTAAAGGGGTGGGATGACACGCCGGGTTTCCGGCTGGTCCATTCGGGTATCGGCAAGAATGCGGCCGACCTGTTGTTGACGGTCGATGCCATGGAACGGGCGTTGAGCGGGGCCTGTGACGCGGTGGTCATCGCAAGCTCTGACGGGGATTTCCGGCATCTGGCCGAGCGGCTGCGCGAACGCGGGATGACGGTGATGGGCATCGGGCAGGAACGGGCCGGGCTGCGCTTCAAGGCCAGTTGCAGCCGGTTTGTGTCGCTCAGCCAGAAGAGCGCTGCGCGCAGGGATGAGGACGCACCCTCTGCTGGCCTACCTGCCGAACCCGATCCGGCACACACGGACGCGCCGCTTGCGGTCAGGAAATGGCCTGCCGCCATCACGCAGCTGATCCTTGAATTCGGTCAGTCCGGCGGGCTGACAACCAGCGAGATTGGCATGCTGATGGGCGCCCGCCACCGCGTTCACATCCGTGAGCATCCGGACAGGACGTGGAAGGAATATCTGGAGAAGCGTCACGGTCTTTTTGAGCTGGCGCAGGGCGCGCGGGGGCTGACTGTTTCGGTACGAACCGATCAAGCGGCCAAAATCGCGGCGGAGTAGCCGCGCGCGGGGGCTGTCTGTTATCCCGTGGTGGCCTGTCGGGTCAGAGGATGCGCGGTCGGCCGTAAGCGCGGGTCTTTGCGCTGAACCGCGTGGTCATCGCCATTTCCCTAGCCGCACAGGGATTTTCGCGCTAGACTGCCGATCAGACCCGGAAAACCGGGCATTCAGAGGCAGTATCGGGCGGTACTCAATGACGGAAATGGCGCATGGCACGGTGCTCGTGCAATCTGGCGAAGCGATTCTGCCGCGGTGGTGGCGGACCGTGGATCGGGTTACGCTGGCCTGTATTCTGACCCTGTTCCTGATCGGGTTGCTTCTGGGATTTGCCGCCTCGCCGCCGCTGGCCGAGCGCAACGGGCATGAGCCTTTCTATTACGTCTACAAACAGGCGTTTTTCGGCGGCATGGCCTTCGTCGCGATGATCCTGACCTCGATGATGTCTCCCATCATGGTGCGCCGGCTTGGGGTCATGGGGTTTTTCGCGGCCTTCGCGGCGCTGGCGCTGCTGCCGGTGTTCGGCACCGATTTCGGGCAAGGCGCGACACGGTGGTATTCGCTCGGCTTTGCCAGCTTGCAGCCCTCGGAATTTCTCAAGCCCGTCTTCGTGATCTTCACCGCCTGGATGATCGCCGCCAGCCAGCAGATCGCGGGGCCGCCGGGCAAGACGCTGTCGCTTTTTGTGATGCTGATCATCGTGGGGTTCCTGGTGATGCAGCCCGATTACGGGCAGGGGGCGCTGATCCTCTTTGCCTGGGCGGTGATCTATTTCGTGGCCGGTGCGCCGATATGGGTGCTTGGGCTGGTGGCGATACTTGTCTGCGCGGGCGGGGTCTTTGCCTATTCCGCGTCCCAGCATGTGGCGCGGCGGATCGATGGGTTCCTGTCGCCCGAGGTCGACCCCAACACGCAGCTGGCCTATGCAGCCAATGCCATCCGCGAGGGGGGCATCTTCGGCACGGGTTTGGGCGAGGGATCGGTCAAGTGGACGCTGCCTGACGCCCATACGGATTTCATCATCGCGGTGGCGGCAGAGGAATACGGGCTGGTCCTGGTCCTGTTGATCATCGCGCTTTTTGCCACCGTGGCGATGCGGGCGTTTTTCCGGTTGATGAAGGAGCGCGACCCGTTTACCCGGCTGGCCGGTGCGGGGATTGCGTCGCTCTTTGCGCTGCAGTCGATCATCAATATGGGGGTGGCGGTTCGGCTGCTGCCTGCCAAGGGGATGACGCTGCCTTTCGTGTCCTATGGCGGCTCGTCGCTGATTGCGACGGGGATCGCCGTGGGGATGCTTCTGTCTTTCACCCGGTCGCGTCCACAGGGCGAGATCGGCGATATCCTTCTGAACCGGCACAGGTGAGTTCATGTCAAACGGCCCCCTCTTGATCATCGCGGCAGGCGGAACGGGCGGGCATATGTTCCCCGCGCAGGCGCTGGCCGAGGTGATGATCCGCAAGGGCTGGCGGGTGCGGCTGTCGACGGATGCGCGCGGGGCGCGTTATGCGGGTGGCTTTCCTCATATGGTCGAGGTGCGGCAGGTGGCGTCGGCCACCTTCGCGCGCGGGGGCGTGCTGGCCAAGCTGGTGGTGCCGTTCCGCATTCTGGGCGGGATCGTGTCGGCCACGCTTGGCATGATGCGTGACAAGCCCGCCGTGGTGGTGGGCTTTGGCGGCTATCCGACCATCCCGGCGCTGGCGGCGGCCTGGATCACGCGCAGGCCCCGGATGATTCATGAACAGAACGGGGTTCTGGGGCGGGTCAACAAGCTCTTTGCCAAGCGCGTCGATGCGGTGGCTTGCGGGACGTGGCCGACGGCTTTGCCTGCGGGTATCGAGGGCATCCATACCGGCAACCCGGTGCGCGGGGCGGTGCTGGAGCGGGCGGGCGCGGCCTATATCACGCCGGGGGACTATCCGATGAGCCTGCTGGTCATCGGTGGCAGCCAGGGCGCGCGCATTCTGTCCGATGTTGTTCCCGCCGCCGTGGCGCTGCTGCCCGAGGAGATCCGCCAATATGTGCGCGTTGCCCAACAGGCGCGCCCCGAGGATCAGGACCGGGTCATCGCCGCTTATTACGAGACCGGCGTGGGCTGCGAGGTCGAACCCTTCTTCCGGGATATCCCCCGCCGCTTGTCCGAGGCGCAGTTGGTGATCAGCCGGTCGGGCGCGTCTTCGGTCGCCGATATCTCGGTCATCGGACGGCCTTCGATCCTTGTGCCTTACGCCGCCGCCACCGCCGACCACCAGACCGCCAATGCGCAAGGGTTGGTCGATGCAGGCGCCGCGATCCGCATCCCTGAAAGCAAATTCACCCCCGAGGCGCTGGCCGAGGCCATCGCAACCGTGCTCAGCCAACCCGATGCCGCGCTGATGATGTCTCAGGCCGCGCTGTCGGTCGGGATGCCCAATGCCACCGAACTGCTGGTCGGGCTTGTCGAGGAACTGGCCGGGGAAGACGCCACCGAAAAGGACACTGCATGAACGCCGCCGCCACCAAACTGCCCACCCAACTGGGCGCGATCCATTTCGTCGGCATTGGCGGCATCGGCATGTCGGGGATTGCCGAGGTGCTGCTGAACCATGGCTATGCGGTGCAGGGATCGGACCTGAAGCCCTCCAAGATCACCGAGCGGCTGGAATCCTTGGGCGCGCGCATCTTCATCGGCCAGAAGGCCGAGAATCTGGACAATGCCGAGGTGGTGGTGATCTCGTCGGCCATCAAACCCGGCAACCCGGAGCTTGATGCCGCGCGTTTACAGGGCCTGCCGGTTGTCCGCCGGGCCGAGATGCTGGCGGAGCTGATGCGCCTGCGCTCGAACATCGCCGTGGCGGGGACGCACGGGAAAACCACCACCACGACCATGGTGGCGACGCTGCTGGATGCAGGCGGCGTCGATCCCACGGTGATCAATGGCGGCATCATCCACGCCTATGGCTCGAACGCGCGGGTGGGGCAGGGCGACTGGATGGTTGTGGAGGCCGACGAGTCAGATGGCAGCTTTAACCGTCTGCCCGCGACCATCGCCATCATCACCAATATCGACCCCGAGCATATGGAACACTGGGGCGATTTCGACCGGCTGCGGCAGGGCTTCCTCGATTTCGCGTCGAACATTCCCTTCTATGGGCTGGTTGTCTGCTGCACCGATCACCCCGAGGTGCAAAGCCTCGTGGGCAAGATCACCGACCGGCGTGTGGTCACCTATGGCTTCAACGCGCAGGCCGATGTGCGGGCGGTGAACCTGACCTACAAGGCGGGCGTTGCGCATTTCGACATTCGGCTCGGCAATGAGGAGCAGGTGATCGAGGGCTGCACCCTGCCGATGCCCGGCGATCACAATGTCTCCAACGCGCTGGCCGCCGTGGCCGTGGCCCGCCATCTGGGTATGAAATCCGCTGAAATCCGCGCCGCACTGGCCAATTTCAAGGGCGTCAACCGCCGCTTTACCAAGGTGGGCGAGGTGAATGGGATCACCATCATCGACGATTACGGCCACCATCCGGTGGAAATCGCCGCCGTGCTGAAAGCCGCCCGTCAGGCCACCGAGGGCCGGGTCATCGCAGTCCATCAGCCGCACCGCTACAGCCGCTTGCATTCGCTGTTCGAGGACTTTTGCACCTGCTTCAACGAGGCCGACGTGGTCGCCATCGCCGAGGTCTACGCGGCGGGCGAGGACCCCATTGAAGGCGCGACGCGAGATGGCCTGGTCGCGGGCCTCGTCGCCCACGGCCACCGCCACGCCCGCGCCATATTGAACGAGGATGATCTGGAACGGCTGGTCCGGGAACAGGCCCGTCCGGGGGATATGGTCGTGTGCCTTGGGGCCGGGACGATCAGCGCTTGGGCCCACGGGCTGCCCGCGCGGTTGAAGGGTTAGTCGTCCCGGTCGGTTCGGCTGGCAAGAAGAGGAGGGACTGACATGACGATCTCGCTCACGCTGGCCTGTGTCTGGGTCGTGGCGGCGGCCATTGTCGCGTTTTTGCCGATGCGGATGCAGTATGTGCCGGGCCTGACGCTGCTGGTTCTCGCGGTCCCTCTGCTCGTCTTTATCGGCATTCAGCATTCGTTTTGGGTGGTACTTCTGGCGCTGGCGGGGCTGGTGTCGATGTTTCGCCGTCCGCTGTGGTTCTTGGGACGACATTTGTGGGGACGTCTGAGAGAAGGAGGCACGTGATGCCGTTTTCCCTGACTTTGGCGAGCCTTTGGGGGCTTACGGCCTGCCTGTTGGGCCTGACCCCGAGCCGCTTTCACTGGCCCGCGGCCATCGTTCTGATCGCCACGGGCATTCCCTTGCTGGGATATGCGACCATGCAGATGGGGCCTTGGTGGGGCTTGGCCCTGCTGGCCGCTGGCGTGTCGGTCCTGCGCTGGCCGGTGTTCTACGCGGGGCGCTGGCTGCGCCGCCGCCTGTTGCAGCGGAGTGCGCATGAATCCTGAGGCGCTGATCGCCATCGGTACGGGGCTGGTTGTGGGCTCTGGCATCGGGTTTGTCCTTGGGCGCTATGCGGGCGGGGGCTGGCTGTTCAGCTTTTGCCTGCTTTTGGGCCTGCCCGCGCTAGGCCTGCTGAGCAGCGACGTGCTGGAGGCCATCGGCATTCCGCGCGAGGGGTTCAACCACCTGGGCTATTTCGCCTTCAGCATGTTTGTTCTGATGCCGGGCATGGCGGGGGCAATCGTTTTTGGCGGGATCGGCCTGTGGCGTGCGTCGCGGGTGCGCCGGGATGAGGATACGAAGTGATGTGGCCGCTGATCGGAATGGTGGCGGTCTGTCTCGTGCTCGGCTTCGCGCTGTCCTGGGTCATCGGACGTTACCTCAGCCGGGCGCTGTTGCGCGGGGTCTGGCTGGCTTTGGTGCTGATCTTTGCGATGCTGATGTGGCCCGTAGTGCAGATCTGGGCGGGCTGGCGCGAAGGCACCGGGTTTGACGGTGTGGCGGAGTTCTATCTTGCCGTGGCCTTCGTATTGCCGACGCTGGTGGCGGCGATTGTCGGGGGCAAGATGGGGGCCGCTGCGAGGGGGCGCCGGTCCGGGCTGGATCGGGGCTAAAGGCTGGACAGCTTGCCGCGACCGGGGCAGGGTGGGGCATGGTCTATGTCGTCCCGATTGTTTGTTTCGTGATCCCCCTGATCATCGGCACCGCCGCGATGCGGCACCGCAAGGGCTGGCTAGTGCCGGTTCTGGCGCTGCTCGGGGTGGCGATCATGGCCTGGGCGATCATCCAGGGCCGTCAGAGCACGGGGTTCGACGGGATGGGCTATGCGATTGTCGCGATCCTGATGGCGGCGCCTGCCATTCTGGGCGTGCTGATCGGCGGGGCGATCGGCTGGTTTCGCCGCCGTGGCGAAGCGAAGGGATGACGCCGGGGCTTGCGCCTGTGCCAAGGCGGCAGTAGCCAAGCGAACATGACACAGATGCCGACGCCCCGGGGCCGCCTGACGCCCGACCGCCCGCTTTCCGATCTGACCTGGCTGCGCGTCGGCGGGCCTGCGGACTGGCTGTTCCAGCCTGCGGATATCGACGACTTGAGCGATTTCCTCGCCGCACTGGACCCGGCGGTTCCGGTCTTTCCCATGGGGGTGGGCTCGAACCTGATCGTGCGGGACGGGGGCTTGCGGGCGGTGGTGATCCGGTTGGGGCGTGGCTTCAACGGGATAGAGACGGGGCAGGGCACGGTGACGGCAGGCGCGGCGGCACTTGACGCGCATGTGGCGCGCAAGGCGGCGGCGGCGGGGATGGACCTGACCTTCCTGCGGACCATTCCGGGCAGCATCGGCGGCGCGCTGCGGATGAATGCGGGCTGCTATGGCAGCTATGTGGCCGATCATTTCCTGTCAGCCGAGGCGGTCTTGCGCGATGGCAGTCGCGTGACGCTGACCCGCGACGACATTCATTTCCAGTACCGCCAGACCGATCTGCCCGAGGGCGCGGTCATCACTTCGGTCACCTTCCGCGCGGATCCCGGCGATCCCGAGGCGTTGGAGGCCCGTATGGCCGACCAACTGGCCAAACGCGACGCGACGCAGCCCACGAAAGAGCGCAGCGCCGGCAGCACCTTTCGCAACCCGGCGGGGTTTTCCAGCACGGGTCGCGCCGATGACGTCCATGACCTGAAGGCCTGGAAGGTGATCGACGATGCCGGCATGCGCGGGGCCCGGCGGGGAGGCGCGCAGATGTCGGAAAAACACAGCAACTTTCTGCTCAATACCGGGGGCGCGACGGCGGATGACCTCGAGTCCCTTGGCGAGGAGGTTCGAAAAAGGGTTTTCCAAAACAGCGGAATAGAGCTAGTATGGGAAATCATGCGCGTCGGCGAACCGGCGTGCGGTGACAAGCCGGAGTAACCGGCGAAAACGATAAGCCAGACGGGCAGATAAGCCCGCGGCATGAATGAGGCACAGGTGGCGGATAGTTCGGGCAGAACACTCCCCACAGTTGCGGTTTTGATGGGCGGACTCTCAGCCGAGCGCGAGGTCAGCCTGTCGTCCGGCAAGGAATGCGTAACCGCGCTGAGGGATGAAGGATTCACGGTGATCGAGGTCGATGCGGGCCTTGATCTGGCCGAACGGCTTGCCGAGATCAAACCAGATGTCGTGTTCAACGCCCTCCATGGCCGGTGGGGTGAAGATGGTTGCGTGCAGGGCATCCTGGAATGGATGCGGCTGCCCTATACCCATTCGGGCGTTCTGGCCTCGGCCCTGGCGATGGACAAGCAGCGGTCCAAGGATGTGTTCCGCGCGGCGGGTATTCCGGTGATGGAGAGCATCATCGCCCCGAAATCCGAGATCATGGCCGCCCATCTGATGGACCCGCCCTATGTGGTGAAGCCCAATAACGAGGGCTCCTCGGTCGGGGTCTATATCGTGCAGGAGGCGGCAAACGGCCCGCCCGCGCTGTCCGAGGATATGCCCGAGAGGCTGATGGTCGAAACCTACGCGCCGGGCCGCGAACTGACGGTCACGGTGATGGGTGACCGGGCGCTGACGGTGACCGAGATCTTCACCGATGGCTGGTATGACTACCACGCCAAGTATTCCGTCGGCGGATCGCGCCACGAGATGCCCGCCGATGTGCCGCAAGAGGTGTTCGAGGCCTGCATGGAACAGGCCCTGACCGCCCACAACGCGCTTGGCTGCCGGGGCGTGAGCCGCGCCGATTTCCGGTGGGACGACACGCGCGGGCTGGACGGGTTGATCATGCTGGAGGTCAACACACAGCCCGGCATGACGCCCACGTCTCTCAGCCCCGAGCAGGGCGAACAATGCGGCATCAGCTTTGGCAAGATGTGCACCTGGATGGTGGAGGATGCGTCATGCGACAGATAATCCGCCGCCGGGGGGATGTGCCGCGCGATCCCGCGCCTTCGCGCTGGTCCTACCGAGCGCAGCGGTTGTGGCTGACGCCGCTGTTCCGGTCGGTGCTGCGGGTCGGTATCCCGTCTTTCCTGATCGCGGGGGCGGTCGGGCTTTATGCCTCTGACCCCGCCAATATTCAGCGGTTGCAGGACAGTGTCGCGGAGATCCGCCGCTCGGTCGAGGATCGGCCCGAATTTCGCGTCAACCTGATGGCGATCGAAGGCGCGACCCCGGTGCTGGCCGAGGAAATCCGCGCCACGCTGGCGCTCGACTTCCCCACATCCTCCTTCGATCTGGACCTGCCGCGACTGCGCGACCGGGTCGAGGAGATCCGCGCCGTTGAAACGGCGGAGCTGCGGGTCCGCTCGGGTGGCGAACTGGCCGTCATCGTGACCGAACGCCGCCCGGCGCTGGTCTGGCAGGCGCGCGAGGGGCTTTGGGTCGTGGATGCGGGCGGAGAGCGGGTGGCGCCTCTGCTGGCGCGACCGAGGCTGGTGGATCTGCCGGTGATTTCCGGCGATGGCGCGAACGAGGCAGCGGCCGAAGCGATGGCGCTCTTTGCCGTGGCCCGCCCCCTTGGGGACCGTCTGCGGGGGCTCGTGCGGATGGGTGAACGCCGGTGGGACGTGGTGCTGGAAGACGGGCCGCGCATCCTGCTGCCCGCCGATCAGCCGGTGCGCGCGCTGGAAGAGGTGCTGGCCCTGCACGATGCGCAGGAGCTTTTGGACAGGGATGTGGCTCGCGTCGACATGCGCGATGGCACGCGGACGGTGTTGCAACTGACCCCGCAGGCGATGGCGGAACTGCGCCGCATGCGGGCGACGGATATCACGGGAGACCGGAACGGATGAGTATGCTGTATCAGTCACAGCGGGCCATGCGGGCCAAGCGACAGGAAGCCATGCGCCGGGGCGTGATCGCCATTCTGGATATCGGCAGTTACAAGACATCGTGCCTTGTGCTGCGCTTCGACAGCTCGGACGACCTGCGCCCCTCGGAAGAGGTGGGCGCGATGGCGGGACAGTCGAATTTCCGGGTGATCGGTGCGGCAACGACGCGATCCCGCGGGGTGAAATTCGGCGAGATCGACACCGTTCAGGAAACCGAGCGCGCCATTCGCACCGCCGTGCAGGCGGCGCAGAAGATGGCCAATATGCGCGTCGATCACGTCATCGTCAGCTTCTCGGGCGCGCGGCCCCGGTCCTATGGGCTGGTGGGCGAAACCAGCTTGCAAACCGGCACCGTGACCGAATGCGATGTGGCCCGCGCGCTGGCCGCCTGCGACGTGCCCGATATCGGCGAGGGGCGCGAGGTGCTGCATGCGCAGCCGGTGAATTTCGCGCTCGACCACCGGTCGGGGCTGAAGGATCCGCGCGGCCATGTGGGCAACCGGCTGTCGGCGGATATGCATATGCTGACCATCGAGGCCCATGCGATCGAGACGCTGCTGCATTGCGTGAAGCGTTGTGACCTTGAGTTGGCGGGGGTGGCCTCGTCGCCTTACGTGGCGGGCGTATCAAGCCTCGTGGAAGATGAGCAGGAGCTCGGCGCGGCCTGCGTCGATCTGGGGGGCGGCACCACGGGCGTGTCGATCTTCATCAAGAAACACATGATTTACGCCGATACCGTGCGCATGGGCGGCGATCACGTCACCAGCGATATCAGCCAAGGGTTGCAGATCCCGGCTGCCGACGCGGAACGGATCAAGACCCGCTTTGGCGGGCTGGTCGCGACCGGTATGGATGACCGCGAACGGATCGAGCTGGAAAGCGACACCGGCGATTGGGAACATGACCGCCGCTCGATCAGCCGGGCGGAGCTCATCGGCGTGATGCGGCCGAGGGTTGAGGAAATCCTGGAAGAGGTGCGCGCCACTCTGGAGGATGCGGGCTTCGACCATCTGCCCTCGCAACGCATCGTCCTGACCGGCGGCGGCAGCCAGATTCCGGGCCTCGACCAGCTGGCCAGCCGCATTCTGGGCAACCAGGTGCGGCTTGGCCGCCCCTTGCGGGTGCAGGGCCTGCCGCAATCGGCCTGTGGGCCGGCCTTTTCCGCCTGCGTGGGGCTGGCGCTGTTCGCCGCCTACCCGCAGGATGAATGGTGGGATTTCGAAGTGCCCGCCGACAGATACCCCGCCCGGTCCCTGCGGCGCGCGGTGAAATGGTTCCGCGACAACTGGTGATCCGCGGATAAATCAGCCGGACCGGACCCTGCATCTTTGGTGTGGGGCCGGTAATTTGACGCTAGATGCAGGGGCCACGAGCAAAATCCCGCCGCCATGCCCGGATTCTGCCCCATATTTCGCGTCATTGGGCCAGTTTTTGCGTGACGCCCTGCCGCGAACGCGTTAGGATTCAATCCAAACAAGGCAGAAATCGGCTATCCGGCACAAGATCGGGGCCATCAAACAAGAACCACAGGCGGACTTTCAAATGACCCTGAATTTGACCATGCCGGATCAACCGGACCTGAAGCCGCGCATCACCGTGTTTGGCGTTGGCGGGGCAGGCGGCAATGCCGTCAACAACATGATCGACCAAGAGCTTGACGGCTGCGAATTCGTGGTCGCCAACACCGATGCGCAGGCATTGCAGCATTCCAAATCCTCCTCTCGCATCCAGATGGGCGCGAAAGTGACGGAAGGTCTTGGCGCGGGTGCGCGCCCTGCCGTGGGCGCCTCTGCCGCCGAGGAAAGCATCGAGACCATCGTGGATCACCTCGTCGGCGCGCATATGTGCTTCATCACCGCCGGGATGGGCGGCGGCACCGGCACCGGCGCAGCCCCGATCATCGCACAGGCCGCCCGTGAACTGGGTGTGCTGACCGTCGGCGTCGTGACCAAGCCCTTCCAGTTCGAAGGCGCCAAGCGCATGCGCCAGGCCGATGAGGGCATCGAGGCGCTGCAAAAGGTCGTTGACACGCTGATCATCATTCCCAACCAGAACCTGTTCCGGCTGGCCAATGAAAAGACCACCTTCACCGAAGCCTTCGCGCTGGCCGATGACGTGCTCTACCAGGGCGTCAAGGGTGTGACCGACCTGATGGTCCGTCCAGGCCTGATCAACCTCGATTTCGCCGACGTGCGCGCGGTGATGAACGAGATGGGCAAGGCGATGATGGGCACCGGCGAAAGCGAGGGCGAAGATCGCGCGGTTCAGGCCGCCGAGCGCGCCATTGCCAACCCGCTGCTCGATGAAATCAGCCTCAAGGGCGCCCGTGGCGTGCTGATCAACATCACCGGCGGCTATGACCTGACGCTGTTCGAACTGGATGAAGCCGCCAACCGCATCCGCGAGGAAGTGGACCCGGAGGCCAATATCATCGTTGGCTCCACCCTCGATACCGAGATGGAAGGCAAGATGCGCGTGTCCGTCGTGGCCACCGGCATCGACGCCGCCGAGATCCATCAGGACATTCCGGCACCGATGCGCCGCCTGCACACGGACTCGGTTGCCATGTCGGGCCGGGGCAGTGCCGCCGCTGCGGCTGCTCCGATGATGCTGGAAGAAGAGATCGAGGAAGACCAGCCCGCAGCCACGCCGGAACCCAGCCTCTTTACCCGCTTCGATGCGGAAACCGCCCATGAACAGGCAGAAGACCTGTTCGAAGAGGATGACAGCATTCCGGCCCCGGCCTATACGCCTCAGGTGGCCGAATCCGCTCCGGCCCCGCGTCCGGAGGCTCGCGTCGCTTCCGAACCGGTTGAGGAAGAGTACGTCGCCCCGCGCGCCAACAAGGGTCATCCGACCCCGGAAACGCTGGCCCGCCTGCGCGATGCGATTGCAAAGGACCGTGGCAATGCGCCCCGTGCCGCCACCCCGGCCCCCGAGGCGGAGGATCACGGCAGCAGATCGCGCTTCGGCATCAACTCGCTGCTCAACCGCATGACCGGCCATGGCGAAGAGGCCCCGGTGCCCACACAGCGCCGTCAGCCAAGCATGCAGTCGCGCACCCATCACGAGGATGACCAGGTCGATCCCGAGCAAGACCGGATCGAGATCCCGGCCTTCCTGCGCCGTCAGGCGAACTGATCGCGTTACACTTTGTGACCAAGAGGGCCGCCCTTCGGGGTGGTCCTTTTTCGTTTGGGGTCAGGGGGATACGTGGTTATCCACAGGTCGGTGGCGAAAAACTGCCGACATATTTCCGCTTTGTTGCAGCGAGTCACAATCCTTGAATTGTTAATCATGGAAGAGGCGGTTAAGCCCTTGGTCATGCAAATGGAGGGGGCACTCTGTTTGCCATGGGGATTGCGTCAGGGCCGTGGGATGTGGCCGCACCGATCCTCGTGATCCTGGGACAGACAGTGGAGCGCGCCTTGCAGGCCACCATCAGAACAGCAGTTCAATTCAAGGGCATCGGGCTTCATTCCGGGCGTCCGGCGCGATTGACGATTCATCCGGCGGCGGCCTCTTTCGGCATCTGGTTTCGGCGCACCGATATCACCGACCGTGACAACATGATCCCGGCCCGCTACGACGCGGTGCCGCAAAGCCAGCTGTGCACCATCCTGCGCAACGAGGCCGGTGTCGAGGTCTCGACCGTGGAACATGTGATGGCCGCGCTCGTGGGCTGCGGCGTGCACAATGCGCTGGTGGAAATTGACGGGCCGGAAGTGCCGATCCTCGACGGGTCTGCCGCGCAATTCGTGCGGGGCATTCTGGCGCGCGGCGTGCAGGGGCAGGGCAGCGCGATCACCGCGATCGAAATCCTGACCGAGGTCAGCGTCGAACAGGGCGAGGCCCGCGCCACGCTGCGCCCCTCGGCCAGCATGAAGATGCGCTTCGATATCGAGTTTCCCGATGCCGCCATCGGCCGCCAGACCCGCGAAATGGATCTGTGCAACGGCCATTTCGTACGTGAACTATGCGATAGCCGCACCTTCTGCCGCCAGGCGGATGTGGAATTCATGCAGGCCAACGGGCTCGCGCTTGGCGGTGTGCCCGGTGAAAACGCGGTTGTCGTGGACGGGGATTACGTGACCAGCCCCGGCGGTCTGCGCCATGCGGATGAGCCCGTGCGCCACAAGATGCTGGATGCGCTTGGCGATCTGGGCCTTGCCGGGGCGCCGGTGCTTGGCGAATACGAAGGCGTGCGCGCCGGTCACATGCTGACCAACCAGCTGTTGCGAAAGCTGTTCGCGACCCCCGGCGCGTGGCGCATGGTGGAATGCACGCCCGATCAGGCGGCGCAGCTTCCCGGCGTCGATCTGCACCCCGAGGACTTGTCCGCCGTTGCGTGAAACGCGCGAGGGACGATTCAGGCGTTTTGCCCTCAGAATTAATGTGCTAGGACCAATGGCAGAGAGGGCAGGCAAGCAAGCTTGCCGCAAGTAGACGCATGAGGTTTCGGGCAATGGCACGGGGGCGAGGATTGCTGAGAACGGGGTTGAAAGCGAGCGTGGCATTGGCCTTGGTCCTGTCGCTTTCGGCATGTGCCAGCTGGCGCAACCGCAACAACGACACCCCGATCGAGGAGATGGAGGCGCAGCCGATCTTCCAGCAGGCCGAGGCCGAGATGGAAGCGGGAAATCCCGATGATGCTGCCGCCCTGTTCCTTGAGGTCGAACGCCTGCACCCCTATTCGGAATGGGCCCGGCGCGCGCTGATCATGGCCACCTATGCCTATCATCAGGACCGCGATTACGAGAACAGCCGCGCCACCGCGCAGCGCTTCCTCGACTTCTACCCCGCCGATGAAGATGCCGCCTATGCCCAGTATCTGCTGGCGCTGTCCTATTATGACCAGATCGACCAGGTGGGCCGCGACCAGGGCCTGACCTATCAGGCCTTGCAGGCCCTGCGGGTGGTGATCGAACGCTATCCCGACAGCGAATATGCGGCCTCCGCGATCCTGAAATTCGACCTCGCCTTTGACCATCTGGCCAGCAAGGAAATGGAAATCGGGCGCTACTACCTGCGTCGTGAAAACTATACCGCCGCCATCAACCGCTTCCGCGTGGTGGTGGAGCAATTCCAGACCACCAGCCACACGCCCGAGGCGCTGATGCGTCTGGTCGAGGCCTATCTGGCGCTTGGCCTGCCCAATGAGGCACAAACCGCCGGCGCGATCCTGGGTCACAACTTCCAGGCCTCGCCCTTCTATGACGATGCCTTCCGCCTGCTCAACGATCAGGAACTGGCACCGGAGGCTGCGGGCGAAAGCTGGCTGCGCGAGATCTGGCAGCAGACGGTGCGCGGGGAATGGCTCTGACGCTCAAGGGCCGTGAGGGCAGAGATGCTGCGCAATCTCGACATTCGTGACATGCTGATCATCGACCGGCTGGAGCTGAGCTTCCAGCCGGGTCTGAATGTGCTGACCGGCGAAACCGGGGCGGGCAAATCGATTTTGCTCGATTCCCTTGGCTTCGTTCTGGGGTGGCGGGGCCGCGCCGATCTGGTGCGCGCAGGGGCAGACCAGGGCGAGGTCGAGGCGGTCTTCGATCTGCCGGATGGGCACGGCGCGCATGCGGTGCTGGAGGAGGCGGGGCTGCCGGGTGGGGACGAGTTGATTCTGCGCCGGGTGAACACCGCGCAGGGGCGCAAGACGGCCTGGGTCAATGACCGGCGGGCGTCGGGCGAGGTGCTGCGGACGCTGTCGGACACGCTGGTGGAGCTGCACGGGCAGGGCGATGACCGGGGCCTGCTGGATCCGCGCGTGCATCGGGACATGCTGGACGATTTCGGCGGGCTTGGGGCGCAGCGGGATGAGGTGGCAGCGCTGTGGCGTGCGGTGAGTGCCGCCGACCGGGCGCTGGCCGAGGCAGAATCCGAAGCGGCCGAGCTGAAAGCCGAAGAGGATTTCCTGCGCCATGCGGTGGCGGAACTGGACGGGCTCGACCCGCAACCGGGCGAGGAAGAGGTGCTCGACGCGCGTCGGCGGCTGATGCAGGGAGCCGAGAAGATGCGGTCCGACGTGGCGCGGGCGCTGGAGGCGCTTGGCAGCCAAGGGGGCGAGGGCGCTCTGTCGGACGCGCTGCGCTGGCTCGATGGGTTGACAGACAAGGCCGAGGGCGGGCTGGACGCGCCGCTTGCCGCACTCGAACGGGCGCTTGTGGAACTAGGCGAGGCGCAGGCGGGCGTGGAGGCGTTTGCGGAACGGCTGAGCTTCAACCCCGCAGAGCTGGAAGAGACCGAAGAGCGGCTCTTTGCCCTGCGGGCGCTGGCGCGCAAGCATGGCGTGGTCCCCGATGATCTGGGTGGCTTCGCGGAGGAGCTGCGCGGACGGTTGGAGGCGCTGGACGGGTCGGTCGCGCATCTGGGGGCGCTGAAAACGGCGCGGGACCGGGCGCGGGCGGCGTTTGATACGGCAGCCGGTGCATTGACCGAAGCGCGCAGGGACGCGGCGGCGCGTCTTGATGCGCGGATCATGCAGGAGCTTGCACCGCTGAAAATGGAACGCGCGGTCTTCGTGACCGAAATCTCGGCCACTGACCCCGGCCCGACCGGTCAGGACGCGGTGGTCTTCGCCGCCCGCACCAACCCCGGCGCGCCGATCGGACCTTTGAACAAGGTGGCCTCGGGCGGGGAGCTGTCGCGGTTTCTGCTGGCCATGAAGGTCTGCCTGAGCGAGCGGGCCGAGGGGCTGACGATGATCTTCGACGAGATCGACCGGGGCGTTGGCGGGGCCACGGCGGATGCGGTTGGACGGCGGCTGAAGGCGCTGGCGGAGGGCAGCCAGGTGCTGGTCGTCACGCACTCACCACAGGTGGCGGCGCTTGGGGCGCATCACTGGCGGGTGGAAAAGCGCGTCGAGGGCGAGGTGACGCTGAGCCGGGTTGTGCCCCTGTCGGATGCGGATCGCGTGGGCGAGGTGGCGCGGATGCTGTCGGGTGACACGGTGACCGATGCCGCGCATCAGGCGGCGCGGGAATTGCTGAAGCTCTGAGCGGTTTCGCCAACTGCGTCGTCGACCCGCGAGCGCCCCTCGTCAACCCCCGCTTTCGCGGGGGCCTCCTCGGGCCGCGTTTCCACGGGATATCGGATGGATCGCTGAGAAAATGGCCCTTGTTGCGCAGGCTTTTCGGTGCTGGCTGTCTGCTGAGAGGCCCTGAAGCCGGGATCTGCCCGCTTCAGGGCCTTTGCAAGGCTTTTGCCGTCCCCCGGCCTGTCAAGGCCAAGCCGCCTTGCGGCGGGCGCTGGCGCGCGCCTTGACAAGCCGGGGGACGGCGTGCGGAGGGACTGACATCGCGATTTTCATTGCTGTGAAAAGCGGTTAGGGATGGGGAAAGCCGGTGCGCAGCGGGCGGGCCGGTTGATTGCGAGGATGACGGCCCCGTGTCAGGCGAGAAACAGCCCTTTTTGCGTGATCAGCTAAGCCAGGCGGTGACGGCTGCTAGAGGCGGGTGGGAGGTTCTGCGCCACAAGGGGTCAAGCCAGATCCAGTTCTGGTTCATCGCGCTGGCCGTGGGTATTGCCGCAGGCTTCGCGGCGCTCTTCTTTCGGAAAGGCATCGACTGGCTGCAAAGCACCATCTACGGCGTTGAAGACCCCCGCATGCTGCATTCTTTTGCCGAAGGTCTGCCGTGGTTCCTGATCCTTGTCGCGCCGATCGTCGGCGGCTTGATCGTGGGTCTGATCCTGCACTGGTTCACACCGGATGGACGGGTGCGCGCGGTGGCCGATGTGATCGAGGGCGCGGCGCTGGCCGATGGCCGGGTAGAGCAGAAGGCGGGGATCGCCTCGGCCTTGGCCTCGCTGATCACGCTGTCCTCGGGCGGGTCCACCGGGCGGGAAGGGCCGGTGGTGCATCTGGCGGGCGTGGTGTCGTCGCGGGTCTCGGACTGGATCAAGGCAGACGGGATCACCGGGCGCGACCTGTTGGGCTGCGCGGTGGCGGCGGCGGTGTCGGCCAGCTTCAACGCGCCGATTGCCGGGGCGCTCTTTGCTCTGGAAGTTGTGCTGCGCCATTTCGCGGTGCATGCCTTCGCCCCCATCGTCATCGCCTCGGTCGCGGGTACGGTCATCAACCGGCTGGAATTCGGCGACATGACCGAGTTTCACCTGGGCACGGACAGCGCGCTGGAATTCTACGTGGAGCTGCCGGCTTTCATGCTGCTTGGCCTGCTGGCGGGGGGCATCGCTGCGGTTTTCATGCGCGGGGTGTTCTGGGCGGAGGACCTTGGCAACGGCATCCAGCGGCGCACCGGGCTGCCGCGCTGGCTGCGTCCGGCGATTGCGGGGGCGTTTTTGGGGGCGTTGGCCATTGCCTTCCCGCATATCATCGGGGTCGGGTATGAGACGACCTCGGCGGCGCTGACCGGCGAATTGCTGCTGCATGAGGCCATTGTCTTCGCCATTCTCAAGGTCATTGCCGTTGGCATCACCATCGGGGGCCGTATGGGCGGCGGGGTGTTCTCGCCCTCGCTGATGATCGGGGCGCTGACCGGGTTGGCCTTCGGCATGATCGCCACGGGCATCTTTCCCGATGTGTCGGGGTCCGAGACGCTTTATGCGCTGGCCGGAATGGGGGCGGTGGCGGCGGCTGTTCTGGGAGCACCGATTTCCACCACGCTTATCGTTTTCGAACTGACGGGCGACTGGCAAACGGGGCTTGCTGTGATGGTCTCGGTGTCGCTGTCGACCGCCGTGGCCAGCCGGATGGTGGACCGGTCCTTCTTCCTCACGCAGCTTGAGCGGCGCAATATCCACCTGGCTGCCGGGCCGCAGGCCTATCTGCTTGGCATGTTCCGGGTGGCCAAGGTGATGCGCCCTCTGGATCACGACCGGACCGGCGAGAGCGAGGCGCTGCTGACGCTGGTGGACCAGGGCATCTACCTGGAGATGAACGCGACGCTGGAACGGGCCATGCCGGTCTTTGAACGCACCGGGCTGGACATCATCCCGGTGGTGACGCTGGCCCCCGGCGACGCCCCCCCGGCGCTGGAAGGCGCGCTCTATCAGGTCGATGCGTTGAAGGCGTATAACCGGGCGCTGGCGGCGACAGCGGCAGAGGAGCATAGCTGACGACGGCGGTCATACATGATAGGTTTCGGGGCCTTTCAAGAAGATCATTACCGGAGGCCCGCCATGATCCGTGCCCTTTTCATTGCCTTCCTCACCATTGCCTGCGTCACAAGCGCCACCGCGCAGGACCGTGCTGCGCCGATCCTTGCGCTTCTGGATCGTCTGCCACTGCCGCCCGGTGACGGGAGTATCGAGGTTGACTACGGCAATCCTATCCCCGTTCGCGCCGCTGCGATGATGGCGGCGGCGCTAGGGCAGATGGATGACGACCCGATGCTGGCGCCGATATTGCGGGCGGCGCCCGTGTCACTTGCGCAGCGCATTGTGCTGGACAATGACGGCCTCGGGCAGACGCATGGGATCGACCTGTTCCAGGTCGAGCAGTTCGCGATGATGATGCAAGGGCAGCGCCGCACTGTCCTGCTGGACTTGCCCGAGGGACAGGGGGCCGGCGTGGGCCCGGCGCTCAGCGCCGCGGGTTTCGGCTATCAGGAGCAGCCGTTTCAGGGCCAGACCGTGTTCTGGCGTGGCGTGGACATGGAGACAGACCTGAGCCGCCGGGACGATTTCTTCGGCTATGGGTTGGGCTTGTCGTCAAGGCTGTGGCTCGACGGGGATCGGTTGGTTCAGACCGCGACCTGGCCGACGATGGCGCAGGCCATTGCCACGCCAGAGGGCTCGATCGGGCAGCACTCTGGCACGCGGGCTGTTGTTTCGGTGCTCGACACCGGACTGGACGTGCCCGGAGAGGTGGTTGCGCTTCGGCTCTATCTCAACCTGGGCTTGTCCGGCAGGGGCGGTCCCCTCATGGTCGCTGACCTGATCCATGGGGCGCAGGAGGGGGCGGTTTTCGCGTTCGTCACCGACACTCTGGCCGAGGCTGAGCGCTATGCCGCGGCTGCGCGGGCAAACTGGGAAACCCTGCCGAGCAGCGTTACGCGCCGCACGATGGCAGAGATGTTCGGCAACGCCATGCAGGCAACTGCATTAGAGATCGACGGTACGGCAGTTGCCGCGATCTCTGTCCATGGTCCCCGTGACCGCGACAGCCCGTTTTGGAGAAACAGTGCCTTTCACAGATTCAATCAGGTGCTGATGATGCGCGATCTGGCTTGGCTGACGGACTAGCGCTCAGACTTTCTCGATGGCCACGAGGTTCGGGTAGAAGGCCAGGTAGCCCGCGATCTCGGCGGCCTCTTCGGTGGGGGCCTCGTAGCTCCAGGCCGCGTTCTTGATCACGTTCGACTTGGTCACGATCGAGTAATAGGCTGCATCGCCCTTGAACGGGCAATGGCTGGTCTGTTCCGAGGCGTCGAGGAATGCCATGCCGATATCTTCGCGGGGGAAGTAGATCACGGGCGGATAGTCGCCCTCGGTCAGTTCCAATGCGTTCTTGGATTCCCCCAGAACGGCCCCCCCGGCCCGCACAACCCAGGTGCCCGCCGCTTTGCGAATCTTGATATGGCTTGTCATCTTTGTCCCTCTCCCTCGTCCGTAAACGCGTTTATCCCGGCATGATCTGCCGCTTGCCTGTAACAGGATGATGTCACAGCGGTGCCGTGGCCCGATCCAGCCAGTCTGCCGTATCGGCTGGCAGGTGCGATCGCAGTTTTTCGGCGGTTCGCGCATGATAGGCGTCAATCCACGCGATTTCGTCCCTGTTCATCGCATCTGCGTCAATCAGACGCCGGTCAATGGGCGCCCAGGTGATGGTGTCGAATTCCAGCATGTCGCGCGGGTCGCCGCCGGGCAGGGCCGGGGCTTCGCGCACCACGATCAGGTTTTCGATGCGAATTCCGAAGGCGCCCTCGCGGTAGTAGCCCGGCTCATTGGACAGGATCATGCCCGGTTGCAGCGGCAGGGTGGAGACGCGGGAAATCCGCTGCGGGCCTTCATGGACCGACAGATAGACGCCGACGCCATGCCCTGTCCCATGATCGAAATCGCGCCCCGCCTGCCAGAGCGGCATGCGCGCGAGCGAGTCGAGATCACGCCCGGCGATCCCCTTGGGAAAGCGTGCGCGGCTGACGGCGATCATCCCGCGCAACACCTGGGTGAAGGCGCTACGCTCCTCCGTGCCTGGCGTGCCCACGGCGATGGTGCGGGTGATGTCGGTGGTCCCGTCCTCGTACTGCGCGCCGCTGTCGACCAGATAGATCTGCCCCGAGGTGATCGTCGCATTCGACGCTTCGGACACCCGGTAATGGGGCAGGGCGGCATGGGGACCGGCGGCGGAAATCGTGTCGAAGGAGATGTCCTTCAGCACCCCGGTATCCGCCCGAAATGCCTCCAGCCTGCGGGCGCAGTCGATCTCGGTCAGCTCCCCCTTCGGGGCCTCCGTGTCGAACCAGTGCAGGAAACGGGCAAAGGCCACCCCGTCGCGGATATGGGCGGTGGTGGTGGCCTTGATCTCGGCGGCCGTCTTGCGCGCTTTTGGCAGGATGCAGGGGTCTTGTCCGGTGGCGATCTCCACCCCTGCCGCGTCCAGCACCATGCGCAGCTTGTGTGGCGCGGTGGCGGGATCGACGCGCACGGGGCCAGAGAGCGTGGCAAGGACCGCCTCGAAATCATCCCAGTGCTTTAGCGTGATGTTCGGATCGGGGCCGAGCGCTTCGAACTTGGCCGGGTCGCTGAACAGGGTCACATGACCGCGGCTGTCGATGATGGCGAAGGCTTGGACCACGGGCAGATGCGGCAGGTCGCCGCCGCGGATGTTGAGCAGCCAGCAGATGGAATCGGGCAGGGTCAGAACGGCTGCGGCCTGTTCCGCCTTGGCGAGGGCATCCGCGATGTCCCCCCGTTTCTCGCCGGATTTTCTCCCGGCAATTTCAACGGGAAACCCGATTGCAGGCGCATTGGGGCGATCCGGCTGGTCGGGCCAGATCGCGTCAAGCGGGTTGGCCACGGGGCGCAGCGAGATTTGGGCAGGCGTCAGGGCGGCCTCCAGCCGGTCAATCTCCTGGCTGGTGTGCAGCCAGGGATCGAAGCCCACGGTGCCGCCCTTGGGCAGGTGATCCTTCAGCCAGTCCTCCAGCGCGGTTTCGGGCCAGTTCACCGGGGTGAAATCGGACAGCGCCACCTGCTCCTTCACCTGAACCCGGTAGCGGCCATCCACGAAGACGCCCGCCCTGTCAGGCAGCACCGCACAAAACCCCGCCGATCCGGTGAACCCCGTCAGCCAGGCCAGCCTTTCATCCCGCGCGGCCACATATTCCCCCTGATGCGCATCGGCGCGCGGCACCAGAAAGCCCGACAGGCCCTGCGTCGCCAGTTCGGCGCGCAACATAGCCAGCCGGGGCGGCCCCTGTTCGGGGCTGGTCGCGGAAGAAAAGCTCTGGAAACGGGTGGGGCTGGTATCGGTCATGGCGCGGAGCCTGCACCGGGGCGCGGGATTTGTCCATCGCTGCCGTAGCTCCTCAGGCCCATCACCTCACCAAAGGCATTCCCGTGCAACTTTATTAAAATTGTCTTTCATCTTGGCCAAAATACCTCGGGGAGCGCGAGGGGCTGGCCCCTCGCTCCTGTCCCGTCCACAGGCGCTGCCGGTCGCATGGGCGTGCTCAGCTTACCTTCTTCAAACCAAGGAACCGCGCCCGCGCGCGCGGGTCGCTGTCGAAGAGCGAGGCCAGCTGTTCCGTCATCGCACCCGCCAGCTGCTCCGCATCGGTGATCGTCACAGCCCGGTCATAGTACCGGGTCACGTCATGGCCGATGCCGATGGCCAGCAGTTCCACCGCCTTGCGCTTCTCGACCATGGCAATCACGTCGCGCAGGTGTTTTTCCAGGTAGTTCGACGGGTTCACAGATAGGGTGGAATCATCGACCGGGGCGCCATCCGAGATCACCATCAGGATCTTGCGCTGTTCGCGCCGCGCCAGCATCCGCCGATGTGCCCATTCCAGCGCCTCGCCGTCGATGTTTTCCTTCAGCAAGCCCTCTTTCATCATCAGGCCCAGATTGTCCCGCGTCCGGCGCATCGGTGCGTCGGCCTGTTTATAGATGATGTGGCGCAGGTCATTGAGGCGTCCGGGCTGTTGCTTGCGGCCCTCTGCCAGCCATTCCTCACGCGACCGCCCGCCTTTCCAGGCGCGGGTGGTGAAGCCGAGGATCTCCACCTTCACCGAGCAGCGTTCCAGCGTGCGGGCCAGAACATCGGCACAGATCGCGGCAATGGAAATCGGCCGCCCGCGCATGGACCCGGAATTGTCCAGCAGCAGCGTCACCACCGTGTCGCGGAAATCCATGTCCTTTTCGACCTTGAAGGACAGCGGCGTCGTGGGGTTCGCCACCACGCGCGCCAGACGGCCTGCGTCCAGCACGCCCTCTTCCTTGTCAAACTCCCATGACCGGTTCTGCTGCGCCTGAAGGCGGCGTTGCAGCTTGTTGGCCAGGCGGCTGACCGCGCCTTTCAGCGGCTCCAGCTGTTGGTCGAGATAGGCGCGCAGGCGTTCCAGTTCCTGCGGTTCGGCCAGTTCCTCGGCCATGATCTCTTCGTCATGTTCGGTCGTATAGACCGTGTAATCCGGGTCGGCCTCGGAATGGGGGGCAGGGGGCGGCGGTTCCAGCGGGGCCTCGCCCTCGGGCAGTTCGGTTTCCTCGGCCTCTTCCATGTCGCCCTGATCGTCCATTTCGACCGAGGCCTGGCTGGCATCCTGCTGTTCTTCCTGGCTTTGTTCGGGCGAGGCATCGGCCTGTTCGTCCTGATCCTCGTCCGCGTCGCCGGTGGAATCGGGGTTCTCGTCGTCGTCGGCTTCCGCCTCGTCCTCGTTATCCTCGTCCATGTCGTCGGGGTCTTCGCCCAACTGGTCGCCATAGCCCAGATCTTCGATCAGCTGACGGGAGAGCTTGGCAAAGGCGGTCTGGTCGGACAGCACCTCGTCGAGATTGTCGAGCGTGTCTGCACAGCGATCCTCGATGAAGCCGCGCCACAGCTCCATGACATTGGCGGCCTCTGGCGGCAGCTCGCGGCCCGTGGCGAGATGGCGGATCAGGTAACCGGCGGCCACGGCCAGCGGCGCGTCGGCGGCCTCTCGGATTTCGCCATAGCCCTTGCGGCGGGCCTCGTTGCCGATCTTGGCGTCGATATTGCCTGCGGTGCCGGGCATATGCCGGGCGCCCATGGCCTCGCAGCGGGCGGTTTCCATGGCGTCCATCAGGTCGCGCGCCATCTGGCCTTGCGGGGCATAGCGGGCGGCGGTGCCGGTGTCATGATACTTGTGCTTCAGCGCGAAGGCGTCCGCCGTGCCACGCGCCAGCAGAACCTCTTCGCGCGTCATGCGGCGGCTGATCTGCGGCAGGCGCACAGAGTCGCCCGTCTGCCCCGGCGGATCGACGGAATATGTGACCCCAAGCTCGGGGTCGTCGGCCATCACGCGGGTGGTTTCGGCGAGGGCCTTCTTGAAAGGATCTGCGGGGTTATCCGAGGGCTTTTTCATGCCCCCGTTATGCACCCGCACTGCGCCCGCGAAAAGGGGGGATTTCAGGGATTCCGCAGGGTTGGAGAGAGCGCGGTCAAACAGGATGTCGCCCTCGCCCATGCACGGTCGTAGCGGGCGATCAGGTCGGCAGGCAGATTTGCGTGATTCTCCTGCTCCAACCCGCGGATGTTGAGGATGCGCGGGGCAAGCTCCGCTGCGCAGGTCTCGGTCTCACAGGCGCAGGCGCGCTCAGCGAGCGCTTCCATGTCTGCGATCCGGGCATCTTCACGGCAGGCCGTCAGCAGGGCGAGGATGAGACTGCCCGCAATGGTCTTCTTCATGGCAGGTTGTCGAAGAACAGATCCTGCACGTCCCGGCAGGGGTCGGGCAGGGCAGCGAAGGCCCCGTGGTCACTCAGCAGCGGGGCGGGGCTGTCCAGGGTGCCGCTTTGCGCCACCGATTGCTCCTCCTCGCTCTCCGGATCGACCCAGGTGGCCTCTGCGCTCCATTCACCGCTGTCATAGTCCAGTGAGCAGCTATAGCCGCCGGATGTGAACCGGTCATAGCTGGAATAGCCGAAGCCAAGCACGCGAAACGCGTCCTCCTGCCAGCCGATCCGCAGGGTCTGGAACCATGGGTGGCGCCCGATGCCGGATTGCTCGGAACGGAGCAGAACGGTGCGCCCGTCGCCCTCCTCCAGCGATGGCGACATGCCCCACATGGACCCGTTATACGTGGCATTGCGAAGGACCAGAAGCGGCGCGCTTGGGTCGTCGGCCAATCTCCGGTCGGACAGGATCACCAGATCGGCGCTGCTCTCATCATCTCTCCTGCTCATCAGGATCACCTGCTCGCAGCCATTGAGCGGATGGATGTCGACGCACAGGCTGTCGATGAGACGGGGCAGGGTGTCGGTTTCTGTCAGGCTCAGATCCTGGGCGGATGCGGGCGCGGCCAGACAGGCGGCGATCAGGGCAAGAATGCGCATGAGGAAATCCTTGAGGAGAGGTGCTGAAAACGAGGGCAGCATAGCGACGCGGCCCCCGGTTTGTCAGCCCGTTCCCGCGTGCCTTAATCCTCGCCGGTCATGACGGCCGTGCAATCCCCATTATCGGCCAGGTAGACCGGATCGTCGGAAAAGGCGTTGCGGCCCGCCTCGGCATTGGCGTCGAACCGCTGGCGATAGGCGTCCGAGAGGGCTTCCACCTCGCTGACAACCGCATCGCGGGCGGCGTCGGGCTCCATCCCTTCCTGTTCCATCGCGTCCGCCGCCGTCATCATCAGCAGCGCAACGATATTGTTGACCTGATCCTGCATGTCCTCGCTGATCTGGTCGCCCAGATAGGCCGCAGACGAGGCATAGAAGGCCGCGCAACGGGTGCCGATATAGGACATGGGGGCGCCGTCTCCGACCTCCACGCGCAGGGGCTGCATCTCGTCCTGGGCGAGGGCGGGCAGGGGCATCAGCAGGGCCAGAAGGGTCAGGGCGCGGATGGTCAACGGGCATCTCCGGGGTTTGGACATCTGGGGGATCATGACGGCAAAGCCGGCCCGCCGCCACCCCCAAGCCGCGATGACGCTTGCCTTCGCGGTGAGAGACCCGCAGAAGGGCGCCATGACCGCGCAGCATGTCACAACCTTGATCCTTGGCGCCGGGGCCGCAGGCCTTATGTGCGCCGCCCATGCCGGGCCGGATACGCTGGTGGTGGATCATGCCAAGGCTCCCGGCGAAAAAATCCGCATCTCGGGCGGCGGGCGCTGCAATTTTACCAATATGTTTGCGGGGGCCGAGAACTTCCTCTCCCAGAACCCCCATTTCGCGAAATCCGCGCTCAGCCGGTATACGCAGTGGGATTTCCTCGATCTGGTGAACAAGCACGGGATTGCCTGGCATGAAAAGACGCTCGGGCAGCTGTTTTGCGATGGTTCCGCGAAAGAAATCATCGCCATGCTGCTGGCGGAGATGCAGCCCG
>NZ_MNBL01000073.1 GCF_001879695.1 Nioella sediminis
ACCGAGATCGGCGAGATCACCCATGATGGCAGCGGCTTCACGGTCGCCCTCACACGGGAAGGCCGCGCGGTGACCGTCACCGCCCAAAACCTGGTGGTGGCGACGGGGGGCAAGTCGATCCCCAAGATGGGGGCGACCGGGATTGGTTACCGCATTGCGCAGCAGTTCGGGCACAGCCTGACCGAGACGCGACCGGGGCTTGTGCCCCTGACCTTCAACGAGGATCAGAAGGCCGCCTTTCGCCCGCTGGCGGGGAGCGCCGTGCCGGTCGTGGCGCGCTGCAATGAGGGCAGTTTCGAAGAGGCGATGCTGTTCACCCACAGGGGCCTCTCCGGCCCGGCGATCCTGCAAATCTCGTCCTATTGGCGGGAAGGGGACAGCCTGTCGCTGCGGCTGTGTCCGGGCACCGATCTCTATGATGCCTTGCGGGCGCGCCGTCAGACCGACGGGGCCAAGGCGCTGACGACGGTTCTGGCGGACCACCTGCCGCGCGCCCTGTGTCAGTTTCTGGCAGAAAGCTGGGGTCTGGCGGGCAATCTGGCGGACCAATCGGACAAGGCGTTGCGGGCGCTGGTGGACCGGCTGGAAAACTGGCACCTGACGCCCACCTCCTCCGAAGGCTACCGCACGGCGGAGGTGACGCTTGGTGGGGTAGAGACCGGCGGGATGTCCTCGAAAACCATGGAATCGCGGCTGCAATCGGGGCTCTTCCTGATTGGCGAAGTGGTGGACGTGACCGGCTGGCTTGGCGGCTACAACTTCCAGTGGGCCTGGTCGTCGGCTGTGGCGGCGGGGCGTGCCATAGCAACACGCCCGACCATTGGCTGAGCCAACGACCGGGCGCTTGCGGGCGACCCCGCTCGGGCAGGCCGCCCGTCCGGGGATGCGATGCCCCAAGAAACAGGGGCTTTTCACGACGCGGTCAGAAGCGGGACCGGCTTTCCTGCCGGGGACAGATCGGACAGGAACCGCGTGTTGCATCCGTCGGTAGAGGCCCGTCCCGGCCATGAATGGGGGCTGGCCGGGACGGGACGTGACCTGTCAGGCGCCGGGCAACAGCACCGTGTCGATCACGTGGATCACACCGTTCGACTGCACCACATCGGCCACGGTCACCGTTGCGGTGCGGTTTTGCTGGTCGGTCAGCGTGATCATGCCGTCCTGCATCCGCGCGGTCAGAACGCAGCCGCCCACGGTCTGCACGTCATGCGCGCCGCTGTCATCGGCGATCATGCCCATGATGGCATCGGACAGGGCATTGGTCGCGACCACGTGGCAGGTCAGGATTTCGCGCAGGCGGCCCATGTTCTGGGGCTCCAGCAGCGCTTCGACCGATCCGGCGGGCAGGGCTGCGAAGGCGTCATTGGTCGGGGCGAAGACGGTGAAGGGGCCGTCGCCTGCCAGCGTATCGACAAGGCCCGCATGCTGCACAGCAGCCACGAGGGTGGTGTGATCGGCGGAATTCACCGCATTCTCTACGATATTCATCGTGGGGAACATCGCCGCGCCGCCGACCATCGGATTGCCGGTGGACGCATGGGATTCGGCGAGTGCAACGCCCGAGGTCAGGCCGAGGGCCATAAGGGCAGCGGTCAGGGTCTTGGGGGTCATGTGGTGGTCTCCTCTGATGTTGGCACGTCCATTCCGGGACGCTCATCAGAAACCACGAGGCAGCGGGGCGGTAAGTTTCACAGCGCGGATAAAAAAGTTGAAAGAGGGTTCAAGGCCCTGAAATCAAGCCTGAATTTCCTCGATCACGCCAATGGCCAGGACGTCCCCCGTGGGCGCGCCGGTTGGCGATCCGCCGGGCGGTTCATCCGATACGGCCAGTACACCCCCGGCAAACAGAGCGCGCAGGGGTTCCGGCACCGCGACTTGCGTTTCAGCCTCTGCCGACAGCAGGCCAAGCGAGACCGGGGCCGCGTCGCCCGCGATCAGCCAAAGCTCCTGCGCGCGGCCTTCGGCCACGGAACCGGATTGGCGGCTGACGCGAAGCTGCCCGCTGTCGAGATCGAGCGCCGCAGCCAATTGCAAGCTGCCGTCCTCGGCGGCGATGATCGCAGTGTAGTCCGGCTCGTCACGGCTGCCCGGGCCGCCGGAATAGACCAGCACCGCCAGCGCAACCAATCCCGCCATGGCCAAGGCCGCGGCCCCGCGCCAAAGCCCCGACCAATACCAGCGCGAGCGGGCGTCATCGCGGAAGAGATGGGCCACCAGACGCGCCTCGACCGATGTGGGCGGTGTCACCGGTGCGACCTCCTGCTCGGCCATGGTTGCGAAACGCCGTTCCCACGCAAGGACTTCGGCGCGCAACGCGGGCTCTGACGCCAGCCGCGCCCGCATCTCGCGCGCTTCCGCATCCGGCAGCAGGCCAAGGACGTATTCCGCCGCCTTGCCGCTGTCGTCAGGGGATATGGTTGGCCGGTCGCTCATCGGCTGAGACAATCCTTCAGGGTTAGCAGGCTGCGGCGCAGCCAGGTTCGCATGGTGTTCAGCGGCACGTCAAAGCGCGCCGCCAGATCGGCATAGGTTTCGCCCTCCAGATAGGCGCCCCGCACCGCCGCCGCGCGGGATTGGTCCAGTTCGCCGAGACAATCGGCGATGCGCCGCGCCTCTCCGGCCGCGATGGCCTGCGCCTCGGGCCCCGGGGCGGGATCGGCCACCACCAGATCGGGCTCTGCCGTATCCCCGCCGCCTTTCCGGGCACGCAGCCGGTCGATGGCATGGTTGCGCGCAATGGTTATCAGCCAGGTCATCGGGCTGTGACCCGTAACCTTGTAGCGGTCAGCGCGGTTCCAGATCTTGATGAACACCTCTTGCAAGGCATCCTCGGCCTCGGCCCGGTCGTTCAAGACACGCAGGCAGATGCCAAAGAGTTTCGCGGAGGTCGCGGAAAAAAGCGCGCGGAAGGCCGCCCTGTCCCTGAGGACAATGCGGGCCAGCAGGTCTTCCAGATCGGTCTGTGCGCTCATTCGATGGCAGCTAGCGCGTTTCCTCGAAGCAGCAATGAAAAAAACGCGCCGCCGCGGCACGGGGTCTGGGGCCTTGCAGCCCCCCGAAATATCGTGCAACACCAAGCGGCGGAGCCGAAGATACAGCGAGAAGGCACAAGAGCGATGGACAAGATTGTCAAACCCACCGAAGAAATCTCTGTCCGCGATGTGTTCGGCATCGACAGTGACATGAAGGTCAAGGGATTCGAGGAACGCGGTGACCGCGTGCCGGAAATCGACCCCACCTACAAGTTTGACCCCGACACCACGCTGGCGATTCTCGCAGGTTTCAGCCATAACCGCCGCGTGATGATCCAGGGCTATCACGGCACCGGGAAATCGACCCATATCGAACAGGTCGCCGCCCGCCTGAACTGGCCCGCCGTGCGCGTCAATCTCGACAGCCATATCAGCCGGATCGACCTGATCGGCAAGGACGCGATCAAATTGCGCGACGGCAAACAGGTGACGGAATTCCACGAAGGCATCCTGCCCTGGGCGCTGCGCAATCCCGTGGCCATCGTCTTCGACGAATATGACGCGGGCCGCGCCGATGTGATGTTCGTGATCCAGCGGGTTCTGGAACATGACGGCAAGCTGACGCTGCTGGACCAGAACGAGATCATAACGCCGAACCCCTATTTCCGCCTGTTCGCCACCGCGAACACCGTGGGTCTGGGTGATACGACCGGGCTCTATCACGGCACGCAGCAGATCAACCAGGCGCAGATGGACCGCTGGAGCCTCGTGGCGACGCTGAACTACCTGAGCCATGACGCGGAAACGCAGATCGTCCTGTCGAAAAGCCCCCATTACAACACCGCCGCCGGGCGTCAGACCATCAGCCAGATGGTGACGGTCGCGGACCTGACCCGCACGGCCTTCATGAATGGCGAGCTGTCCACGGTTATGAGCCCGCGGACCGTGATCAACTGGGCGCAGAACGCGGAAATCTTCCGCTCGGTCGGCTACGCCTTCCGCCTAAGCTTCCTCAACAAATGCGATGAGCTGGAGCGTCAGACCGTGGCCGAGTTCTACCAGCGCTGCTTTGACGAGGAACTGCCGGAAAGCGCGGCCAGCATGAGCCTCGGCTGACAAGCCCCTGACATGACATGAAAAAGGCGGCCCCGGTGGCCGCCCTTTTTGTTTCTGATGGTGGCGTGCCGCCTACTTGAAGTTGCGGCTTTCCTTGATCTGGTCCCAGGCCCAGACCACCTCTTGCAGCTGTTCTTCCTGGCTGCGGTCGCCGCCGTTCATATCGGGGTGCAGCACCTTGATCAGCGCCTTGTAGGACTTGCGCACTTCCGCCTTGGTCCAGTGATCCTTGGCCTCCAGGATCTCGATGGCGCGGCGTTCGGTGGGGGGCAGACGGCGGCTGCCGGTAATGGATTTGCCGGGATTGCGGGTGGCGTTGCCGCCCAGAACCTGGTGCGGATCATCGACGCCAAGCCGCGACCAGGCGCGTTCTTCCACCGATTTCTTGAAGCTTTTCGTGGGCCGATCCCAGACCCGGTCGCGTTCCATCTGGGCTTCCATTTCGGCCTCGGTCGTGCCTTCGAAGAAGTTCCATTTCAGGTTATATTCGCGCACGTGATCCTTGCAGAACCACAGGTAATCATCCAGCACGTCGGGCGATTTTGGCGCGCGGTATTGGCCCGGTTCTTCGCAGCCGTCATGCTGGCAGACGCGCTGAGATGTCTCGAACGCACCGGACATGCCACGCCGTCCGCCCCTGCGTTTCTTCTTGTCGGTGGAGACGCGCAGATCGAAATTGAATGGATCTTTGTCGGCCATTGGACACACCTTCTCGACTCGGAACAGGCAGTCTAAGGTTTTTCGCAGGGGATTGAAGGGGGAGAGACCAGAAAAATGACGCGATCGGAGAAAATCCGCGACCGGCTGGAACGTGCCTTTGCGCCGCGCCATCTGGAGGTGATCGACGAGAGCGAAAGCCATCGGGGGCATGCGGGGTATCAGGACGGCGGCGAGAGCCATTTTCGTGTGGTGATCGGTGCGGATGCGCTACAGCCGCTGTCCCGGATTGCCCGCCATCGCGCAATTCACGACGCGCTTGGCAAGGATTTGCTGAATGAAATCCATGCCTTGGCCTTGGTGGTTCGGGTCTGACCCTATTCGGCCGCCGCCTCGCGCCTTTGGTCTTCCGGGCCCGCTGCATCTGTCTCTGTT
The DNA here is from genome assembly GCF_001879695.1 of Nioella sediminis. Lineage (GTDB taxonomy): Bacteria > Pseudomonadota > Alphaproteobacteria > Rhodobacterales > Rhodobacteraceae > Nioella > Nioella sediminis. The sequence continues at coordinate 5,181 of NZ_MNBL01000073.1, forward strand.
GGCTGCTCTGGGGGCGTTTCTGGCGGATCGTCCCACAAGACTTCCTCGTCATCGGGGGCGGCAAGGGCCAGCGGTTCCTCGGTCTCTTCCGGGGCCGGGGAAGCGGGATCTTCCATGGCCTCTTCCAGCACCCTGCGGAAGACCAGCATGTTGTGGTAAACGGTCTGTTTTGAGGCGAGGCCGGAGCGTTCTTCGGTGGGCAGAATATCGGCGCGGACATAGTCCCAGCCCTCGGCGCCAAGCTCGTTCATCACCGTCGACAGCGCCAGCGCGAAGCGGTCTTCGGCGCGCTTCACGCCCTTGGCCTTGAGGCCCCGATTGGGGGCCGGAACCACCTTGTATTCAAATCTGGTCATGTTGGACCCTGACCCCTGAAAGCACATCGGACAAAAGATTAACGGCTCTGATCCGCCTGTCAAAGGGGGCGAAACGAGCCTGCCGCCCCCCGTACACCGGGCGTACACCCCCTGTACACCCCCCGTGCATACAAACGGGCGCACAAGGTGTAGGGAGAAATTGGTTAAGGGTGCAGATCAGCAGAGGACGAGCCCGGTTGATCGCGACCCTCCGTGTGGGCATTCTGGCCCCATGAAACAGTATGCCCTTGCCTTGGCCCTTGCCCTCATCGCCCTGCCCGCCGGTGCCGAAACGCGCTGCGGCTGGTTCACCAACCCCACCCCGGCCAATGTCTTCCTCGACGATGCCCATGGCGGCTGGACGCTGTCGGCGCAGGGGCGCGGCGGGGTTCCGGGGTTCGATGAGGCCTGGGCGTCCGAGGGCAGCCCGCAGGAATGGGTGCAGATGCACCCGGCGGGCTATGGTTATGGCTGCGCCTGCGTGGAGGGGGATTTCGGACCCGTGGGCAGCCAGGAGGTGCTGGAGGTGCGGCGCTACTGGCACCGGCCGCTGGCGGCCTGCAATGGTGATCCGGCACTGGAGGAGCGGGACCTGGTGCCGATGTGGGAAGGGGAGTAGGGCGCGGAAGGTGGGCAAACTGCCCACCCTACGCAGGATGTGACTGTCGACCTTATTCGGCCAGCTTCTTAGCCACCAGTTCGTTCACCGCCTTTGGGTTGGCCTTTCCGCCGGTGGCCTTCATGACCTGACCGACGAACCAGCCCGCAAGCTTGGGGTTTTCCTTGGCCTTGGCGACCTGGGCGGGGTTGGCGGCGATGATCTCGTCCACCGCGGCCTCGATGGCGCCGGTGTCGGTGACCTGCTTCATGCCACGCTCTTCAACGATCTGTTCAGGATCGCCGCCTTCGGTGAAGACAATCTCAAACAGATCCTTGGCGATCTTGCCGGAGATGGCGTCGGATTTGATCAGCCGGATGATACCCGCGAGCTGCGCGGGGCTGACGGGCGAGGCGCCAATGGCGAGGTCGTCTTTCTTGAGCCGCCCGAAGAGCTCGTTGATGACCCAGTTGGCGGCGAGCTTGCCATCCCCTGCCTCACCGGCAACGGCCTCGAAATAGGCGGCATCGGCGGTTTCGGCGGTCAGCACCGAGGCGTCGTAGTCCGACAGGCCGAAATCGGCGATGAAGCGGGCCTTCTTGGCGTCGGGCAGTTCGGGCAGGTGGGCCGCGATGTCATCGACCCAGGCCTGCTCGATTTCCAGCGGCAGGAGGTCGGGATCGGGGAAGTAGCGGTAATCATGCGCCTCTTCCTTCGACCGCATCGAGCGGGTTTCGTTCTTGTCGGGGTCGTAGAGCCGGGTTTCCTGCTCGACGGTGCCGCCCGCTTCCACGATCTTGATCTGGCGGCGCGCCTCATACTCGATGGCGGCCTGGATGAAGCGCATGGAGTTCATGTTCTTGATCTCGCAGCGCGTGCCGAGATGCGAGAAATCGCCGGTCTCGCGGTATTTCTCATAGGCGCCCGGCGTGCAGATCGAGACGTTCACATCGGCGCGCAGGTTGCCGTTTTGCATGTTGCCGTCGCAGGTGCCCAGGTAACGCAGGATCTGGCGCAGCTTGGTGACATAGGCGGCGGCCTCTTCCGGGCCGCGGATGTCGGGGCGGCTGACGATTTCCATCAGCGCGACGCCGGTACGGTTGAGATCGACGAAGGACATATGGGGGTCCATGTCATGGATGGATTTGCCGGCGTCCTGTTCCAGATGGATGCGCTCGATGCGCACCAGCCGCGCGGTGCCGTCGCCCATTTCGACCAGCACTTCGCCCTCGCCCACGATCGGGTGGTAGAGCTGCGAAATCTGGTAGCCCTGAGGCAGGTCGGGATAGAAGTAGTTTTTGCGGTCGAAGGCGGATTTGAGATGGATCTCGGCCTTGAGACCGAGCCCGGTGCGCACCGCCTGCGCCACGCAATATTCATTGATCACCGGCAGCATGCCGGGCATGCCCGCATCCACGAAGGCGACGTTGGAATTGGGTTCGGCCCCGAAGCTGGTGGAGGCACCGGAGAAGAGCTTGGCATTCGAGGAGACCTGGGCGTGCACCTCCATCCCGATGACAAGTTCCCAGTCCTGTTTCGCGCCGGCGATGGTCTTGGGTTTCGGGGTTTCATAGGTCAGGTCGAGCATGGGGCGGTCTCCGTTTCAACGCATTGGGTTCTAGGGCAGGGGGAAGAGGGGAGCAAGGCCGTTTCGCCGCCTGCCGGCGTCGACCCGCGAGCGGCCCTCCTCAACCCCCCGCTGACGCGGGAGGCCTCGTCGGGCCGCGTTGCCACGGGAGATTGGGGAGGGTGGTGATCTGGTCCCGGCGGTGGCTTGGGCGGAGGGGGCGGGACGCCTCCGGCGGAGGTATTTGGGCCAAGATGAAAGGCAGGATCGGCGGGGCTTTGCCGGATTCGAGCGGGGATGGTTCGGGGGCTTTGCTTTGGTGCTGGGGGAGCGCAGAGACGGGCGGTCTGAAACTTTGGATGAGTCTGGCCATGCGGCTGTCTTTCTGTACGCTCGGGTTTGGTGCCCTTGTTCTTCTGTCGGCTTGTGCCATGTCCGGCCCGGAGCCTGACCTCTTGCCCGTTACGCGCTGGGATCATCGGCCCGAGGCGGAGATCTGGACGCGCGCTTCGCTTGACATGCTGGAGGGGGACGCGGCGGCGCTGACCGCGGTTACACCGTCGGATGTGGAGGGCTGGTGCCCGGGCTACGCAGAGGCGGGCGAGGCAGATCGCGCGGCCTTCTGGGTGGGGTTCGTCTCAGCCTTGGCGCGCTATGAGAGCACCTGGGAGCCGGGGGCCGTGGGTGGCGGCGGGCGCTGGTTCGGGCTGATGCAGATCTCTCCCGCCACGGCGCGCTATCGGGGCTGCGAGGCGGGCAGCGGGGCAGCGCTGACGGATGGTGCGGCGAACCTGCGCTGTGCGCTTCGCATCATGGCCGTGACGGTGCCGCGTGACGGGGTGGTGAGCCAGGGAACGCGCGGTGTGGCCGCCGATTGGGGGCCGATGCGGCAGGATCATGTGCGGGCCGAGATGCGCGACTGGCTGCATCGGCAGAGCTATTGCCAGGGCTAGGCGCTTGTCTGCCGGGGGGCGGGCCGGGGCGCATGGAAGCGGGAAGGAGGCGTTGAATGCGTGGCCTGATAGTCTGCCTGGTGCTGATTCTGTCCGGCCCCGCTTGGTCTGAGGATCTGGCCCCGCTGGAGAGCCCCGCGCCGCTGCCGCGTCCCGGCTTTGCCCCGGAAACGAGCCCGGCACCTCTGCCGCGCCCGGCGCTGGCGTTGCCGCCCTTGCATTGGGACGAGATGCGTCCCGGCATGGAGGGGCCTGCGCGGCCTGCCTGGGGCCCGACGCTGTTTCGGGCGGTGCTGGCGCAGGAAGGGCTGCTCGACGTGGTGCCCGAGGATATCGCAGCCTGGTGCCCGGCCTATGCGGATGCGGGGCCGGATCAGCGGGCGGCGTTCTGGGCGGGGCTGGTTTCGGCGCTGAGCTGGTACGAGAGCACGCACCGGCCCGACGCGGTTGGAGGTGGCGGGCGCTGGTTTGGGCTGGTGCAGATCGCGCCGGCCACGGCGCGCTATCGGGGCTGTGCCGTGGGCACCGGGGAAGCGCTGATGAACGGGGCTGCGAACCTGCGCTGCGCGGTGCGGATCATGGCGCAGAACGTGGAGCGTGATGGCGTCGTGTCGCGGGGCATGCGGGGCGTGGCGGCGGAATGGGGGCCGTTTCACAGCAGCCAGCGGCGCGAAGGGATGCGGGCCTGGGTGTCGGAACAGGAGTATTGCAGCGGTTAGAGCGCGCGCACCGGGATGCCGCGATCCGTGGTTTCGCGGATCAGCGCAAGGGTGTTGCGCAGGGCCTGTTGGGGCAGCGCAATCTCTGCCCCCGAGCGCAGCACGATGACGGCGCGATCATCGGAAAGGCGCAGGTGATCGACGCGCGACAGCGGCAGGTTCTGGCGGGAAAAGCCGTTGAAGATCGAGAGGTTCCTCGCGCTGTAGCCGATGCCATAGGAGGGGCGCAGCGCGATCTGCAACACGCAAATCAGGATGCAGGGGGCCAGCAGGGCCCAGACCCAGAGCGGCGCGCCCCGTTGCGCGGCCGTGGCCAGCATCACCAGCCCCGAAACCAGCCCCATCCAGGCCAGCCCGGAGCGTTGATGTACCAGAAATGTATATCCGTTGCTCATGACACAAACATGACCCCGCATTCGGCCCTTTTCATGGCAAAGCCGGGGAAAGCGCGTGAAAACTCGGTCAGCCGGTCAGCCGGTCAGCATCCGCCCTGTCATTTCAGCCAGGTCGCGGCTGAGCCCGTCTGTTGCGGCGATACGGTCGAGCTGCTCGCGGATCAGCGCCTGCCGGTCGGCATCGTAGCGGCGCCAGGTCTCAAAAGCCGTGGACATGCGCGCGGCGGTCTGGGGGTTGGCCTTGTCGAGACGGAGCAGCCAGTCGGTCAGGAAGGCATAGCCCGCGCCCGTGGGGTCGTGGAATCCTGCCGAGTTGACGGCGGTCAGTCCACCGATGACGGAGCGGAATCGGTTGGGGTTTTTCCAATCGAAATCAGGATGTTCCGTCAGGATCTTCGCGCGGGTTACGGCCTCTTCGGGGGCGGCATGGGCAACCTGCATCATGAACCATTTGTCCATGACCAGCCGGTCGCCATGCCATTGTTCGTGGAAGCGCGCGGCGATATCGGTGTCTCCGGCTTCCAGCAGGCAGGCGAAACCGGCGAGCTGGTCGGTCATGTTGGTGGCAGTGTCATATTGCGCGCGGGCCCTGACAGGGCCCTCCAGCGGGGTCAAAAGCCGAAGGGCGGTGTTACGCAGGGCGCGGCGGCCTGCGGGGGCTGCGTCGCTGCTGTAAGGTCCGTCCGTAACCATCTGGTCATGAAGGATTTCCAGCGTTTCACGGGCTATGTCTGCGATAGCGTTGGCCAGCGCCTTGCGGGTGGTGTGGATCTGCGTCGGGTCAGGCACGAGGCCCGCATCGACGCAGCCTTGAGCGATGTCATCTTCCGACGGGAGCGCCAGCGCGAGGGCGCGGAAGGCCGGGTCGAGCCTGTCGTCGCCCGCAACGGTGGCGAGCGCCTGCAAATAGGCGGTGGCGGGGGGCGTGCCGTCGCGGATCATGGCCAGCAGCGTTTCGCGGCTGAGCGAGCGGCCTGCCTCCCATTTGGTGAACGGGTCGGTGTCATGGGCGAGCAGCAGGGCGCGGTCTTCAAAACTGGGGCTGTGATCGAGGATCACGGGGGCGGAGAAGCCGCGCAGGAGCGAGGGCACCGGGCGCGACGGCAGATTGTGGAACTGGAAGGCCTGGCGCGGTTCGGTCACTTCCAGAACGCGGGTGGGTTCCAGTTCGGTCCCGTCCTCAGCGATCAGGCCCATGGCCACGGGGATCACCAGCGGGAGCTTATCGGGCTGGCCGGGGGTTGGCTTGGTTTCCTGCGTGAATTCAATCCGGTATGTGCCATCCTTGAAGTCATCCTTGACGCTCAGCCGGGGCGTGCCAGCCTGCGAATACCAGCGCTTGAACTGACCAAGGTCGCGGCCCGTGGCATCCTCGAACACCTGTAGCCAATCCTCGATCGTGGCGGCCTCTCCGTCGTGGCGGGTGAAGTAGAGGTCGAGCGCCTTGTAATAGGCCTCATCCCCCACCAACCGCTTCAGCATGCCGATCACCTCGGCGCCTTTTTCGTAGACGGTCGCGGTATAGAAATTGTTGATCTCGACGAAGCTTTCAGGCCGCACCGGGTGCGCCAGCGGCCCGGCATCCTCGCGGAACTGGCGGGCGCGCAGGGACAGCACATCGTCGATGCGCTTGACCGCGTGGCCGCGCATGTCGCCGGAAAACTGCTGGTCGCGGAAGACGGTCAGCCCTTCCTTTAGGCAGAGCTGGAACCAGTCGCGGCAGGTGATGCGGTTGCCGGTCCAGTTGTGGAAATACTCATGCGCGATGATGCCCTCGATGAACTCGTAATCTCGGTCGGTGGCGGTTTCGGGGCTGGCGAGCACGTATTTGGAGTTGAAGATATTGAGCCCCTTGTTCTCCATCGCGCCCATGTTGAAATCATCGACGGCGACGATGTTGAACACGTCGAGATCGTATTCGCGCCCGTAGACCTGTTCGTCCCAGGTCATCGATCGTTTCAGCGCGCCCATGGCGTAGTGCGATTTGTCCTCATCCCCGCGCCGAACCCAGATGTTGAGCGCCACCGGGCGGCCCGACATGGTCATGAAATGATCGGAATAGGCCACCAGATCGCCCGCGACGAGGGCGAAGAGATAGGCGGGCTTGGGCCAGGGGTCGTGCCATTCCGCAACCGGCCCGTGCCGGTCCACCGGATTGCCGTTCGACAGAAGCACCGGCATCGGCGAATGGATGCGCACGGTGAAGGGGGCCATCACGTCGGGCCGGTCGGGGTAATAGGTGATCTTGCGGAAGCCCTCGGCCTCGCACTGGGTGCAGTACATGCCGCCCGACATGTAGAGCCCCTCCAGCGCGGTGTTGTCGGCGGGGGCGATTTCCACCTCCGCCTCCCACAGGAAGCCATCTTCCGGCAGGCGGTCGGCGGGCACGGTCAGCGCCGTTTCGGTCAACTGGTACTCGTTTTCCGACAGCGCCTCACCGTCGATCGCGGCGGAGATCAGCGTCAGCTTTTCGCCATCCAGATGCAGGTCACCGCGCGGCACGGCGGGGTTGCGCAGGAAATGCACGCGAGAACGGACGCGGGTCGCCTTGGGGTCGAGGGTGAAATCGAGCTCCACCAGCTCGATCAGCCAGTTGGGCGGGGTGTAATCGGCAAGGTGAATCACCTGTGGGGCAGCGTCGCGCATCTGGGGCCTCCTGTAAGCTGCGTGCAGGGTTTCGCATGCGGCGGACGGGTGCAAGGGGGATGCTGACAGAATGCTGTCAGCAGGGCTGTGACAGACAGGGTGCATTCGCTACTCTCACCCGAAAGGACAGACCCATGAGCTTTACCCCCACCCATCCAACCGTCTGGATCGAGCTGCCGGTCAGCGACCTGACCGCCGCGATGGCGTTTTACAGCAAGGCCACGGGCCTGACGCTGGAGCGCATGCAGATGGGGCCGAATGAAACGGCGCTGTTCAAGGCCTCGGATTTCATGTCCGGCGTGGCGGGCCACCTTTATGAAGGCAAACCCGCTGGCGATGGCACTGGCCCGACCGTGCATCTGGCCGCGGAAGGCACGCTGGAAGAGGCGATGGACCGGGTGACCGCCGCCGGCGGCAAGGTGATTTCGCCTGCCATCGAAATCCCGGCGGGGCGTTTCTTCTATGCCACCGACCCCGATGGCAATTCCATCGGCCTCTTCGAGGCATCGTAACCCGATGCGCCGCGCCGACCGCCTGTTCCAGATCGTGCAATACCTGCGGGGCGGGCGGTTGGTGACGGCGCAGCAACTCGCCGAACGGCTGGAGGTCTCGACCCGGACGATCTACCGGGACATTGCCGACCTTCAGTCGACCGGCGTGCCGATAGATGGTGAGGCCGGGGTGGGCTACGTGATGGAAGCGGGCTATGACCTGCCGCCGCTGATGTTCACCCATGACGAGGTGACGGCGCTGGTGGCGGGCGCGCGGCTGATCCGGGCGTTTGGCGGGGCCGGGATGGCCCGCGCGGCAGAGGAGGCGCTGGTCAAGATCGGCGCGGTGCTGCCAGAGGAGGCGCGCGCAAAGGCGGCCAAGGTGCAGGTTCATGCCATCGGCTGGCGCATATCGGAGGATTTGCGGGCGCTGATCGACCGGCTGGAAGACGCGGTTGACCGGTCCGTCCGCCTGTCCTTTTCCTATCGTGACAAGGACGGCACCGCCACGCGCCGCACGGTGCGCCCGCTTGGGCTGTGGTTCTGGGGGGCCAGCTGGACACTGGTCGGCTGGTGCCAATTACGCGACGATTTCCGCATGTTCAGGCTCGACCGGATGGACGATATCGAGGACGGCCCTAGCTTCAGGCCAGAGCGCGGCAAGCGGTTGCAGGATTTCTATCGCAAGATGGATGCCTGGGGGGAAAAGCACCTCTGACCCCTTCCGCATATGTTCACTTTATGTTCTGAATTGCGGCATGGGCACGATTCTCTGGTTCAAGCGGGATTTGCGGGTGCAGGATAACCCGGCACTGGCGGCGGCGGTCGGCAGGGGGATGGTGCTGCCGCTTTATATCGTGGAACCGGACTATTGGGCGCTGCCTGACAGCTCTGCCCGGCAATGGCGTTTCGTGGCCGAAAGCCTTGAGGGCCTGCGGGCGGATCTGGCGCGATTAGGAGCGCCCTTGCTGGTGCGGATGGGCGATGCGGTAGAGGTTCTGGACGGCCTGCGCGCGGCCCATGGCGTGATGCGGCTGGTCAGTCACGAGGAGACCGGCAATCTGTGGACCTTTGCCCGTGACCGACGCGTGGCGGATTGGGCGCGGGCGCAGGGGGTGGTCTGGCAGGAGATGCCGCAGCCGGGCATCACGCGCGGGCTGAGCCATCGGCGGGGCTGGCAGGGACGGCGGGACAAGTCGATGCGCGGGGCGCTGGTCGCGGTGCCGGAGGGGCTGATGCCGCATGGGCTTGATCCCGGGGCCATTCCCGACGCGGCGGATCTGCGGTTGCGGTTCGACCCCTGTCCGGGGCGGCAGAAGGGCGGGCGCGTGCGCGGGCTCGACCTGATGGACAGCTTCTTGGATCGCCGCGCGGCCGGTTACCTGCGGGGCATGTCTTCGCCCGTGACTGCGCCCGAGGCCTGTTCGCGCCTGTCACCGCATTTGGCCTTCGGCACTTTGTCCCCGCGTGAGGTGGTGCACGCGCTGGAGGCAAAGCGGCGGCAGGTCGATGCGCCGAAACGGGCGCTGAAGGGCTTTTCATCCCGCATGGCGTGGCGGGATCATTTCATGCAGAAGCTGGAAAGCCAGCCCGATATCGAGACCCATTGCCTGCATCCCTTTTATGAACACCTGCGCCCTCGCACCCCCGATGCAGAGCGGCTGGAGGCCTGGCAATCCGGCGAAACGGGGCTGCCCTTCGTTGATGCCTGCATGCGCCAGCTGATCCATACCGGCTGGATCAATTTCCGCATGCGCGCGATGCTGATGGCGGTGGCGAGCTATCACCTGTGGCTCGACTGGCGGGATACGGGGATGCATCTGGCGCGGCTTTTCACCGATTACGAGCCGGGCATTCACTGGCCGCAGGCGCAGATGCAATCGGGCACGACCGGTATGAACACGCCGCGCATCTACAACCCGGTGAAACAGGGGCTGGATCAGGACCCGGACGGGCGGTTCGTGCGCCATTGGGTGCCGGAGCTGCGGCCCGTTCCCGATGCCTATCTGCATGCGCCTTGGGACTGGGGCGGGGCCGGGCGCTTCCTGGGGCGGGCCTATCCGGCGCCGGTGGTCGATCCGGTCAAGGCGGCGCGGGTGGCGCGGGCGCAGATCTGGGCCGTGCGCGGAGAGCCGGGATTCCGCGACACGCGCGATACGCTGCTGGCCCGCCACGCCACGCCGCGTCCGCTCAGGCCAAAACGGCATATGAGCGAGGCTCGGCAACTGTCTTTGCCAATTTGAAAGTGTTTTTGGTTCGGAATTCTGACCGCGCTTGTTGCCTATAGGAAACTTTCGCACTAGGTCAGGGGCAACGGCATGCAACCGCATACGCAGCGATTTGATCAAGAGGGGCAGGGCCATGACTGCGCGCAGCGACAAACACGGACTTCAGGTGGATGAGCGCCTTGTCGACTTCATCGAAACCCGCGCATTGCCCGGAACGGGTATCTCGGCAGAGGAGTTCTGGGCCGGGCTGAGCGGTCTCGTGCACGATTTGGGGCCGAAGAACCGGGCCCTTTTGCAGAAGCGCGAGGAGATTCAAGCGCAGGTCGATGCCTGGCACGTGGAGCGGCGCGGCCAGCCCCATGATGCGGCGGCCTATGCCGCCTTTCTGAAAGAGATCGGCTATCTGGTGCCCGAAGGCCCGGATTTTAAGCTGGAGACCGGCCCGACCGATCCCGAAATCGCGCATGTGCCCGGCCCGCAACTGGTGGTGCCGATCATGAACGCGCGCTTTGCGCTCAATGCGGCGAATGCCCGGTGGGGCAGCCTCTATGATGCGCTTTACGGCACCGATGCCTTGGGCGATCTGCCTGCTGGCAAGGGCTATGACCCCGCGCGCGGCGCGCGGGTGATTGCCTGGGCCAAGGCGTTTCTGGATGAGGCCGTGCCGGTCGAGGGGGGCTGGTCCTCCGTGACCGACATGGGCGCGTTGACGGCCCATCCGCAATACGTCGGAAGCTCCGAAGGTGGATCAGAATACCTGTTCACGAACAATGGTCTGCACATCATCGTTAAAGTGGATGCCAGCAGCCCGATCGGCGCATCCGACCCGGCCGGGATCGCCGACGTGATCCTTGAATCCGCCATGTCCACCATCATGGATTGCGAGGATTCCGTCGCCGCCGTCGATGCCGAGGACAAGGTGCTGGCCTATTCCAACTGGCTCGGCCTGATGAAGGGCGACCTGACCGAGGAGGTCAGCAAGGGGGCCAAGACTTTCACCCGCGCGCTGAACCCCGACCGCCAGTTCGTGACGTCCTCGGGCGAGGCGCTGACCCTCAAGGGCCGCTCGCTGATGCTGGTCCGCAATGTGGGCCACCTGATGACCAACCCCGCGATTCTCGACCGCGACGGGCTGGAAATCGGTGAGGGGCTGATGGATGCAATGGTGACCACGCTTATTGCCATGCACGACCTTGGCAAAGCGGGCGGCAATTCCGTCACCGGCTCGGTCTACGTGGTGAAGCCCAAGATGCACGGGCCGGAAGAGGTGGCGTTCGCGGACGAGATCTTCACCCGTGTCGAGGCCGCTTTGGGCCTGCCGCAATACACCGTGAAGCTGGGTATCATGGACGAGGAGCGGCGCACCTCGGTCAACCTCAGGGAATGCATCCGGGCCGCGAAACATCGGGTCGCCTTCATCAACACCGGCTTCCTCGACCGCACCGGCGACGAGATCCACACCAGCATGGAAGCGGGGCCGATGCTGCCCAAGGGCGAGATGAAATCGACCCCCTGGATCGCGTCCTACGAGGATCGCAATGTCGATATCGGGCTCGCGTGCGGGCTGCAGGGAAAGGCGCAGATCGGCAAGGGCATGTGGGCGATGCCCGACAGGATGCACGCAATGCTGGAGGCCAAGATTGGCCATCCGATGTCCGGCGCGAACTGTGCCTGGGTGCCGTCACCTACTGCCGCCACGCTGCACGCCACCCATTACCACAAGGTCGATGTGCTGGCGCGTCAGGAGGAGATCAAGGCCGGTGGCGCGCGGGGCACGCTGGCGGATCTGCTGACCATCCCGGTGATGGAGGGGCGCAACCTCTCTGACGACGAGGTCGGCCAGGAGATTGAGAACAACGCGCAAGGGATCCTCGGCTATGTGGTCCGGTGGGTCGATCAGGGTGTCGGCTGTTCCAAGGTGCCCGACATCCATGACGTGGGCCTGATGGAAGACCGCGCGACATGCCGGATTTCCAGCCAGGCGCTGGCCAACTGGCTGCATCATGGGATTGTAAGCGAGGCGCGCGTGATGGAGGCGATGAAGAAGATGGCCGAGGTCGTGGACCGCCAGAACGCGGGCGATCCGGCCTATCGGCCGATGGCGCCGGGGTTCGACGGGATTGCCTTCAAGGCGGCTTGCGACCTGGTGTTCGAGGGCCGGGCGCAGCCTTCGGGCTATACGGAGCCGGTTCTGCACCGTCGGCGGTTGGAGCTGAAGGCTGCGGGCTGATCAATCCCCGCCGTCTGGGTCCGAGTCGTCAGAGGACAGGGAGAAAAGCGACAGGCCGCCGGACAGGGTGAAAAGCCCCGGCTTGCGGCGGCG
>NZ_MNBL01000074.1 GCF_001879695.1 Nioella sediminis
TACGACAAGCGTGAGGGCCAGGATGATCAGGATGGTCTCGAACCTGTCCATGGCAGGATCCCCTACTTGGTCGCATTGCGGCCAGCCTATGGTTTGTGAGTATTTTTGCCAAGAAGAAGGCGCATCCGGGAATCCCCTGACGGGGGCGGGCGCGCCGTTAACCTTAATGAGGCGTGGATATGATCACTCTGGACCAGGCGAAGACGATGGTACGCGTGGCGCGCGAAAAGGGCCGCGAGCTGGGGCTGAAGCCGCTGTCGGTGGCGGTTCTGGATGCGGGCGGGCATCTTCTGGCGTTTGAGCGTGAGGATGGGGCCAGTCCGGGCCGGTTCGAGATCGCGCGCGGCAAGGCCTATGGCGCGGTGATGCTGGGCATGCCCGGCAGCGCGCAGATGGCGCGGGCCGAGGATCAGGCCTATTTCATGGCGGCGATGAACGGTGCCTTCGGTGGCAAGGTGGTGCCGGTTCCGGGCGGTGTGCTGGTCAAGGACGCGTCGGGCGCCGTGATCGGGGCCGTGGGTGTGACGGGCGACACGTCCGACAACGACGCCAAGGCAGCGGTGGCTGGCATCATCGCATCGGGGCTTAGCCCGGTTGCATGAGCGCCCAATTCGCAGGCAGCGCACAGTCTGCAGGTCGGTTGTGCGCTGACGCCGCTTTCCTCGCTGCGCGCGGCGGCGTATATGCTTGGGAAAGCGCTGAAATCAGAGGGCATCCATGCGGCGACCGGTCATCGGCATTATCGGCAATCATCACCTGATCAATGATCAGTACCCGACCCATGCGGGCGGCACGATGAATTCCGAGGCGATTGCCGAGGTCTCTGATTGTGTGCCGCTGCTGATCCCCGCCGATCCGCGCTATGCGGCGACGGCGGAGCTGCTGGAGATTTTCGACGGGTTTCTCTTCACCGGCGGGCGACCCAATGTCCACCCGGAGGAATATGGCGAGGACCCGACCGAGGCGCATGGGGCGTTCGACCGCTGCCGCGATGCGGTCAGCCTGCCTTTGATCCGCGCCTGTGTGGATCGGGGGCAGCCGATTCTGGGTGTGTGTCGCGGCTTTCAAGAGGTGAACGTGGCCATGGGCGGCACGCTCTACCCCGAGATTCGCGATCTGCCGGGGCGCATGAACCACCGGATGCCGCCGGACGGCACGCTGGAGGAAAAATTCGCCCTGCGCCACACGGTCAGCTTCACGGAAGGCGGGCCGTTCCACCGCTTGATGGGCGCGCGTGAGGTGATGACCAACACCCTGCACGGGCAAGGCATCAAGCGCCCCGGCGCGCGGGTCGTGATCGACGGGCAGGCCGAGGATGGCACGCCCGAGGCGATCTATATCGCGGACGCGCCGGGATTCACTCTGTCGGTTCAGTGGCACCCGGAATATCGGGCCGCCGAAGACCCGGTCTCCCGGCCCTTGTTCGAGGCCTTTGGGCGCGCTGCGCGGGCCTGGGCCGATGGCCGGCGCACGGTGCCGGTCAAGGGCGTGGCGTAAGCCTTCTGGGCGCAGCGATCAGCAGCCAGAGGCAGAAGGACAGCTCGGCCACGACCGGCACGATATAGGCGGGCTCGAACACCGACATGAGGTCCGGTGCGATGATACGCAGAATGGCCCCGGTGATATAGATCGGGGCGGCCCCGGCCATCAGCCAGCCGATCCAACGGGGCAGCGCCTGTCCACGCAGCAGGATAAGCGCCAGAAATCCGCAGGAGAGCCCAAAGAGGGCAAGGCCCAGATCATAGCCTTGTGCCTGCAGTTGCAGGCTGGCCATGGCCAGTGCCTCTCGCCCCGGCAGATCGCCCTCAAACGTCAGAAGGTTCAGGGCCATGGTCTGGTTGAACAGATTGGCCCCCAGAACCGCCGCCTGAACCATGCGAAAGGCGCTCATCAGGATCGCCAGCACCGGACTTAACGGTGCGAAGATCAGGTAAAGCAGGCAGGCCAGTGCGACATCCGAAAGGATCATGACGAGGTCAAGCAGGAGAGACAGCCGAAAGCCGGAAAGATGCGCCTGGATATTGCTGGCGGTCTGAACAGCATCGGCCTGAACAATGAGCGGCCCCCGCAAAAGAAGCTCTGAACTCAACCCAGCGATGATGATCACGAGATAGAGAAGGCCAGCGCCCTGGGCCTGACGGGGTGTATGGGATTGGGGCATGGGATGTCCTCGGGCATGTGGTCAACAGGATGCCCAAGGGTATACATACGCCCAAAATGTGCGTGAATTGCCCATATCAGTTGTCAGATCATGCGAAAATGCATGAACCTCACGGCGTCAGGTCGATTTCGGACCGCGCAATTCCTTGATATGCCCTCGGATCGCGCGCCATTTCTGCGCCTCTTCCGCGTTGCCTGCCTCCTCTTCCGAAAGGGCCTTTTGCGCGGCTTCCGCCTCGGCCTTGTCGCCATGGGCATTGTAGAGCGCATGGGCATATTGGATCAGATCGCTGGTTCCCATTCCGGTATCCTCCTTGGGTCAAGGGTCTTTCAGGGTGGGGGGCCATGATGATCCCTGCGGCGCGTCCCGGTCAAGAGCGCGCTACTCCTCGTCCTCGATCAGGCGGATTTCGCCGCTATCGGCAAGGTCGCGGATCGCGGTGACCAGCTCTGCCATTGCGGCCTCACCCTCGGCCCCGCGCACCTTGCCGCGCGCTTCGGCGTCGTCGCGCAGCTGTTCGGCCATGCGTTTGGATATGTTTTCCAGCAGGAATTCGACAGCCACCGGCGCAGCCTCCATCGCGGCGGCAAGCGCCACGGTGGTGGTCTCGGCATCAAGCGCGCGCATGACCTTTGGCACGTCTTTCTGGTCCAGCCGCTTGGGGATGTGTTCGAAGGTGAAGATCGCCTTGCGCACCAGCCCGGCGAAATCCGCATCCGCCCCGTCGAGCCCTTCCAGCACCTTGTCGCGGGTCGCCGCAGCGGCGGCATTCAGGATCGCGCCTACCCGGTCGGCGGGGGCGCTGGCAAAGGCGGGGGTCGGCTGTGCCTGCAACTGATCCAGCAGGGACCGCCCGACGCGGGCAATGGTGTCT
Organism: Nioella sediminis; assembly: GCF_001879695.1. Taxonomy (GTDB): domain Bacteria; phylum Pseudomonadota; class Alphaproteobacteria; order Rhodobacterales; family Rhodobacteraceae; genus Nioella; species Nioella sediminis. The sequence continues at coordinate 3,036 of NZ_MNBL01000074.1, forward strand.
TCCCCGATGGTGGAGGTCAGGGCGACCGCATGGGCGACCACATGACCCCGATCCTCCGGCAGGTCAGACAGCAGAGCAGCGGCCTTGGCGACCGGCAGCTTGGACAGCAGAATCGCACAGATCTCGGCACTTTCACGGGCCAGGATGGGTTTCAGCCGGTCCGGGTCGGTCGCGGCGATCCGGCGCCAGGGGTCGGGCGGGCCGTCGCCCTCTGCCAGTTCCGCGATCCGCTCGCGCGCCTCTTCCGACAGGTGATCACGCACCATGTCGAGCGCGCCCGCGACGCTGCCGGGGAACGTCAGGCCAAGCGTGTCGAGCGCATGGGCAAATTCACGCGCCACGGCAGAGAGCGTATCCCGGTCCACCGGACCAAGCCCGGCCAGACGCCGCACCAGCGCCTCCTGCTGGCGCAGCGAGAGGCCCGTCAGCCGGGGCATCGCCCCTTCCGAAAGCAATAGCCGCACGATCACCGCTGCCTTGTCGGCGTTCGACATCCGCAAAGGCGGCGCAGGCGCGTCTACAAATCGTTCCGTCAATTGCATGGTCTGCCCCACATCTGTTGTCACTCACCCGTCAGGCAGGATCACGGAACAGGGGTTAAGGGCCGGTAACCCGCCACGGGGAAAACGCGGCGGGTTTTGCTAAAATCGGACGGGGCCTCAGAGCCCCGCGTCTTCCGGCGCGCCGATCATCAGGTTGAGGTTCTGCACGGCGGTGCCGGACGCCCCCTTGCCCAGATTGTCGAGCGTGGCGGTCACGGTCATGATCCCGGTCTCGTCACTGCCGTGAACCGAGATCTCCATCCGGTTGGTGCCGTTCATCGCCCGCGCATCCAGCCGCGCCGGGGCCGGGACCACATCGACGAAGCGGGCAGAGGCGTAGAAGGCGCGGAACGCTTCCTCAAGCCCGGCCATATCAGGCGCGCCCGCCATCGCATCGCGATGCAGATGCAGCTGCACGATCATGCCTTGCGCGTAATTGCCCACGGCGGGCTGGAAGGCAGGCTGCCGGGTCAGGCGGCCATAGCGCATGATCTCGGGCACATGCTTGTGGCTCTGGCCCGTTGCATAAAGGAAATAGGCGGGGGCGGTGCCCGCGTCATATTCCGCGATCAGCGCCTTGCCGCCGCCGGTATAGCCCGAGGTGCCGGTCAGCACGAGCGCATCGGTTTCGGACAGAAGGCCCGCATCCCGCAGGGGCCGGATCAGCGCGATCGACCCGGTGGCGTAGCAGCCCACATTGGCGACGCGGGAGGCGCCCGCAATTGCCTCGGCCTGGCCGGGCAGTTCCGGCATGCCGTAAACCCAGTCATCGGCCAACCGATGCGCGGTCGAGGCGTCGATGATCCGGCAATCACCGGCCAGCGAAACGGCCTCGATTGCGGCGGCATCGGGCAGGCAGAGGATCGCCACGTCGGCCTTTGCAAAGGCCTCCGCGCGGGCATCGGCATCCTTTCGGCGCTCATGCTCCACCTGGACAAGCGTGATATCCGCCCGGCCCTGAAGCCGTTCGAGAATCTGCAGGCCGGTCGTGCCGGCCTCACCGTCGATGAAGACCTTTGCCGTCATGGGCTGTTCCTTTGTGGTCAAGTGGTGGTGGGGGAGGTAACGCGAAATCGGACAGGGCTCAACGCCAAAGCATTGTCCGGATCAAAGCACGGGGTGTTTGGTGGTGATCAGCTGCTGACCGAGGTCTCGCAGCGGCCCGTTACCGGGTCCCAGGTCGTCCCATCCATGCAGCTCGCTCGTCGGTCGCCATGCTCGCAGCCTGATTGGGCCAGTGCCGCAACAGGCGACAGAGCGAAGGTCAGGGCGATGATCAAAGCGGCGGGGCGCATGGGGGCCTCCTGCTTGGGAAAACTTGTGTCGCATGTCGACGCGGAAGCAATGTTAACACGAAATCTCTAGCGCGCGAAGCCCCGCACACCGAATTCGTTCTCCCCTTTCATCTTGGTAAAAATACCTCAGGGGGGTGCGGGGGGAGGATCCCCCCGCGGGTCGACGCCGTCAGGCGGCGAAATACCCTTTCGGATCAGTCCTCGCCGAACACCCGCGCGAAGATCGTGCCCACATGCTTGGTGTGGTAGCCGAGATCGAACTTCTCGTTGATCTCGTCCTCCGACAACGCCGCGCGGACTTCCTCATCGGCCAGCAGTTCCTCGCGGAAATCGGTGCGGTGGTCCCAGACCTTCATGGCGTTTCGCTGCACCAGCCGGTAAGCGTCCTCGCGGCTGACACCGGCCTGAGTCAGGGCCAGAAGCACCCGCTGCGACATCACCAGGCCGGGGAATTTGTTCATGTTGTCCAGCATGTTCTGCGGGTAGACCAGCAGCTTGTCGATCACGCCTGTCAGGCGGTTCAGCGCGAAATCGAGCGTGATCGTGGCATCCGGCCCGATCATCCGTTCAACGGAGGAGTGCGAGATGTCCCGTTCGTGCCAAAGCGCCACGTTTTCCATCGCCGGGATGACCGACATGCGCACCAGCCGCGCGAGGCCCGTTAGGTTCTCCGTCAGAACCGGGTTCTTCTTATGCGGCATGGCCGAGGAGCCCTTCTGCCCCATCGAGAAGAACTCGGCCGCCTCCAGCACCTCGGTGCGTTGCATGTGGCGGATTTCGATGGCGATGTTCTCGATGGAACTGGCCACGACGCCAAGCGTTGCAAAGAACATCGCGTGACGGTCGCGCGGGATGACTTGCGTGCTGATCGGTTCGGGCACCAATCCCATCTTGTCGCAGACATGCTCTTCGACCGCCGGGTCGATATTGGCGAAGGTGCCGACCGCGCCGGAAATGGCGCCGGTGGCGATCTCGGCCCGTGCGTCGCGCAGGCGGCTGAGGTTGCGGTCCATCTCGGCGTAGAAGCGCGCGAAGGTGAGCCCCATGGTGGTGGGTTCGGCGTGGATGCCATGGCTGCGGCCGATGCGGACGGTGTCCTTGTGCTCATAGGCGCGGCGCTTGAGCGCTGCCAGCAGCGCCTCCACATCCGCAACAAGGATATCGGCGGCGCGCACCAGCTGGACGTTCAGGGTGGTGTCCAGCACGTCCGAGGACGTCATGCCCTGATGCACGAAGCGTGCCTCGTCGCTGCCCACATGCTCAGCCAGATGGGTGAGGAAGGCGATCACGTCATGCTTGGTGACGGCCTCGATCTCGTCGATGCGGGCGACGTCGAACTCCACGTCCTTGGCCTTCCAGACGGCTTCGGCATTCTCGCGCGGGATCACGCCCAGATCGGCCTGCGCGTCGCAGGCATGGGCTTCGATCTCGAACCAGATGCGGAACTTGGTTTCCGGGCTCCAGATGGCGACCATTTCGGGGCGGGAATAACGGGGGATCATGGGGCGCAGCCTTGCCTTTGAGGAGGAGTTGGCGTCCTCTTAAGGGCAGAGGAACCTGACCACAAGTTAAGGGGTGTCGCAGGGATGGGGCTTTGCCTTGCCGATTTCGAAGGTTGCTGGCGTCTGAGCCGCCGGATCGACGATGCCCGCGCCGGGCTGACCGGGCGGCTGGAGGGCGACGCGCTGTTCGCGCCGGGGCAGGGCGGGTTGGTTCTGACCGAGACGGGCCGCCTGTGCTACGGGGATGGCCCGCCCCTGAATGCCGAACGCCGCTACACATGGCGCGAAGAGGCAGGCGGGATCGCGGTGTTCTTCGAGGACGGGCGGCCGTTTCACTGGTTCTCGTCCGATGCGCCCGAAACCCGCCATGACTGCCCCCCGGATCTCTACCATGTGCGCTATGATTTCAGCGCCTGGCCAGAGTGGAGAGCTGTCTGGCAGGTCTCAGGCCCGCGCAAGGATTACGTGATGGAGAGCCACTATACGCGCGTCACCGGTTGCGGGGGCGTGCCGGAACGTTAATCTGCGGCAAAGATTAAGGGGATTTGGTCATGCGTGTTTTGGGAATGAGCCTTTGTTTGGTGGTCGCCGGATGGGCAGGCAATGCTGCGGCGCAGGGGATGGAATGGGTCTATACCAGCTGGACCCCGGTGCCCGGCGAACCGCCGTCGATCTCACTCGATTATGGCGTGGCCTATACCGACATTGTTCAGTTCAGCCTGAATTGCAATGCCGGGTCCGCAGGGTCGACGGCAGATGTGGATTTCTTCTCCAATACCGGGGCAATGCCGCATGGCAGCCCTGTCACGGTGTCGGTTGCGTCCACCGGGCAAGGGCCTTTGCAGATTCCGGCACAGGTCTTTGCGTGGGAGACCGGCCATACGGGCGCGCGGGTCGAGTTGCCGATGTCGCATCCTTTCTTCGCGGTGCTTCAGAACGGGTCGGGCCTGTCCTTTCAGTTGGCGGGCCAGCAGGGGATCGCGCTGCCCACGGGGCCGGGCCGAGGCGATATCAGCCGGTTCGTCAGTGAGTGTTCGGCCCTGTCGCCCAATGCGCCCCCGGCAAACCCCGCCGCGCCGCTTGGCTGCGACACCTATGGAAATGCACGGTCCATGTCAGGTGACGTGCCGCAGCAGGTTACCTTCTCCAATACGAGCAATGCGGCCCGAGTGCTGTTCTGGATCGACTATGAGGGCCAGCCAACGCAGATCGCGATTGTGGAGCCGGGGCTTTGGGTGACGATCGACAGCTATCTGACCCATCCCTGGCTGATCACGGATATGGATGGCGTGTGTCAGGATGTGATGGTGCCGCAGGCCGGGCAGGATAGCTACGATATCCCCAACTGATGGCTGGTAAGTGCAGGGCGACGCAACATTTCTCAAAATGTGTTAAATTAACACTATCTATCCGTTTGAAGCTGGTCTAGGGTGCGAGTCATTGTCCAGACCTTCACAGCAGAAAGCCTTTCCATGACCCGTCTTCCCCTGATCCTCGCCAGCGCTGCCGTGGCGCTTAGTTCTATCACCGCACATGCTCAGCAGGGCTATCAGTGGCAGGATTATATCGACCTTGCCCAGAACCCGTTCGAGTCCCATGTCTCGCTGGTCTATGGCGTGCCCGAAACCGATGACCTGCAATTCTTCGCAAGCTGCCAGATCGGTGCGGGCGGCACCTATGCCTCTGTTCAGATCGTGGCCGATACGGCGGGTCTGCCCAATGGTGCGCCTGTCTCGCTCTCCTTTACCGATGGAGCCGGGGCGGGAACGATCCTGGACGGCACGATCATCGGCGTGAATGCCGAGTTTGGCGTGACCGGTGTCGAACTGGCGCTGGAGCTGGACGATGCCCTGTTCAACCTCATGCGCGCCCGCGATTTCCTGAGCTATGCGATTCCCGGCGGGCAGGGGATCGAAATGCGCACCGCAGGCGTTGCCGGCCCGCTCGACAGCTTCCTCACGGCTTGCGCCGACCCGGTGGCGGGTACCACCGGAGGCGAACTGCCGCCGCCTGCCGACCATGCCCATGGCTGTGAAATGCTGGGGCAGGTCCTGTCGCATACCGGCGACATGCCGCAGCAGATCACCCTGACCAATATGACCGACGGCTATCGTGGCGTCGTCTGGATCGACTATAACGGCAACTTCGTCGATATGGGCGGGCTGAATGCCGGGGAGTCGATGACCATCGACAGCTATGTCACCCACCCGTTCATGATCACGGATGGTCCGGGCAACTGCCTTGAGGTGATGGTGACGACCGGCGGGCAGCCCAGCTACTCGATCACCGCGCCGGGGCAGTTCTTCGGAAACGAGTGACCGGGCAGGGCGGCAGGGATCACCTAGCCCTTGTCGCCCTTCATCAGCCGGTCGGCCTTCTTGCGCACCAGCACGCTGCGCAGGTCGTGCATGGCCATCAGCAGCCGGTCGGTGACGTCTTCCAAAGCGGCGTCATCGGCGCGGCTTTGCGCCCATTGGGCGGTCAGGTTCAGGTGGTCGATGGTGCGGTGGATGTCGTCGAGGTCACGCCGGGCCAGCAGCGCCTCGCGCTCGGCCATCCAGTCGGCGATGACGCGGGTTTCCTCAGGCGTCAGGACATGGTCGCCATGGGGCTTCACGCGGCCATTCTTGATATTCACGACCGCGATCTCATTCATCTCGATACGCCGCTGGCGGTTCTGGGTATCGACCCGATATACCGCCGCGCCGTTTTCGCGGACCCGGAAGTAGAACTCTGGTAACTCTGACATGAAACGCCCCGCCGGTCTGGCCAATGGTGGCCAATCTAGAAACGGGGCGCGACACTGTCAAAGCCTGTCAGCGCTTGCGGGCCACGAAATAGGGGCGCTTGGCGGAGTTGTTGAAATCCTGCACATCGGTGATCTCGAACCCGGCGGCCTCGATCCGCGCGCGCAGCTTGTCTGCGGTCAGGAAGAGCACATGCGGGGCCTTGTTGAAAAGCTGCATGGCCGCGATGATCGGCCGGAATGGCGAGAACGCCCCGCCGATGCACACGGTCTTGGAAATCAGCAACCCGCCCGGCGCCAGACGATCGTGCATTTCCGCTAGCCCCGCATCGAGATCATCCAGCAGGTGCAAAGCATTAAAGGCCAACACCGCGTCAAACGGCCCCTCCGGCAACACCCCCTGATCCGCCGCCGCGCGCTGGAAGCTGAGATTTTGCAGGCCCGCGTCCCAGCATTTCTCCCGCCCGATTTCGACCATCTTGCCCGAGACATCCGTGGCCACGTAATCCGCTACGGCAGGGGCGAGGTCAATCGCGGTGCTGCCTGTGCCACAGCCGATCTCCAGCACCCGGTCACCGGGTTTAAGATAGCTGCGGGTGTGATCGAGCGTTGCCCGGTAGGCGGGGATGTCCTTCACCGGGTGGGCGGCGTATTTCGGGGCGATCTTGTCCCAGAAGGCGGTAGCGGTGGCTGTCATGGCGTGTCTCCTTTGACGGCAGGAGGTATCTGGCGAGCATACCAAAAGAAATTGCAGAAATTCGCAGTCGGTTTATACGGATATGCATGAATTGGGCCGCGATCTCTTTCGACTGGAACCAGGTACGCGCCTTCCTCGCCACGGTGGAGGAGGGCACGCTGTCGGGCGCGGCGCGGGCTTTGCGACTGACGCAACCCACGCTCGGGCGGCAGGTGGCAGCGCTGGAGGAGAGCCTCAACATCACGCTGTTCGAGCGCGTCGGTAAAAGCCTGATCCTGACGCAGGCCGGCATGGACCTGCTGGAACATGTGCGCGCCATGGGCGAGGCGGCGAACCGGATTTCACTGTCGGCAGCGGGCCATGTGCAGGAGGTGCAAGGCGAGGTCCGCATCTCGGTCGCCGATGGCTATGCCGCCTATATCCTGCCCGATATCCTGAAGCGGCTGCGCCGTGAAGCCCCTGGTTTAACGATTGAAATCGTTGCGGAAAACCGCGTTTCGGACCTGCGCAGACGCGAGGCGGACATCGCCATCCGCCATATGCGGCCCGAAGACCCGGAGCTGATCGGCAAGCGCCTGCGCGACGGGACGGGCAGTTTCTACGCGTCAAAGGAATGGCTGGACCGGAACGGGCGGCCCTCGACCATGGCCGATCTGGAAACCATAGAGATGGTGGGCATCGACCAACCCGAACGCATGGTTGCGGAGCTGAACAAGCGCGGCATTCCGGTCAGCCACGTCAACTTCCCAATCCGCACGCTGAATTCGGTCGTTGCCTGGGAAATGGTGCGGCGTGGGCTGGGTGTTGGCGTGGGATCGGACCTTGTTGCCGCAGGCACGCCAGAGGTGGAACGCCTACAGATCGAGGGGCTTGCCCCGATCACCTTCCCGAACTGGCTGGTGACACACCGGGAGTTGCGCAACAGCCGCCGCATTCGCGTGGTGTTCGACATGCTGGCGGAAGAATTGGGGTAGCGGCTCAGCTGTTGCGGCGCCCGGAGAACAGGCTCGCTTCCTCGGCCGCTTTGCGCAGCGCGCGGGACTTGTTTACGGTTTCCTGGAACTCGGCCTCGGGGTCGCTGTCATAGACCACGCCGCCGCCCGCCTGGATATAGAGCTTTTCGTCCTTCAGAACCGCCGTGCGTAGCGCGATACACATATCCATGTCGCCACCGGCGCTGAAATAGCCGACACCGCCACCATAGACACCGCGCTTTTCCGGCTCCAGCTCGTCGATGATCTCCATCGCGCGGACCTTGGGCGCGCCGGACACGGTCCCGGCAGGCAGGCCCGCCAGCAGCGCCGACAGCGCGTCGTGGTCGTCGCTGAGCTCGCCCACCACGTTCGAGACGATATGCATAACGTGGGAATAGCGTTCGATCACGAATTCCTCGGTTGGGCGCACGGTGCCGATCTTGGAGACCTTGCCGGTATCGTTGCGGCCCAGATCCAGCAGCATCAGGTGTTCGGCCAGTTCCTTCTGGTCGGCCAGCAGGTCAAGTTCCAGCGCCTTGTCTTCCTCGGGTGTAGCGCCACGGGGACGGGTGCCCGCGATGGGGCGGATCGTGACCTCGCCGCCGAAGACCCGCACGAGGATCTCGGGGCTGGCACCGATCACCTGAAAGCCGCCAAAATTGAAGAAGAACATGAAAGGCGAGGGGTTGGTCCGGCGCAGTGCGCGATAGAGCGCGAAGGGCGGTTCCGGGAAGTCCTGCGTCCAGCGCTGCGAGGGCACGACCTGAAAGATATCGCCCGCGCGGATGTAATCCTTGGCCTTTTCAACGGCGGCGAAATAGTCTGCTTTCGCAAAATTCGACACGGGGTCCGCCACCGCATGGGCCTCGCCCATCTCACGGGCGGCTGTGGTGGGGGCACGTTCCAGATCGCGCACCGCGTCCATCACCCGCTCGGCGGCCTGTGCATAGGCCGCGCGGGCCGACAAACCGCCCCCGACCCAGGCGGGGGAGACAACGGTCACCTCGCCCTTGACCCCATCGAGAACCGCGATGACCGAAGGCCGGATCAGCACCGCGTCGGGCAGGCCCAGAGGGTCGGGGTTCACATTCGGCAGATGCTCCACCAGCCGGATCATGTCATAGCCGAGATAGCCGAACAGCCCCGCCGCTGCGGCGGGC
>NZ_MNBL01000075.1 GCF_001879695.1 Nioella sediminis
GATCGCCTTGAGCGGCGGTTCGCTGCACGGATCAAACGCATCCCGGTCATAGCGGGCTGACCGGTTCAGGCGACTATCTTCGCCCCGGCATTCCCAGATCAGGTCGGGCTTCATGCCGATGATCGAGTAGCGCCCGCGCACCTCGCCCCCGGTCACGGATTCGAGGATGAAACTGTCGCGGCCAGCATCGGCAAGCTTCATCATCACCGACACGGGCGTGTCCAGATCGGCGGCGAGGCGGGTATAGACCAGCTGGTTCTTACCCTGCGACCAGCCTTGGTCGAATGCCTCGAAGGACGGGGTCAGTGCCATGGTGCCTCAGGGAAACTGTGCGTTGACCGCGTTGATGACGGCGGAATCGAGAGAGATGCCGATCTCGGTTTCCAGCGCCTGACCGAAAGCTTCGAACACATCCGCCGCGATGGAATTGGCGATCTGCGCCCCGAACAGACCCTGCAACGCCGCCACTTCCGGCGTGCCACGGGTGCCCTGATTGATGCTGTCGAGCCGGGCGATATAGGCCGCGCGGGCGCCGGGGATCACCACCATGTCACCGGGCGCATCCAGCTGAAACACCTGCGGTACAAGGGTGGGCGGCGCGTCGGGGATGAAATCCTGACGGCGGATCTGGTCCTCATTGGTCAGGGCAAGCCCCTGATCCTCAAGGCTGCCGGTCAGTGCGAGGTTGGCCAGGATCGCATTGGCGCGCTCCTCCAGCCGGATGCGCAACTGCGTCGCGCGCCAGGCGGCGGCGACCTCGGCTTCGATCTCTTCCAGCGGCGGGATGGACGGTGGAACGACCGCGTCAAGGCGCAGGGCGAACTGGCCCCCGTCAGACAGCCCCAGAAGCTCGGGGAAATCGCCGTCCTGCGCGGCGGCGGCGGCTTCAGCGAAGCTCTCATAAGCGGCGATGCCCCCATCCATGCCGTCGAACCAGTCGATGGTGCCGAACTGCATGTCGGTTTCCTCGGCCAGCTCCTCCAGCGTCGCACCCCCGGCCAGCAGGTCGTCAAGATCCTCCAGCATGTCGTCGATGGCGCGGCGGGCGGCATCTTCGGCCAGTTCGGCGCGCAGATGCTCGGCGGCGTCCTCATAGGGCACTTCGGTCGCGTCCAGCACCGCGTTGATGCGGAAGAGCGCCGGGCCGAAACGGCTTTCGAGCGGGCCGATGATTTCGCTTTCGGTATCGGCGAAGATCACCTCGGCGGCGGCGGCAGACAGGTCGCCCGGCGCGGTTTCGCCAAGGTCCACGTCATCGAGCGTCAGGCCGCGGTCCTCGACCAGCGTGTCATAGTCCGTTTCCCCGGCATCGAGCGCGGCGCGGGCGGCATCGGCCTCTTCCTGGCTGGGGAAGACCAGCCGTTCCAGCAGGCGGCGTTCGGGCTGCACATATTCCGCGATGCGTTCGTCATAAAGTGCGCGGATCGCTGCGGGATCGACCTCGACCTCATCCATGATCATATCGGGGGTGATCCAGGCGTAGGAAATCGTCCGGCTTTCGGGCCGTTCGAAGCGCTGGCCGTTTTCGTCGTAATACTCCTGCAATTCCTCGGGCGTCGCGGCGGCCAGACCGGCGGTCAGGTCGGTTTCGGTGACGCGGGCGAGGGTAAAGCTGCGGGTTTCGGTCTGATAGGCGACCATGATCTCGGTGAAGCTGTCCGGTGTTGGAAGCCCGCTGATGACGGCGGCTTGCAAAATCGAACGGGACACATCCTCGCGGATGGTTTCCTCGAATTCTTCTACGTCATAGCCCGCTTGGGTCAGCGCCAGTTCATATCCGGAGCGGTCGAAATTGCCGTCGATGCCCTGAAAGGTGGAGGTCGTGGTGATCTGGCGCGCCACTTCTCCGTCGCCGACGGAAAGCGACATCTCGCCGGCTTCATGGGTCAGCGCGGCGCGGGCGACGAGGCCCTCCAGAATGGCACGGTCGAGCCCGGCGTTGCGCAGATCGGTCAGCGTCTGGTAGGGGCCGCCTTCCGCCGCCTGCGCACGCAGTTCCGCCTGGATGGCGCGGGCATAGGCATTGGCCGAAATCGAGGCGTTGCCGACCGAGCCGACCTGAACGGCGGAATTGCCGAAATTGCCGATGCCGAAGCCTGCAAGCCCAAATATCAGAAGGGCGAGAATGGCCCAGACGAAATAGTCTGACAGCTTCCGTTTGCCTGCGCGTCGTGCCATGCCGGATATCTCCCTTGATCTGGCTCTGAAGCGCAGGTTTAGGGGGTCGCGGCAAGGGGGGCAAGGGGCCTAGAGGGAAAGCTGGGAAAGTCTGTGCCCAACTTCTGCCAATCCGGCGGCATCTGCGTTGGCGAAGGCGATGCGCAGGGTGGTTTCGGCCTGTCCCGATCCGCCTTCGTGCCTGAGCGGGCCGAACATGGTGCCGGGCAGGGTCAGAAGGCCCGCCTTCGACACCATCGCCTTGGCGACCTCATCCGAGCGCATGTCGAACGGATGGTGCACATAGGCGAAATAGGCCCCGCAGCCGAGCAGCTCCCATCCCGACAGCCGCTGAAAGGCGGTTTCCATGGCGGCGCGGCGGTTCAGGATCTCCAGCCGCTCGCCTGCCAGCCAGTCGCCAAGGTTGCGCATCCCCCAAAGCGCGCCAATCTGGCCGACCTGGCTGGGGCAGATGGCGACGGTGTCGAGGAACTTCTCCACCTCAAAGAGCCGCTCAGGGCTGGCCACGATGGCGCCCACGCGGTGGCCGGTCAGGCGGTAGGATTTGGAGAAGGAATAAAGCTGGATCAGCGTGTCGTCCCAGCCGGGATCGGTGAACAGATCATGCGGCGCGCCCTCGACCGAATGGAAATCGCGGTAGGTCTCATCCACGATCAGCGCGATCTTGCGACGGCGGCAGAGGTCGCGGAAGGCGGCCATGACCGGCGCGGGATATTCCACGCCGCCGGGATTGTTGGGCGAGATCAGAACGATGGCGCGGGTACGCTCGGTGATGAGCGCCTCTGCGGCATCCGGGTCGGGGATCAGGCTTTCGCCGGTCGCCAAAAGCTGCGCCTCGACGCCTGTCATATCCAGCCACATCTTGTGGTTGAAATAATAGGGTGTCGGCAAGATCACCCCGTCGCCTTCGCCCGCCAGCGTCGCCATGACCGCGCAAAACGCCTGATTGCAGCCCGAGGTGATTGCCACCTGATCTGGCCCAACCGTGCCGCCATAGCCGTCGGACCACTGCGCGGCCAGTTCGGCGCGCAGTTCCTCGCGCCCCAGAACCGGGCCGTAAAGGTGGCTGTCGGCCTGGGTCAGCAGCGCTTCGGCCATGGCCTGACGCAGCCCTTCGGGCGGGGGATCGACGGGCGCGGCCTGGCTGAGGTTGATCAGCGGCCGGTCGGCGGGAAAGGTGACACCATCGAGCCAGCGCCGCGCCTCCATCACCGGGGGTGGGAAAGTGGCCGCGAATCTGGGGTTCAGCACATGCATGGCGCGCCTCGTCGTCTGTCTTGTGGCTTAGAACGGGATCTCGTCATCCATGTCGTTCGAGCGTCCGCCGCCGCTCTGGCTGCCGCCACCGCCGCCATAGCCGCCGTCACGGTCATCGGGATAGCCGCCGCCACCGCCATAGCCGCCACCCTGTCCGCCGCCGCCATAGCCGCCACCGCCGCCGCTATCGCTGCGGCTGTCCAGCAGGGTCAGTTCCCCGCGATACGGGCGCAGTACGACCTCGGTCGAATAGCGGTCCTGACCGGACTGATCCTGCCATTTGCGGGTTTCAAGCTGCCCCTCGATATAGACCTTGGAGCCCTTGCGCAGATATTGCTCGGCAATCCGCGCGAGGGGCTCGGAAAAGATGGCGACGGAGTGCCATTCGGTCCGCTCGCGCCGTTCGCCGGTGTTTCGGTCCTTCCAGGTTTCACTGGTGGCGATGCGCAGGTTGCAGACCTTGCCGCCATTCTGGAACGACCGAACCTCGGGATCGCGTCCCAGATTGCCTATCAGAATGACCTTGTTGACGGACCCAGCCATGATCTCTCCCCGTAGTTTTCGAATCTCACGTTGTGACGCAGCTTAGATCACCGCAACATGCTTAAGAAAACCCAAATGCGCGGGGGATTGCCAAGCGGGCAGGGGCAAGCTGGAAATGCCGCGTCTTTTCCGTATATTGCGGCGAGCTGCAAAAGAAGCGAGGGCGCATGGTGCCTGCGAAAGCCTGTCTTTATATTTTTGCCATGATCTGCGGGACCGCCGGAGGGGCGCTGGCGCAAGGCCTGAGTTCCGACCGCCTGAGCCGGTTCAGCGAACAGCTTGACCTGCTCGACAGCCGCGCGGCCACCCAATACGAGTTTTCAGACCGGCTGCGCCCCGACAGCGAGGCCGAGGAGTCCATCCCCTACTACAACGGCAGCTACAATGGCCCCTGGCTGGAGGTCGCCCGCTCTGCCGCGCGCCGTCATGGCATCCCCGAGGATCTGTTCCTGCGGCTCGTGCAGCAGGAAAGCGGGTGGGATCTGGATGCGCTGAGCCATGCGGGAGCCATCGGTCTGGCGCAATTGATGCCGGATACGGCAGCGCTGCTTGGGGTGGACCCGCATAACGCCAATGAAAATCTTGACGGCGGCGCACGCTACCTGGCGCAGCAATATCGCCGCTTCGGCAATTGGCGTCTGGCTCTGGCGGCCTACAATGCGGGGCCAGAGGCGGTCGAGGCCCATGATGGCGTGCCGCCCTATGCCGAGACGCAGGAATATGTCCGCGCGATTCTGGGCGCCTGAACATCGCGCCAGAACATCCTGTCGCGTCAGTCCCCCGGCAGGCAGACACCGTCATAGCCGCGCCCGGTGGTGCGGGTCATGCGTGATGGGCGGTGTGGCGGGCGGCAGGCCACCAGCGTGTAGCCGTTCGGATGTCCGGGCACCGACGACAGCTGCGTAGCTGCGCGATCGAGAGAGGCGGAGTCGCCGGGGGCCAGAACGATGGATTGCGCGCAGGGGCTGGGGTTTTCTTCGCCGGGCAGGCACAGGCCCACGACAATCTCGTGATCGCAGAGATTGGTTGCATCCAGATTGTCCTCGGCCCCCGGGGAATATCGTACGCAGCCATTCACATCGGCCCTGAGCGAGGGGCGCTGATACGCGCCGGTAAGACTGTCCAGCAGGACGGGCACCGCGAAGGCCATGCAGGCGGCGAACAGCAGTCCGGCCCAGATCGGTACTCTGCGGGGCTGGCCCTTTCGCTCGAACAGGGTCAGCGCCGCCAGCGCAAACCACGCGCCCAGAAACGCCATTCCCCCGGTGATCTCGGGCAGCCAGGGCGATGCCCGCCAAGAGGGTTGGACCCATGCAAGGAGGTGGGGCAGCACATAGGCCGAGGCAAGCGCGACAAGCAGCACCCGCCGAAACGAGATGCCGCCGCGCCCATGCGCCACGATGACAGCAAAAAGCCCCCCGAAGAGGCCGAAGAAAACGGAACCGTCAGAAAAGCCGGGCATGGATCCTCGGAAATGGGGGCAGGGACTGCAAAGGGCGCGCGCCGCAATTGGCTTAGTCTGGCGTGCAATTCAATGATTTGCCAAGTCGATTCCGTCACGTAGCCTTCGCCGGTCTTCTTGCTGTACGGGCGCGGCTGGCTGCGCCACAATCGCCGATATGCTACGCCTGATCGCGCCCCTTCTGATGCTCGCCCTCCTGACCGGCCCGCTAAGGGCCGATCCCCCGCCGCCGGATCTGGGCGCTTTGCTGGATATCGCGCAAGCCCCCTTTCAACAGCGCGATGCGGTCGAACGGCAACTGGAAGGGGCCTTGCCGCTGTTCATTCCGATGCCAGAGCCCGCGCAGCCCGGACCGACTGTGGGGGACTTGTATTACTGGTCGCTCGAAGGCCGCTTCGGTCTGCACATCGAGGGCACAAACGCCCATGGCGGATTTGTGACCTGCGCCCGCTACGGGCGGATCACGCTGGAGCGATTGCAGGAACTGCCAAGCTCTGACCCTCGTGTCTTTCCGCTGATGCGGCAGGCGGCGATCCTGCATGACGATGCCAGCGCCTGGCCAGAGGCCGCCGTGGCGCGGCTGGTGTGTCAGGTAACATGGGATGACGGCCGCCGGGTCGCGCCGCTTGAACGCGATACCGTCGAAGAGCTGCTGTCGGGCAGGTTCGCAACGGTCCTCAGTCGTCCGGATCCGGCCGAACGCCCCAATTCCGTGCGGGTCTTCGGGCCGGGGGGCTACGTGATCGAAGGGCAGGACGGGCCTGCGGACATGATCCGGGTGGTGGATCGCGCAGAGGTCAGGCAACTGGCCACGCACCAGTTGATCCTGCTGCGCGGCTTTCTGTTGGGCGGGGGGGCCTAGTTGCCGCGCCAGATCCAGCCGCCGCCGAAGATGCGGCTTCCTTCTGGGTCGTAGAACACGCAGGCCTGTCCGGGGCTGACGCCCTCCTCGGCCACGATCAGTTCCACCTCCGCCTCGGTGTCCGAGATCGGGCGGATCACCGCCTCACGCGGGGGGCGGGTAGAGCGGATCTTGACCGACAGGTGCCATTCAGGCCGCGAGGTGAAGGGCTCGTCTCCCAGCCAGTTGATCTCGCGCACCGGGACAATCCGCTTGGACAAAGCCTCTTTCGGACCCACCACGACCTGCCGCGACTCCGGGTCCAGCTTGACCACGTAAAGCGGCGTATCCAGCCCGCCAATTCCCAATCCGCGGCGCTGGCCAATCGTGTAATGGATGACGCCACGATGCTGTCCCAGAACCGCGCCATTCATATCGACGATATCGCCGGGATCGGCCGCACCGGGGCGCAGTTTCTCGATCACCGAGGCGTAGTTTCCATCCGGTACAAAACAGATATCCTGACTGTCGGGTTTATCAGCCACCGGCAGTCCGTATCGCGCCGCCAGTTTCCGCGTTTCGTCCTTAGAGGGCAAATGGCCCAGGGGAAAGCGCAGGAATTCCAACTGTTCCTTTGTGGTCGAGAACAGGAAATAGCTTTGGTCGCGGGACGGATCGGCGGCGCAATGCAATTCGGCCCCGTTGGTGCCGTTCATTCGCTGAATGTAGTGGCCGGTTGCCATGCAATCCGCGTCGAGCTCTCTGGCCGTTTCCAGCAGATCCTTGAACTTCACCCGCTCGTTGCAGCGGATGCAGGGCACCGGCGTGGCACCGGCCAGGTAGCTTTCGGCGAACTCGTCGATCACCGCGTCCTTGAAGATGTTTTCGTAGTCCAGCACGTAGTGGGGGAATCCCATTTCTTCCGCCACACGGCGCGCATCGTGGATATCGCGGCCCGCGCAGCAGGCGCCTTTCTTGGCCAAAGCGGCCCCGTGGTCATAAAGCTGCAAGGTCACGCCGATGACGTCATAGCCTTGTTCTGCAAGCTCTGCGGCCACAACAGAGCTGTCGACACCACCCGACATCGCCACCACGACCCGGGTCTCGGAGGGCGGTTTGGCAAAGCCAAGAGAGTTCACGGGATGTGGGTCGAGGGGCATGGGCGTCTCCGGGGGTTTGAGGCGCAATATAGGAAAATGCCACCTATCCTCAAGGGACGTGCTTACCGGCTGTTAAACTTATTGCGACAGGGTGGCCCCAAACCCGAGCGGTGAGAGGAGCGCCATGTATATCAGACGTGTCAAAGGGGTCCAATCCGTTACCCTTCCCGATGGCAGCGTGATGACCCGCGCCGATCTGCCCAGTGCCTCGACCAGACGATGGGTTGCCAGCCGGAAAGCGGCGGTGGCGAACGCTGTGTCATATGGCCTTCTGGACCGGGAGGAAGCCTGCCGCATTTACGCCTTGTCCGAAGAAGAATTGGACAGCTGGACGCGCGCCGTTTCCGAACATGGGACGCAGGCATTAAAGGCAACAGCCCTGCAGAGATTTCGCGCTTAATGCAATTTTGGGATTGCATTAATGAATTTTTTCGGAAGACTATCTAAAAAGATAACTTGAAATTAACGAAGTGTGCCAATGGTCGTAACCAGTTCGAAAGATTCGGAGAGTTCGTGATGCGTGTCTTGCTTGTAGAAGATGATCCCACCACCTCGAAAAGCATAGAGATGATGCTCAGTCATGCCAATCTCAATGTCTATTCGACCGATCTGGGGGAAGAGGGCGTCGATCTTGCAAAGCTCTACGATTACGATCTCATTCTTCTCGATCTGAACCTTCCTGACATGAATGGACACGAGGTACTGCGCCAGTTGCGCCTGGCCCGTGTCGATACACCCATTCTGATCCTGTCAGGGTCCGACGATACCGAAAGCAAGATAAAGGGCTTCGGCTTCGGGGCCGATGATTACCTGACCAAACCCTTCCACCGCGACGAACTGGTGGCGCGCATCCACGCCATCATCCGCCGGTCCAAGGGGCATGCCCAGTCCGTGATTCGGACGGGGCGGATCAACGTCAATCTCGACGCCAAGACCGTCGATGTGGATGGCCGCGCGGTGCATCTGACCGGCAAGGAATACCAGATGCTGGAACTGCTTAGCCTGCGCAAGGGAACCACGCTGACGAAAGAGATGTTCCTCAACCATCTTTATGGCGGCATGGATGAGCCGGAATTGAAGATTATCGACGTCTTTATCTGCAAGTTGCGGAAAAAGCTGTCTCAGGCCACAGGCGGCGACAACCATATCGAAACGATCTGGGGCCGGGGCTATGTTCTGCGCGACCCGATGGAAGAGGCGCAGCCTCAGGGCTTTGCCGCCTCGGCCTGATCTCTTCTCCTGACTGGACCTCCCGGTTGCGGCCTCCTATCACTTCAGGAGGCCGTGACAGTTTCGAGGGGCAGAGATGGCAACGCAATCCGAGACGCCGGAAGACCGGGCGAGGGACGTGACCGAGGCGGAGGCCCCGGCGCGGCTGAAGGAACTTGCCGAAGCCATTGCGCGTGCCAACGAGGCCTATCACCGGCAGGACGCGCCAGAAATCTCGGATGCGGAGTATGACGCGCTGAAGCGCGAGAATGCGGCGCTTGAAGCCCGCTTTCCCGCCCTGAAACGCGCTGACAGCCCGACCGATCAGGTGGGCGCCGCCCCGGCGGAGGGCTTTTCCAAGGTGGCCCATGCGGTGCGGATGCTGTCGCTCGGCAATGCGTTCGAAGATGGGGACGTTGCGGAATTTGCCAGATACATCCGCAATTTCCTGGGCCTTGCTGCCGATGCCCCGCTGGCCTTCACCGCTGAGCCCAAGATTGACGGGCTGTCGTTGTCGCTGCGCTATGAAAACGGGCGCCTGGTGCAGGCCGCCACCCGTGGCGATGGCGAGGTGGGCGAAAACGTCACCGCCAATGCCCGGACCATTGCTGACATCCCGCAGACACTCACCGGTGCGCCGGAGGTGCTGGAAGTGCGCGGCGAGGTCTACATGTCCCACGCCGATTTCGAGGCGCTGAATGCACGGCAGGCGGAGCGGGGCGGCAAGACCTTCGCCAACCCGCGCAATGCTGCCGCCGGGTCGCTGCGGCAGCTGGATTCGTCGATCACCCGTGACCGCCCGCTGAAATTCTTCGCCTATGCCTGGGGTGAGCTGTCGGAGCCGCTGTCTGACACCCAGATGGGTGCGATTGATCGGCTGAACGCGCTCGGCTTCCAGACCAACGCGCGCACGAAGCTCTGCGACACGACCGAGGCGATGCTCGCCCATTACCGCGAAATCGAACAGGCCCGCGCGACGCTCGGCTATGACATTGACGGGGTGGTCTACAAGCTTAACGACCTGGCGCTTCAGGCCCGGCTCGGTATGCGCTCGACCACGCCAAGATGGGCCATCGCCCATAAATTCGCCGCCGAACTGGCCTGGACCCGGCTGGAGGCCATCGACATCCAGGTGGGCCGCACCGGCGCGCTCAGCCCTGTCGCGCGGCTTTCCCCGGTGACGGTTGGGGGCGTCGTCGTGTCGAACGCGACGCTGCACAATGAGGACTACATCGCCGGGCGCGATTCCTCAGGCAACCAGATCCGCGGGGGCAAGGACATTCGCATCGGTGATTGGGTGCAGGTTTATCGCGCCGGGGACGTGATCCCGAAGGTGGCGGATGTGGATCTGTCGAAACGGTCCGAGGACGCCGCACCCTATGCCTTCCCGACCACTTGCCCCGAATGCGGGTCCGATGCGGTGCGCGAGGAAGGCGATGCGGTGCGCCGCTGCACTGGCGGGCTGATCTGCCCCGCGCAGGCGGTCGAAAAGCTCAAGCATTTCGTCAGCCGCGCTGCGTTTGACATCGAAGGGCTTGGCGCCAAGCAGGTGGAGCAGTTCCACAAGGATGGCTGGATCGCGGAACCCGCTGATATTTTCGAGCTTCAGGCGCGCTATGGCAGTGGGTTGCAACAGCTCAAGAACCGCGAGGGCTGGGGCGAGAAATCGGCGGAAAACCTCTTTGCCGCGATCGAGGACAAGCGCCGCATCCCCCTGAAACGGCTATTGTTTTCGCTCGGTATCCGGCATGTGGGCGAGGTGGCGGCGGCCGATCTGGCGCGCCATTTCGGCACCTGGGATGCGCTGGCGATAACGGTGGATCGTGCACAGCCCGCCGCCGACGCGGCCCGCACGGCGGATGAGGCCATTGCAACCGAACGCGCGCGTGCCGCCGATGAGGGCCGCCGCGCCCAGATCAGCGCCACGCGTGAAGCGGCCTGGACAGAGGTGCCTGCAGAGGCGCGTGCCGCATGGGATGAAATCACCGGCATCGACGGGATCGGCGCAACAGTGGCGCAGGCGCTCGTGACGGCCTTCGGGCAGCCCCGAGAAAGGGCCTCCATTGACCGGCTGGTCGCCGCGCTGGACGTTCAGGCAGAGGCCGCGTCCGCGACGTCAGACAGCCCCGTCGCGGGCAAGACCGTGGTTTTCACCGGCACGCTGGAAAAGATGACCCGCGCCGAGGCCAAGGCGCGGGCGGAGGCTTTGGGGGCCAAGGTCTCGGGGTCCGTTTCCGCCAAGACCGATTTACTAATCGCGGGGCCGGGGGCCGGATCGAAGGCGAAAAAGGCTGCCGATCTGGGCGTTGAAACCATTGATGAGGACGCGTGGCTCGCGTTGATTAACGACGCCCCTGCGGCGGCGCGATCCGATGGTTGAGATGCCCAAGGGACGCCCGGAAATCCTCTTCCCGCTTTTCGCAGAGCTGGAGGGGCTGGACGGGATCGGCCCGAAAACGGCAAAGCATTACAAAGGTTTGGGCGTTGAAACCCCCAAGGATCTGCTGCTGACCCTGCCGGTTGGTGGCGTCGACCGGACCCGGCGGGACAGTATCCGCGACGCGGTGCTGCCGGGGGTCGTGACGGTCGAGGTCGAGATTGGCCCGCACCGCAAACCGGCTTCGCGCGGGCGGCCCTATAGGGTGCAGGTGACCGATGCAGCGACCAGTTTCGAACTTGTGTTCTTCCACGCCCATGGCGACTATCTGCAACGGGTTCTGCCGACGGGCAGCCGCCGTCTGGTGTCGGGCAAGGTGGAGCTATTCGACGGGCAGGCGCAGATGGTTCATCCCGACCACATCCTGCCCATTGCCGATGCGGATGAGATTCCGACCTATGAACCGGTCTATCCCCTGACCGCTGGCGTCACCCAGAAAGGGGTCGCCAAGGCCATCGCCTCGGCCTTGCCGCGCGCGCCCTATTTCGGGGAATGGATCGACCTTGAACTGTTGAAATCTCGCAAATGGCCTGCGTGGCCTGATGCGCTGGAACAGCTGCATTGCCCCGATGGCCCCGAAACCCTGTCGCGCAGCCACCCGGCGCGGGAGAGGCTGGCCTATGATGAGTTGCTGGCCCATCAGCTGACGCTCGGGCTGGCGCGATTGAAGCTGAAGCGGGCCAAGGGGCGGGTCAGCGAAGGGGACGGGGCGCTGCGGGCCAAGGTGTTGAATTCGCTTCCCTATCGTCCCACGGGCGCACAGGACCGGGCGATTGCCGAGATTGCCGCTGATATGGGCCAGCCGGTCAAGATGAACCGTCTGCTGCAGGGCGATGTGGGCGCGGGCAAGACTCTGGTGGCGCTGATGGCCTTGTTGGTCGCCGTGGAAGCAGGCGGGCAGGGGGTGATGATGGCACCGACCTCGATCCTTGCCGCGCAGCATTTCGACGGGCTGAAACCGCTGGCCGAGGCGGCGGGGGTGCGTCTGGAAAGCCTGACGGGGCGCGACAAGGGGGCGGACCGGCGCGCGAAGCTGGAGGCGCTGAAATCGGGAGAGATCGGCATTCTGGTCGGCACCCATGCGGTGTTTCAGGACGATGTGGAGTTCGCGGACCTGCGGCTTGCGATTGTCGACGAACAGCACCGGTTCGGCGTGCGTCAGCGGGTGAAGCTGGGCCAGAAGGGCGCGCAGGCCGATGTGCTGGTGATGACGGCGACCCCCATTCCGCGCACGCTCAGCCTCGCCACCTATGGCGACATGGATATCTCGGTGCTGGATGAAAAGCCGCCGGGGCGAAAGCCGGTGCGCACCGCGCTGGTCAGCACCGCGCGGATGGATGAGGTCGTGGATCATCTGCGTCAGGCGGTGGCCGAGGGGCGGCAGGCTTATTGGGTCTGCCCGCTGGTCGGCGAAAGCGAAGCGGTGGAAATGACCGCCGCAGAGGAGCGGTTCAAACACCTGCGCGCGGCTTTGGGTGAGGGTGTGGTGGGGTTGGTGCATGGCCAATTGCCGCCCGCCGAGAAAGACGCCGCCATGGCCGATTTCGTGGAGGGGCGGGCCCGCGTTCTGGTGGCCACCACGGTGATCGAAGTGGGCGTGAACGTGCCCAATGCGACGATCATGGTGATCGAACAGGCGGAGAATTTCGGGCTGGCACAGCTCCATCAGCTGCGCGGTCGCGTGGGAAGGGGCGAGGGCGCCTCGACCTGTCTGCTGCTCTACCGTGCGCCGCTTGGGGAAACGGCCACGCGGCGCTTGCAGGTGCTGCGGGAAACCGAGGACGGGTTCCGCATCGCCGAGGAGGATCTGGCCATTCGTGGCGCGGGCGATCTGATCGGTACCGCGCAATCGGGGCTGCCGAAGTTCCGGGTGGCGGATCTGGAGGGGCAGACGGCGTTGATGAGCATCGCGCAATCGGATGCGCGGGCGCTGCTGGATCGGGACCCGGAAATGATCAGCCCAAGGGGGCAATCGGCGCGGGTTCTGCTGTGGTTGATGGAGCAGGAAAAGGCCATCGGGCTGATCTCGGTTGGGTAAGAAAGGTTAATAACCTATTAACCATCGTTAACCATTGGACCGGCTTTGTTCTCAAATGTTCTCACAAAGTTCTTGCATTGCGGCGATGAATATGAGAACAAAGCGTTAACACGCACCAAGTTGTTCAGGAATTGGAAACCATGATCACCCAGATCCGCCAGATTCTCGAAACCTCCCGCGACTCGCTGCTCTATGATTTTGCCGGTGTTCTCGCGATCGGCGTGATGACCTTGGGTGCCCTGCATCTGCCCGGCGCGCTCTGACTTTTGCCTCTGCCTGCGGTCGTATCTCCGGATGGCTTTTCAATAGCTGCGGGTCTGTCCCCAAACCCCCGCGCTGCCTCTGCCTCAGGGTCTTTGGAACTGCCTGTCCAAAACCCGGCCTGACGGATCCCCCGACACGCATACCTGCCGCCGCCTCCGTGCCCCGGAGTGCGGCGGTTTTTTTTTGTTCAGAGGTGGAGTTCAGGCGCAGGCGGCAGCTTCCGCGTCTGCCATGGCTTGGGCGGTGGCCTCGAAGGCCAGCATGATCGAGGCATGGCGGTTCTTGTACTCGCGGGCGGGCTCCAGCACTTCGTAACCGGAAAACGGTGCCTCGGGCGGAGGGGCACCGTCCTTCAGCATGGCGCGCAATTGGTCACGGCCCTGTTCCACCTCGGCGCGGGTGCGCCCGATGATATTTGCCGCCATCAGCGCGGCAGAGGCCTGACCGAGCGCGCAGGCCTTCACATCCTGCCCGAAGCGGGCAATGCGACCGTTTTCGATATCGAGATCCACGGTTACGGTCGAGCCGCAGAGCGGTGCGCGTTTTCGCACGGTTGCCTGAGGGGCCTCCAGCCGCTCGGTCAACGGAATATCCGCCGCCAGCGCCAGAATGCGCTGCGAATAGAGTTTGATCAGGTCGCTTTCGGTGCTCATGGGCTTTCCCCCCGCGCTGCTGCCCTATAGGTAGCGATCAATCCATGGATTGCAAAGGGGGCCAGTCATGAGCTTCGATCCCAAAACGCTGACCTATACCGCCGACGGGCTGATCCCCTGCATCGCGCAGGAGGAGGGCACGGGCGAGGTCCTGATGATGGCCTGGATGAATGCCGAATCCGTGGCGCGCACTTTGCAGACGGGCCGGGTCACCTATTGGTCGCGGTCGCGTCAAAGCTTCTGGGTGAAGGGCGAAAGCTCCGGCCATGTGCAGGAGCTGGTGGAGCTGCGCATCGATTGCGACCGGGATTGTCTGCTGGCTGTGGTGCGTCAGACCGGGCCTGCCTGCCACACCAATCGGCGGAGCTGTTTCTATACGGCGGTGCAGGAGGGGGACGAGGTGGAGATCATGGCGCCCCTGGTCTGAGGCCAGTGCCCTGCGGCTTCTGTCGGACGCCTCCGGCGGGAGTATTTTGGCCAAGAAGAAGGGGCAGGTGGGCGCGTTAAGGTTAACGGGGGTGCGTAAGGATCTCGTTAAGCTTGGGGGAGGCCGACCATGCGACGGATGTCCTCGGGGCTGTGGCCCTCTTCACGGTATTTGCGGATGGCGCGGGCGTCGTCACGTTTCGCAAGGCGTTTGCCGTTCTGGTCCCGGATCAGGCGATGGTGGTGGTAGCGTGGTGTCGGCAAGCCAAGCAGGCGTTGCAGGATGACATGGATGCGGGTGGCCTCGAACAGGTCCGCACCGCGCACCACGTCGGTGATGCCCTGCGCGGCATCGTCCAGAACCACGGCTAGGTGATAGGAGGTGCCCATATCCCGGCGCGCGATCACCACATCGCCAATCTCGTGACTGACCTCATCGGGGGTGAACTCGATACGCCCGTGCCGGATGTGCTCTCCGGTGCCAGTTTCCTCGAAGCTGGCGATTCCCTTGGTGCCGATCCGGGGCGTGTAGACGCCCTTGGCCAACGCAGCTTGCCCCATGTCGAGCCGCAACGCGCCAGATGGGCGCGGGGCCGTTTGGCCGGGCGGGCGTGGCTTGCGGCGGCACGTGCCGGGATAGACGATACCATCGGGCCCCAGCATCGGCGCGCCTTCCTGCGGGGCGGAGGCGGCCTCGGCGATATCGCGGCGGTTGCAGGTGCAGGGATAGAGCAGGTCGCGCGCCCACAGCGCGTCGAGCGTTTCGCAATAGCTGTCCAGCCTCTGGGATTGACGCATCACCGGCCCATCCCAGCCGAGGCCGAGCCAGCGAAGATCTTCGTAGATCAGCTCCTCCCATTCCGGCCGCGCGCGGGTGCGGTCGATATCTTCGATCCGAAGCAGAAAGTCACCGCCTGCCGCGCGCGCCATGTCATGGGCCAGAATCGCCGAATAGGCATGGCCCAGATGCAGGGGGCCGGTTGGAGAAGGGGCGAATCTCGTGCGGAAGGTCACTTTATCTCAATTTGTTACCGGGTGTTCTTCACCCGATGACAGCCAGTCTTGCCATGCCGTCTTGGCCCGGTCGGTATAGCCCTTGTAGCGCGCTTTGCGGTTCTTGCGTCCGCCTTTCAGATCAACCGGAGGGAAGAGGCCGAAATTCACGTTCATCGGCTGGAAGGTCTTGGCTTCGGCCCCGCCGGTGATGTGATGGATCAGCGCGCCCATGGCTGTTTCCTGAGGAACGGGCGGCAGGCTGTGCCCCAGCACCTCGGCAGCGGCGAGGCGACCGGCCAAGAGACCCATGGCCGCCGATTCCACATAGCCCTCGACCCCGGTGATCTGACCGGCAAAGCGGATATGGGGTTTCGAGCGCAGGCGCATCTCGTGATCCAGCAGGGTGGGCGAATTGATGAAAGTGTTGCGGTGGATGCCGCCAAGCCGCGCGAAACGGGCGTTTTCCAGACCGGGGATCATGCGGAAAACCTCGGTCTGGGCCCCGTATTTCATCTTGGTCTGGAAACCCACGATGTTGAACAGCGTGCCGAGCTTGTTGTCGCGGCGCAGCTGCACAACGGCATGGGCCTTGACGTCAGGCTGGTGCGGGTTGGTCAGGCCCACGGGTTTCATCGGCCCATGGCGCAGCGTTTCGCGGCCCCGTTCGGCCATGACCTCGATGGGCAGGCAGCCGTCGAAATACTTTGCCGTCTCGCCCTCGTGGAACTCGGTCTTGTCGGCGGCCAGCAGCGCGTCGATGAAGGCCTCGTAGGTGTCGCGGTCCATCGGGCAGTTGAGATAGGCGGTGCGTTCTTCCTCGGTCTCGCCCTTGTCATAGCGAGACTGCATCCAGGCCTTGGACATGTCGATGCTGTCGGCATGGACGATGGGGGCGATGGCGTCGAAGAAGGCGAGACTGTCCTGTCCGGCTTCCTGCGCGATGGCCTCGGCCAATGCGCCGGAGGTCAGCGGGCCGGTTGCGATGATCGCAGGGCCGTCATTGGGCAGGGCGGTCACCTCGTCCTCGACCACCGTCACCAGAGGATGGGTGCGCAGCCGGTCGGTGACGGATTGCGCGAAAGGCTCCCTGTCCACGGCCAGCGCACCGCCCGCGGGCAGGCGATGGCGGTCGGCCATTTCCATGATGAGGCCACCGGCTGCGCGCATTTCCCAATGCAGCAGGCCGACGGCATTCTGTTCGTCATCATCAGAACGGAAGGAATTGGAACAGACCATTTCCGCAAGGTTGCCGGTCTGGTGCGCAAAGGTGCCCACATGCGGACGCATTTCATGGATGACCACGGGAACGCCAAGATTGATCGCTTGCCAGGCGGCTTCGGACCCGGCCATGCCGCCGCCGATGATGTGGATCGCTTTTGTCATGACCGGGGATGTAGGCCAGGGGAGCCGATTTGCCAAGCCACGCAGTGACGCTCACGCGAGACGCTTCCACCCCCTGCGGTAGAGCGCAAACTGCCCGCCACCGCGCAAGACCAGCGGAACAGCGGTTGCGGTGGCTGCAACGGCCAGCCATGCGCCATACACCGTCTGGATTTCCATGGCATCGAACCAGAGGGTGAGCCCACAGAGAAGGGCGACCCCAAGCATTGCCACCACCCGGCTGCGGATGCCGACAAGAAGCCAGACCGCTGTCGAAAGAATTAGAGCACACAGCACAATGATGGCGGTCCATTCCACTCCGTGGATCCCGCGCGTGCCCACGGTCCAGTGCAAGTCGATGACCGCAAGCGCCTCGATCGAGGCTGTTGTCAGCAGGAATGCAGTCAGCATCCTGCACAATAGATGTAGAATCTGTCCGAATGTCATGCCGGATCTGCCTGTAAGCTCGTTATTGTTTTGTTTATTATTAATCTTTGACCAAAACTATTAAAGCTGAAAGCTTGCAAAAGCATCTTTGCGAGAACTAAGGGTGCTATTCTATATTCAAAAGGATAGTTTGCGACTGTTCGAAAGAAGATACGATCCAGTTCATGGCGTCTATTGCGGCCTGGTCTTTTTTTCTGGAACTGTGGAATGCCGCCCAAAAATCCACATTGATTGGCTCGATGTCGTCAAAAGCAGGTTGAAAGTCCGAATCCCGTTTCGCCAAAAAGGTTGGAAGCAAGACAGGCAGGCCGGTCGATTTGGAGATTCGGAATGCATCGAAGAAGTTCGCTGCACGAAGTGACGGGGGACGCCGAAACAAGGCTCGTGCGCGGCGCATCGGCTCGAAGTCATCGTGCTTGTCGACCAGCCCGACCCACTCGTCGTCGATACCAAAGGGCGCCCTTCTGTAGGTGTTGAATTCCATTTTTCCCACGCGGCGGGTGATCAGACTGCCGCGATCCGGTGGGGTGTCCATGATCATAACGTCGACATCACCAAGGCCAGAGCGAGATGTGCGATTGTGAAGTTCAATCGTGTAGCCTTTGTTTTTAGACAGAAAATCACCAACATTCGCAGACAGGATGCCGCCCAGAACAATCGGCGGCGCCCCGACCCGGATCATGACGGGGTTTGCGCCCTCGGATTTCAACGAGATCTGGTTTCGCTCCGCGCTCAGCTTTCCCTCGAACTCTTCGATCAGGAAAAGCAGGCTTTCCAGGTCCGGATTCGGCTTCCAGTCACCTGATGTCTTGATGAAAGCCGGTGCGCCCAGTGTCTGGCCAAGGCGTTCGATTCGGCGCGATACAGTCGCCACGTTCGCACCAAGATGGCGGGCCGCCGCAACCATCGTGCCGCTTTTGTGTACAGCGAGAAAAAATTTCAGATCGTCCCAGTTGTCCATTTTGAGGAACTTCCATTTGTCTCAGCTACTCCAGCCGTCCGCTGGCCATTCCCTTTACTAGGGGAAATGACAATGGAAAACAGGCAATTGATGATCAATTGCCTGTATTAAATAAAGTGCGATCTGGGCGATTTGTCAAGCGGATTGCGTTTCGCTGTCCTGCGTTCCGCGGTTGATATTGAGCGCCTCATGAACTTCGTAAAGCGTGTAGCGCCCGCCACCATACAGGATCAAAGGAACCGAGAAGACCGACACCAGGGTGATCTTGACGGCCAATGCAGGATCTCCGTCGGGGTTGGTCATGATTGCGGGCAGAACGAGGAGCGCCATCGACATGGCGGCGACCATCGACGTGCGAATACCCAGGATAAGCCAGAAGCTCAGGACGAAGAAGAGCGCGGCCAGTGCGGCAGAGTGGTACTCCAGCCCCTCCATGCCGCCGACGACCGTCGGGACGTTGCAATCCCTGAGCTGCGGAATCAGGCCGATGGCGGCCTCGATCATGAGAGTCGCCGAGAGGCAGACCCGGAAGTTCAGGCGGAGCCATTCGGTAAGGTTGTTCATCGTCTCTGTCCCGTTAAGGTTAATTGCTCGATAGTGACAGTCTCTTCGCCAATTGGGGCAGGACAAGGCCGCTGAAGGGGAACCTTCGGGGTGATTTATACCCAGCCTATGCTGCAATGGCTTGGTTGGGTCGATATTGTTCCCAAAGTGGAAACCAGACCTGAACTTTTAGGCAGGTGTCTGCCTTAATTCCAGGTGAAGTCGCCGCGAAACATCGGCATTGTTTATCGGTCTTGAAGGACGGACCGGGATGGTGTGAGCCATGATAAAACGCCGCGCCCCCATTTCGGAGAGCGCGGCGCCCGGGCACACCCGCTGGAGCAGGGCGTTAACCTGTTGCTGTGAGGTCGGTAAAGATGTTGTCAACCGGATCGGGAAGATTCGCGGCCAGCTTGCGACGGCTGACGAAGGCTGCGACCGGCGCGATTGTGGGCAGGGTCGACTGCGGCGCGGGCGGTACGGCCGCCGGACGCGGCCGGTGCGGATGATCGACCGGAGCCACCCGGCGCGGCGTCACCTTGCGGCGAATGGCGCTGCGCATCCGGTGATCACGCGGGGCGTTTTCCGCATAGGTCAGCATCAGGGCTGCGATCAGCACGAGATCGCGCCAGAAGGTGCCCAATTCGTCCGCGACGCCCAGTTCGATCATCTGCAGGTAGCTGGCAAAGAGCGTCATCAACCCAAGCACCAAAGCGGCGGGGCGCATATAGAGGCCGATCATGACAAGGAAGGCGAGGGCAAAGACCATCATGGCCGCCAATGGCTCGGC
The DNA here is from genome assembly GCF_001879695.1 of Nioella sediminis. Taxonomy (GTDB): domain Bacteria; phylum Pseudomonadota; class Alphaproteobacteria; order Rhodobacterales; family Rhodobacteraceae; genus Nioella; species Nioella sediminis. The sequence goes on from NZ_MNBL01000075.1 coordinate 19,586, forward strand.
CACATGGGATGGCAACACTTGCGCGGCAAGAATGGTCAGATTGGTGCCGGGGATCAGGTTCAGCCCGACGGCGAGAAAGTAAGAGGCGATGACGATCCGCAGCAGGTTCTGGGCGGTGGCATTCAGCGTGATGCGTTCGGCACTCGGGTTGGTCATGACCAATGTCTTCTCTGCTTGGCAGCCTTGCAGACTGGTAGTCGCCCCCCGGCGTGTCGCCCCAGTAAGACCAATCTGGGTCCGAAATCTGGCGGATTTATTATGGATTTGCGGAAAAGCCGGTGCATTCACGGGGCAGGGCGGGGGCGGAAAGATGGCCAGACTGTGTTCAGGCCCCGAAAAACGCAACCGCCGCTTGCAATCGGGCAAGCGGCGGGCGGTGTTAACCTTTGTGGCGGGTGTCAGGCCGCTGCGGGCCGACCAAGGCGATTGTCCAGCGACAGCGCCCCGGCCCCATGGGCTGCGATCACAAGATAGCCGCCAGCCATGGCAAGGTTCTTCAGGAACATGATCTGCTGCATCTGGTTGCCCAAATCGAAGTGATAAAGAAAGGCCGTGACGATCGAGAATGCGGCGAGCGTCAGGGCGACGGGCCGGGTCATGAAGCCCACAAGCAGGGCCAGACCGGCAAGGATCTCGAACAGAACGGCAGGCCAGGCCAGGATGGCGGGGATGCCGCCAGAAGCCATGTAACCGGCAAAGCCCTGGACATCGCCCAATTTGCCGAAGCCGGCGACGACAAAGATCAGGGCCATCAGAATGCGGCCAGCGGGAAGGGCGTAGGATTGAAGCGTGGACATGCGGGAACTCCTTTGAGGGACGGGTTTGCGCTGCGGCGCAGCAACTGCCAAAGTCATGCCTCAGAGAGAGCCTGTTTCTCAATGCACCAAACTGCGCGAATGCGCGCCCGTTCTGTGTGAAATTGCACCTATTTGGGTTCGATCAGATCCCACCGGTTGCCATAGAGATCCTGAAAGACGGCGACAGTCCCGTAAGGTTCATGTCGTGGCTCTTCCTCAAACCTCACACCAGCGGCCAGCATCCGCGCGCGGCTGGCGTCGAAATCATCCGTATGCAGAAAATAGCCGACGCGCCCGCCCGCATGGTTGCCGATTGCGCCGGCTTGGCCGTCCACCGCACGCGCGATCAGGAACTGGGTCATGGCGTCAGCGTCCGGTGCCATGCGCACCCACCGTTTGCCGCCGCCCAGATCGGTATCTTCCAGAAGCTGCCAGTCCAGTGCCGTCTGGAACCAGTCGATCGCCTCGTCATAATCCCGGGCCAGAAAGGCCACCAAAGCCAGCCGATTGGTCAAGCCTTGCGTTCCAGCGCCGTCGCGATGCGGTCCAGCAGGGCGTTCTGCTCGCGCAGCAGGGCGTTATGCGCCTCTTGCTGCTCGATCTGCCGGTTCTGGTTGCTGGTCACCTTCTCGGTTTCCGCCGTGTGACGCGCCAGATAGTCCTGATACCGGCCCGACTGATAGCGGGCCAGCAGCGCCATCGCCAGAATGACCGCCCCCCCGAACAGGAAGAGCGGGATCCAATCATTCATCGGCATCGGCAGACTCGTCCTCGGTTTGCTCTGCGATCCAGGCGACCGAGACGACCTCTTCGCCCTTGGCGGTGTTGAACACTTTCACCCCACCGGCAGAGCGCGAGCGGAAAGAGATCCCGTCAACCGGGCAACGGATCGACTGCCCCTTTGAGGTGGCCAGCATGATCTGGTCGCTCATTTCCACCGGGAAGCAGGCCACCAAGGCCCCGCCACGCATCGCCTTGTCCATGGCCGCCACACCTTGCCCGCCACGGCCACGCACCGGATAGTCATGGGACGAGGACAGCTTGCCCGATCCCTTGGCGGTGATCGTCAGGATCAGATCCTCTGCCGCCGACATCTCCGCATATTGTTCGGGGCTGAGCGCGGTGTCGGCCACGGCCTCCTCGTCGCTGTCTTCGGCCTCTTCGGTCACACCGGCCACGGCGCGGCGCATCTTGAGATAGGCGGCACGGTCTTCGGCGCTGGCCTCGAAATGGCGGATCACGGCCATGGAAACCACGGCTGCACCATCCGACAGGCGAATGCCCCGGACACCGGTGGAATCGCGGCCCTTGAAGACGCGCACATCGGTGGTGCGGAAGCGGATCGCGCGGCCAGCATCGGTGACGAGCATGACATCGTCATCCTCGGTACAGATGCGGGCATTCACCATGCAGACGGAGCCGTCCTCGGGCAGTTTCATGGCGATCTTGCCATTCGCGCGCACATTGGCGAAGTCCGAGAGCTGGTTGCGCCGGACATCGCCCGCCGAGGTGGCGAAGACGATTTGCAATTCGTCCCAGTGATCCTCGTCCCGGTCGATGGGCAGGACCGCAGCCACGGAGACGCCGGCCGGGATCGGCAGGATATTGACGATCGCCTTGCCCTTGGACGTGCGCCCGCCCTGCGGCAGACGCCAGGTCTTCAGCTTGTAGACCATCCCGTCGGTGGTGAAGAACAGCAGCGGCGTGTGGGTATTGGCGACGAACAGGGTGGTGACGACGTCGTCTTCCTTGAGTTCGCCGCCCGACAGACCCTTACCGCCGCGCTTCTGCGCCCGGAAATCGGCCAGCGGCGTGCGCTTGATATAGCCGCCCGAGGTGACGGTCACGACCATGTCTTCGCGCTCGATCAGGTCCTCGTCATCCATGTCGCCGGACCAGTCCACGATTTCCGTGCGACGCGGCACGGCAAACTGGTCCCGCACTTCGGCCAACTCGTCCGAGATGATCGACATGATCCGTTCGCGGCTGGCAAGGATAGCGAGGTAGTCCTTGATCTTGGCGGCCAGATCCTGCAACTCGTCCGTGACTTCCTTGACCCCGATCTGTGTCAGGCGCTGCAAACGCAGTTCAAGGATCGCGCGGGCCTGCGTTTCCGACAGGTTATATGTCCCGTCGTCGTTCATTGTGTGGGTCGGATCGTCGATCAGCCGAATGTAATCTGCGATCTCGCCCGCAGGCCAGCGCCGCGTCATCAGCTTTTCGCGCGCCTCAGCGGCGTCGGCGGATTGGCGGATGGTGGCCACGACCTCATCGACATTGCTGACAGCCACGGCCAGACCGCACAGGATATGCGAGCGTTCACGCGCCTTGCGCAACTCGTAGGCGGTGCGCCGGGCAACGACGTCTTCGCGGAAATCCAGGAACGAGGTCAGGAACCGCCGCAGGGTCAGCTGTTCCGGCCGTCCGCCATTCAGCGCCAGCATGTTGCAGCCAAAGCTCGTCTGCATCTGGGTGAAGCGGAAGAGCTGGTTCAGCACCACCTCGGGCGTCGCGTCGCGCTTCAGCTCGATCACCACGCGCACGCCGACGCGGTCCGATTCGTCCTGAACGGCGGAAATGCCCTCCAGCTTCTTTTCGCGCACCAGATCGGCGATCTTCTCGATCATCGAGGCTTTGTTGACCTGATAGGGAATCTCATCCAGCACGATGGCGTAGCGATCCTTGCGGATCTCCTCCACCCGCGTCTTGGCCCGGATGATGACGCTTCCACGCCCCTCCAGATAGGCTTTTCGCGCCCCTGCACGGCCCAGGATGATCCCACCCGTGGGGAAATCCGGGGCAGGGACATACTCCATCAGCTCTTCGCTGGAAAGGTCGGGGTTCACGATCAGCGCCTGACAGGCGTCGATCACCTCGCCCAGGTTGTGCGGCGGGATGTTGGTCGCCATGCCGACCGCGATGCCGCCCGCCCCATTGACCAGCATGTTGGGGAAGCGCGAGGGCAGGACCGTCGGTTCCTGATCCTTGCCGTCGTAATTGTCCTGAAAATCGACCGTGTCCTTGTCGATATCGGCCAGCATGAAGGCGGCGGGCTTGTCCATCCGCACTTCGGTATAGCGCATGGCTGCCGCGTTATCGCCGTCCATCGAGCCGAAATTGCCCTGACCGTCCAAGAGCGGCAGCGACATCGAGAAATCCTGCGCCATCCGCACCAGCGCGTCATAGATCGCGCTGTCCCCATGGGGGTGGTATTTCCCCATCACGTCGCCCACGGGGCGGGCGGATTTGCGGTAGGGCTTGTCGTGGCTGTTGCCGGTCTCGTGCATCGCATAGAGGATGCGCCGATGAACCGGTTTCAGCCCGTCGCGCAGGTCGGGGATCGCGCGGGAAATGATCACGCTCATCGCATAGTCGATGAAGCTGGTCTTCATCTCCTCGGCGATGGAGATTTGAGGGCCATGGGGCGCCGGGGCTACGGGTCCGGTTTCTTCCATGTTTTCAGGGGGTTCTGGAGTGTCGGTCACGCCTGATGCTCGCTTCTGTCCGCGCGTCTATATGTTGTTGTGCGGCAGTATAGAGGGCCGGGATATGGGGTGCAATGGCAATGGGCTTGAACCTTTGGCACTCACATCGGCTGACGGATAACAGATTGTTTTATTTGATTTTTAATCTGTTGCTGGCATGATTTCCGTCAGAGCAGTCAGACAGGAGGAAAAAGATGCCGGACACCCCGACAGAACTCATGCTGAAGGGCTATGGGCTGACCGTGGCCGAAATGTTCTATCACATGCCAGATTATCCGCATGTGCTGAACAGCTTCATCTGGCAGGACTATGATCTTGCCCCGGATCACCCGAAGCTCTTTTCCTTCATCGAATTCTGGCAGGAAGAGATCGAAGGTCCGCTGCATTCGGTGCGTTTTACCCATCGCAAGCTGATCGGCCCTGGCGAATGGCGCAATGTGGTGGGGGAACTGACCCTCCACTGACGTGTGTTGCCTTTCATCTTGGTAAAAATACCTCGGGGGGTGCGGGGGGCAGCGCCCCCCGTGGGTCGACGCCGAAGGCGGCGAAATACCTTACCCCTTGGCGCGCTGCAGCATTCCGAACAAATCCCGCGGGTCATCGGGATCGGCCAGCATGTCGAGTTGATCGAACAGCTCCGTCCCCTCCAGCCGGTCCCGCACATAGCGCAGGGCCGAGAAATCCTCGATGGCGAAGCCGACGGAGTCAAACAGCGTGATCTGCTGCGGGGATACCCGTCCCTCCGCCTCCCCCAGGATGACCTGCCACAGCTCCGTCACCGGATGATCCTCATCCAACTGCTGAATTTCGCCTTCGACCCGCGTTTGCGGCGGGTATTCCACGAAGATCGTGGACCGGTGCAGGATCGCGGGGGCCAGTTCCGTCTTGCCCGGGCAGTCGCCGCCGATCGCGTTGATATGAACACCTTCGCCGACCATGTTGTCGTTCAGGATCGTCGCATATTGCTTGTCGGCGGTGCAGGTGGTGATGATCTCGGCCCCCTCCATCGCCTCTTCTGGCGTGGCGCACTGAACGACGGTCAGCCCCTGACCGGCCAGGTTTCGCGCGGCCTTCGCGGTCGCAGCGCGGTCGATGTCGTAGAGCCGCACGGTGTCGATGCCCACGACGGCCTTCATGGCGAGCGACTGGAACTCCGACTGCGCGCCATTGCCGATCATCGCCATCGTCTTTGCAACTTTCGGGGCCAGGTGCTTGGCCACCATGGCAGAGGTCGCGGCGGTGCGGATCGCGGTCAGCACGGTCATTTCCGATAGCAGCGTCGGATAGCCCGTGGCCACATCTGCCAAAAGCCCAAAGGCCGTGACGGTCTGCAACCCCGCCTTTGTGTTGGTCGGATGGCCGTTCACATATTTGAACGCATATTGCTCGCCATCCGAGGTGGGCATGAGTTCGATCACGCCCACGGGGCTATGCGCCGCCACGCGCGGGGTCTTGTCGAAAAGCGGCCAGCGGCGGAAATCGTCCTCGATATATCCGGCCAGTTCCACCAGCATCCGCTCCAGCCCGATGGTGTGGACCAGCTTCATCATGTTCTCGACCGACACGAAGGGAACGTAAGCGCGATCAGAGGGTTGGGGCAGTTTGTTCATGCAGCAAAACTCCTTGTGGGGCGGTCGAAGACGCGACGGCCCATCAGCGATGCGGTGAGGTCGACCATGAGCGACGCGGTGCGCCCGCGTTCGTCGAGGAACGGGTTCAGTTCTACAAGGTCGAGCGAGGTCACCAACTCGCTGTCATGCAGGATCTCCATGACCAAATGCGCCTCGCGGAACGTGGCGCCGCCCGGAACGGTGGTGCCGACGGCGGGGGCGATGGCGGGGTCGAGGAAATCCACGTCGAGCGAGACATGCAACAAGCCATTGGCGGCCTCGACCCGCCCTAGGAACTCTCGCAAGGGGGCGGCTATGCCATGTTCGTCAATCGCGCGCATGTCGTGGCAGGTGATCTCGGTCGCGGCGAGTGCCTGTTTCTCCTCCAGATCGACGGACCGCAGCCCGATCATGCAGACATTGTCCTGCGGGACCGGGGCATTCAGCGCCGGAAAATGCTCGAATCCCGGCAGGCCGGTGATATAGCCCACGGGCGTGCCATGCAGGTGGCCGGAGCCGCTGGTCGCGGGCGTGTGGAAATCGGAATGGGCATCGAGCCATAGCACGAATTGCGGGCGTCCTTGCGCCTGAGCATATTCCGCCACGCCCGCCACTGTGCCAAGCGACAGGCTGTGATCGCCGCCCAGGAAGATCGGAAAGCCCTCGGCCATGGCCTCCCGCGCGGCGGGGATCAGTGCCTCGGTCCAGGCAACGGTTTCCGCCAGCGCGTGGACTTTACCGGTTTTGGGCAGGTCTTTGAGCGGCGCCTGAACAACGTCACCAAGGTCGCGGGTGTCGATCCCGAGGCTCGTCAGATGCTCGGCAAGGCCAGCGGTGCGGAAGGCGTCGGGGCCCATCAGGCAGCCACGGGTGCGTTTGCCGCTATCCACCGGGGCGCCGATCAGAAGGCAGGGGTGTGAAGTCATGTCGATGTGGTCCTGAAAGCGCGTTTTCCAAGGAATAGCGCCCGGATCGGATTGGACAGAAGCGGTCAGAGTGGTCATATTGAGGGCTAATTAAGCAAAATGAGCATCTATCATGACCGAAATGGATGATACGGATCGCGCGCTGCTGGCCGCGCTACGCCGCGACGGGCGGGCCTCTGTCTCGGACCTCGCGATTGACCTCGGCGTCACACGCGCCACGGTCCGCGCACGGATGGAGCGGCTGTCAAAGGCGGGCGAGATCCGGGGATTTACCGTCGTCACCCGCAGCGACATCGCGCAAAGCCCGGTGCGGGCGCTGACAATGCTGGGGATCGAGGGGCCGGGGATGGATCGTATCCGTCGGCAATTGTCAGGACGGCGAGAGGTTCAGGCGGTGCATTCCACCAATGGCAAATGGGATCTGATCGTGGAACTGGGCACCGACACGCTGGAGGCGCTGGATACTGCCTTGCGCGATATCCGCAGGCTGGAGGGTGTCAGCACCTCGGAAACCAGCCTGCTCTTATCCACCAGCCGTTTCAGCCGGGTCTGAGGGCTGTAGGAAGGCAAAGCTTTCGGCGCTGGCCCTGCGCCAGGACAGGACAAGACGACGGTCGAAACCGACAGCATCAGGAACCCGGTGAAGCCGCCCGGCCTCGATATCCTGCTGAACGATTCTCTCGGGCAGATAGGCCGCGCCCCCGGCATGGCGCATATGGTCCAGCGCCCAATCCGGGGTGGAAAAGGCCAGCGCTGCGGTTTCATCCGTTGGCCAGGCTTCGGCGTGCTGCGCACGGAAAAGGGGGCCGTAATCGACGTAGATATAATGGCTCTGCCAGGGCAGATCGGGCGCGGTCGTAACAAGGATCAGCCGGTCGCGGGCAAAGTCCCGATGGTCGACGCCCGCGCCAATCACCGGTTCCGGCAGCAGCGCCGCGTCGCTCATCCCGCTTTGCAGCCAGGTTTCCGCATCGCGCGCCAGCCCGGCCCAGATCTCGATGGCGGTCTCGGGGTGGGCGCTGCGGATGCCGTCGATCCAGTCTTGTCCCAGCCCCGACCAAAGTCCCGGATCGCAGACGAAGCTGAACAGTCGCGTGACACCCCGTGGCAGGTTTGCGCGGGCGCGGGCATTGTCCCAGGTGCGCGCGATGACCTCGGCCTGTTCCAGAAAGGCAAAACCCGCCTTGGTCAGCGTCGCCCCCTTGCGCGAGCGCACCAGCAATTGCGCGCCTAGCGCCTGTTCCAGCGTGTCGAGCCGCGCCGTGACGGCCGATTGCGTAACGTTGAGTTGCTCCGCCGCACGGTTGAGATTGCGGCAGCGGACAACGGCCAGAAAGGTCTGGATGGCGGCGATGTTCATATGCAGATAATGCAAGAATTTCGAATTACTGCATAGATAAAATCCGTTTTCCAGATTCAAAGCCTCATGCCACTCTGAACCCGCAACAGGGAGGCGCGCGATGGAGTTTTCGGCTCAACTGTCTTCGGACTACCCCGACAAATCCTATGGCGGGGACAGGGTTTACGGCGACATGCTCAACCAGGCGGTGCTGGCCGACCGGATGGGATTCGACGCGGTGTCGATCACCGAACATCACCTGATGAATTGCCTGATGATGCCCGCGCCGCTGCAATTTGCCGTCAAGATCGCGGCGATGACCAGATCGGTGAAGATCATGACCTCGATCGTGGTGCTGCCGCTGCATGACATGCGGATTTATGCGGGTGAGGTCGTGGTGGCGGACATTTTCACCGAGGGGCGCCTGCTGCTCGGGGTGGGGCGCGGGGCGTTCAAGTATGAGATGGAGCGGCTCGGCGTCCCCATGGAGGAAACGCAGGCACGGTTCAATGAATCGCTTGCCGTCCTGCAGGCGCTGCTGAGTGAGGAGGAGGTCAGTTGGGACGGGGACTATTACAAGTTCGATCCCATCACGATCATGCCCCGTCCCCTGCGCCCCGGCGGGC
>NZ_MNBL01000076.1 GCF_001879695.1 Nioella sediminis
GTGATGAACCCGGAAGGCATCTACCATTGCACCAAGCGCGGCTTTCACATCCAGACGACGCCACTATCGGGCAATCACCAGTTGCTGCTGGATCAGGTTGGCGCGTTCAACCGGGCCAAGGCGGATATGGACGGCGCGGGCGATGGGCTGACCCTGACGCTGTCGCGCGTGGCCCATATCGCGCAGAGTGCGACGGAGAGGCAGCGCAAGGTGGAGGCGGCGCATCGCTATTACGGGCGGTTCGACAATGTCTTCACCGGGCCGGGGCTGGTGGACAACGGCATGGTGCGGGAACTGCCCTGTGCGACGCCGGTGGAGGAGCTTGGGGAAAGCCTGCTGATCTGTACGCCGCAGGAAATGATCGACAAGCTGGGGCCTTATGCGGACCTTGGGATCGACCGGGTCATTCTTAACTTCAATTTCGGGCTGGACCCGTCCGACACGCTGGACGCGATGCAGTGCTTCGCGGAAGAGGTCATGCCCCATTTCACCGGCAGGCCCGCCACCGTGGCCGCCGAGTAACTTTCTGAAAGGACAGCAAGAATGCCAATCATCCGAGTGGAGATGTTCCCCGGTCGCACCACAGACCAGAAGCGAGAGATGGTGAAGGCTCTGACAGATGCCTTTGTTGCCACCGCAGGCGGCAATCCGGCCAGTGTGCATGTGGTCATCACCGATATCGAGAAATCAGACTGGGGCACGGGCGGGGAACTTAACTCTGACCGGTTCCCGGATTAGGGGGCGGACATGACTGACGTGATCGACTGCGAATTCACAATGCAGGGCGACGGCCCGCCGCTGTTCCTGATCCACGGGATCGGCGCGGCGCGCAACACATGGGCGCGGGCGCTGCCGGTGCTGACCCCGCATTTCACCGTGGTGACGTATGATTTGCGCGGGCATGGCGCGTCGCCGATGCCGTCAGGGGAGTTCGGGCTTGATGAACTGGTCGCCGATCTGGAACGGGTGCGGGAACGCACAGGGTTCGAGACCGCCCATTTCGCGGGCCATTCGCTGGGCGGCATGATCGGCCCGGCCTATGCGCTGAAATACCCGGACCGGGTGCTGTCGCTCGGGCTGCTCTCTACCGCCGCCTTCCGCACGGAAGATGACAGCGCCAAGGTCTGGGGGGTGGTGCGCGCGATGGAGGAAAAGGGCATTCCACAGGTGCTGGAAACGCTGTCGGATCGCTGGTTCACCGATGGGTTCATCGCCGCCCACCCGGACGTGGTGCGCAACCGGCTAAAACAGGTGGTGGAGACCGATCCTGACGTATTCCTCAATGTTTTCCGCATCTACGCGGGCACCGAAATGGCCCCCTGGCTGCACGAGGTCACCGCGCCCTCACTGGTGCTGACGGGCGAGTTCGATGGCGGCTGCAACCCCCGCCTTAACCGGTTGATCGACGAGGCGCTGCCCAATTCGGAACTGGTGATCCTGCCCGACCTCAAGCATTCGCTTCTGCTGGAGGCAGGCGAGGTCGTGGCCGAAAATATCCTGCGTTTTGTGCGGACGCTGAATTAGGGCTTGGGACGGCGCGGGGGCGTTGTCCCGCCCTTGCGCGGCTTCGATCCGGGTTTGTTCAGACCCGCCTTGCTCGCGCGGGCGGGTTTCGGCTTGGCTCCGGGGCGCTCGAACCGCTTGGACGGATCGGCAGCCGATACGCGCGGGGCAGGGGCCGCGGCGGGCTTGTCCCCGCGCGGTTTGTCGGAGCGGGGCTTATCGGACCGAGGCTTGCCGCCTTCCGGCTTCGGCCCGCGGGGTTTATCAGACCTTGGTTTGTCAGACCGGGGCTTGTCTGCCCAAGGCTTGGCACCGTCGCCTTTGGGCTTGCGCGGCTTGTCGAAGGATTTGCCCTTGGGACCATCCGTCGGTTTTGCACGCGGCTTACCCTTGGGCGCGTCACCATCGCGGCGGGGTTTGCCGAGGGGCTTGACGGCGTCCTTGAGATAAGCGTCACGCTCGGCGGGCGTGCGGCGCGGTTTTGCCTCTCGCTCCGGTCGGTCTTCACGCGGTGCGCGGCGGGGCTTGTCATCGCGCGGGCCTGACGAACGGGGGCCGGGGCGCGGACCGCCGCCGGGTTTCGGCGCACGCGGCATTGCGGCGAAATCGGGCGCGCTGTCCATGGCGCGCACCGTGATGCCCTCATCCAGTTCCGCGCCATTGCCATAGCTGCTTGCGAATTTGGCGGCACTTGCCTCGGTCAGTTCCACGAAGGTTTCCGATTGCTGAACGCGGATTGCGCCGATGGCGTCCTTGTCGAGATTGCCCGCGCGGCAGAGAAGCGGCAGCAGCCAGCGCGGCTCGGCCCGATCATTCGCACCGACCGACAGGGCGAACCAGCGGCTCGGGCCGAAGGGCTTGCGCTCTTTCGGGGCCGGGCGCGCATCGGGGGCGCTGAGCTCCTCGGGCGCGGAATGGCGGCTGCGGTAGAGCCGCAGATAAGCGGCCGCGATGGTCTCGGGGCTGTGGGTCTCCAGCAGCCGGGTGGCGAAAGTGGCCTGATCCTCGGTGATCTCATCCTCCCAGGCGGGATCAGTCAGCAGCCGCTCCTCATCCTGGCGCAGGATGTCATCGGCAGAGGGCGGCACGGTCCATTCCGCCGTGATCTTCGCCCATTTCAGCAGGCGCTCGGCTTTCTTGGTGATCTTCGGAGGCACGATCAGGGCCGAGATGCCCTTGCGCCCGGCGCGGCCCGTGCGGCCCGACCGGTGCAGCAGCGTCTCGGAGTTCGAGGGCAGATCGGCGTGGATCACCAGTTCCAGATTGGGCAGGTCAATGCCCCGCGCGGCCACGTCGGTCGCCACGCAAACCCGCGCGCGCCCGTCGCGCATGGCCTGCAGCGCATGGGTGCGTTCGCTCTGGCTAAGTTCCCCCGACAGGCTGACCACCGAAAAGCCCCGGTTGGCAAAGCGCGCGGTCAGGCGGGCCACCGTGGCGCGGGTATTGGCGAAGACGATGGCGTTTTCCGCCTCGTGATAGCGCAGAAGGTTGATGATGGCGTTCTCCGCATCCACCTCGGCCACGCGCAGGGCCTGATAGGTAATGTCGGCATGCTGGCGGCCCGCATCCTGGGTGCTGACGCGCACCGCATCACGCTGGTAATGCTGTGCAAGCGTCACGATCATCGGCGGCACGGTGGCCGAGAACATCAGCGTGCGCCGATCCTCGGGGGCCTCGCCAAGCATGAATTCGAGGTCTTCGCGGAAGCCAAGGTCGAGCATTTCGTCGGCCTCATCGAGCACGATGGCGCGCAGGCCCGTCATGTCGAGCGTGCCACGCTGGATATGGTCGCGCAGACGCCCCGGCGTGCCCACGACGATATGGGCACCGCGTTCCAGCGCCCGGCGTTCGTCGCGGAAATCCATGCCCCCCACGCAGGAGGTCACGCGCGCCCCGGCCTTGGCATAAAGCCAGCTCAGCTCTCGCATCACCTGAAAGGCCAGTTCACGGGTGGGCGCCACGACCAGCGCCAGCGGCGCCTCTGCCGGGCCCATCACCTCGGCCTCTCCCAACAGTGTCTGCGCGATGGCCAGGCCAAAGCCCACGGTTTTGCCCGATCCGGTCTGCGCCGACACCAGCAGGTCGGCATCCTGAAGCTCCGGGTCGGTCACGGCCTCCTGCACGGAGGTCAGGGTGTCGTAGCCGCGTTCCGCAAGGGCGTCGGAAAGTGTCTTGATCATGGGGAGGGTCTATCCGTCAGGGTCAGGCGTGGTCGCGGCGGTGTGGTCCGGCGTCGCGGTCACGGGAAAAAACGGACGTCTAACGCCTGATCCGACGAATGTATACAGGGAAAGCGTGGCGCGGTGATGATTATCCCACGCTCATGCGCGGCGTGCTGCCATGATCCAGACGCCCAGAAGGATCACGGAGATGATGGCATTGTAATTGGCCATCGACAGGCCGAAGAGCTGCCACGAAATCTCGTCGCACAGGACAATCCCTGTGCCGCAATCGGGGTCCAGCAACCCGCATTCCGAATTCAGCAGGTCCAGGCCGCTTGAAGTGCAGGAGGCAGGCCCCTCCCACCATGCCCGCTCCACGCCGGAATGGTAAACGGCAAGCCCGGTGGATACGGCCATGTTCAGCGCCCCTGCCCAGGCAATCAGCGCCTTGGGAATGGCCAGACCGATGATGCCCAACAGGATGCCGATCCGATGCGGCCAGCGTTGCCAGTAGCACATCTTGCACGGCAGAACGCCCAGAACGAACTGAAAGAACAGCGCCCCGAAGAACAGCCCGGCAGAGCCAAGAGCCGCCAGAAGGATCAGATTGCGCCGGGTCAGGGTGCTGAGGAAGCTCATAGGAATTTCACCACATAGAAACCGCCCGCCAGCAGTATCACGAACAGGATGAACATCAAGCCAAGGCGACGTTCGATGAAATCACGAATAGGTGCGCCGAACTTCCACAAGAGCGCCGCCACGACGAAAAAGCGCAGACCGCGCGCGACGATGCTGGCCACGATGAATACGCCGAGGTTCAACTGCGTGACCCCCGACATGATGGTGATGACCTTGTAGGGGAAGGGCGTCACGCCCGCGATCAGCACCGCCCAGGCCCCGTATTCGTTGTAGCGGGTGGCGAAATCGTCGAAATAGGCATCCTTGCCATAGAATTCGAGCACCGGGCGGCCGACGCTCTCGAACAGGCCATACCCGATATAGTACCCCAAAAGCCCGCCAAGCACCGAGGAGACGAGGCAGACGCCCGCAATCAGGAACGCACGGCGCGGGGCTGCGATGATCATCGGGATCATCAGGATATCGGGCGGAATCGGAAAGACCGAGCTTTCCAGAAAGGACACGATGGCCAGCGCCACCAGCGCATAGCGATGTTCGGCCAGGCTGATCGTCCAGTCGTATAATCCGCGGATCATATGTGTCTCCTGAAAATGCCCGCTTGCGATGCCCGATCTCGGCGCGGTGGTCAAGCGCGCTGCGTCAGTGGGCGGGCTATGCGAGGCGGACGGGACGCGCTATGCCAAGACAATAGGCAGCAGGTGCAGAAGGGGAGGCAGGCCATGACGGTCATCATCGCGGGTGCAGGGATTGGTGGGCTCAGCCTGGGGCTGTCGCTGCATCAGGCGGGCATTCATTTTCATATCGTCGAAGCGGTGGAGGTGATCAAACCCCTGGGCGTAGGAATCAACTTGCAGCCGCATGCGGTGAGAGAGCTGTTCGAGCTGGGGCTTGAGGCACAGCTGGACCAGATCGGGTTGCGCACCGCCGAGGTCGCCTATTTCTCGCAACAGGGCGGGTTGATCTGGTCGGAACCGCGCGGCCTCGATGCAGGATATCACTGGCCGCAATATTCGATCCATCGCGGCGAGCTGCAGTTCCTGCTCTACCGGGAGCTGCTGTCGCGCTGCGGGGCTCAGGCGATCACCTTGGGGGCCGCGCTGTCCGGATGGGACGAGGACAGACATGGCGTCGTGGCGCATCTGGTCAACCGCCGGACGGGCGCCCCGCTGCCAGACCTGCACGGGTTGGTTCTGGTGGGTGCGGATGGGATCAACTCGACCCTCCGCGCTGCGCTTTATCCCGATGAAGGCCCGGCGCATTGGCGCGGCACGATGATGTGGCGCGGCGTGACGCGGGCCAGAAGCTTCCTGACCGGGCGGAGCATGGCGATGGCGGGCACGGCGGATCGCAAATTCGTCTGCTACCCGATCCAGGAGTTCGACGACGGCGATTTGCGCATCAACTGGATCGCTGACCTTGCCAAGCCCGCCGACTACCAATGGAACCGGCAGGACTGGAACCGCGAGGGGCACTTGCATGATTTCGCGGATCATTTCGCCGACTGGAGCTTCGACTGGCTGGACATTCCGGCCCTGATCCGCGACGCGGAAGGCATCTGGGAATACCCGATGGTCGACCGCAATCCGCTGCCCCGCTGGAGCCATGGGCGGGTGACGCTTCTGGGCGATGCGGCGCACGCGATGTACCCGATCGGGTCGAACGGGGCGACGCAGGCGATTCTCGATGGCCGGGTTCTGGCACGGGAGCTGCTGAAGCATGGGCAGGGGGCAGAGGCGCTTCAGGCCTATGATGACGACCGCCGCGAGGCGGTGAATGCGCTTGTGCTGGCCAATCGGGGCGACGGGCCGGATGTTGTGCTGGACAAGGTTGCCGAACGTGCCCCTGAAGGGTTTGGCGACATCTCGGAGGTGATGAGCCGCGAGGAACTGGCCGAGATCGCCGGGGCCTACAAGAAAATCGCAGGCTTCGATGTGGATCGGCTGAACGCGCGGCCAGGGATGATGGAACTTTAGAGGACTGGGACGCGCCCGGGCAAGAACCGGACGGAAGACGGGCTTTCGAAAGCCCGCGGCAAGGCGCTTGGCTCCTGGGTTCGGACCGTCTCAGAAACGCTCCGCTCATAAGCTGTGATCGCGGTGAAGGGTCCATCAGTGGCACAGGCCGCGCCACCGATTGCGACCATGTGCAAGAACACACGGCACAGCTTCTCAGCCGGGGGGATGTCGCCTATGTTGATGTCAGATCGGCCCGCAATAACTGTTTCCAGACAAGGATCGCCGCTGCGCCATGACACCGAATTACGACCGCATTCCCGAACTCGCGCTGGACTGGCATCGCCGGGGCAATGGCGCAGCGCTGGCCACTGTCATTGAAACATGGGGCAGCGCGCCGCGTCCCGTGGGCAGCCAGTTGGTCGTGTCGGGCGAGGGTGAGATGCAAGGGTCCGTGTCCGGCGGCTGCGTCGAGGGGGCGGTGGTGATCGAGTCCATCGACTGCCTTGAGAAGGGGGAGGCCACGGTGCTGGAGTTCGGTGTGGCCGACGAACAGGCCTTTGCCGTCGGGCTGGCCTGCGGCGGGCGCATCCGGGTGCTGGTGGAACCCGTGGGGCGCGTCATCCCGGTCGAGATGCTGGAGGCGCTGGTCGATGCCCGCGCCGCCCGCGAACAGGTGGCCTATGTGGTGAACCCCGAGACCGGCGCGCGGCGGCTTGTGACGGGGCAGGGCGATGCGCTGGAGGCCCAGATCGCCGATCGGTTCCGCACCGACAAATCCGGCTTCGAGGGCGACTGGTTCATCGGCATCCACAACCCGCCCCTGCGCATGGCCATCGTGGGGGCCGTTCATATCGCTCAGGCTCTGGTCCCTATGGCGCGGCTTGCGGGCTATGACCCGGTGGTGATCGACCCGCGCCCCGCCTTCGGGGCAGAGGCGCGGTTTCCGGGTGAGACGCTGATGGAAGACTGGCCGGACGAGGCGCTTTCGGCCTACGGGCTCGACCCGCGTACCGCGGTCGTGACGCTGACCCATGACCCCAAACTGGATGACCCGGCCATCCGTGCGGCGCTGGCATCGGACTGCTTCTACCTTGGCTGCCTTGGCTCGACCCGAACCCATGCCAAACGGGTGGAGCGGTTGACCGAAGCGGGCTTCTCGGCCGATCAGATCGCCCGCATCCATGGCCCCGTTGGCCTTGATATCGGCGCGCAGGGACCGGCGGAGATTGCCATTTCGATCATGGCGGAAATCACCAGCCGGTTGCGCAAGGCATGAGGTTCGGGCCGGTTCCCCTGCATGAAGCCGAAGGGACAGTCCTGGCCCATTCGGTTCAGTTGACCAAGGGGCGGCTGCGCAAGGGCCGGGTCCTGAGCCGCGATGATATCGCGCTGCTCGCAGCCAATGGTTTGACCCGCGTGACGGTGGCTCGGCTGGACCCCTCCGACATAGAGGAAAACGAAGCCGCCCGCCGCTTGGCCGCCGCACTGGTCCCCGACCCGGAGGCCGCGGGGCTGGAGGTGCAGGAGGCCTTTACAGGCCGGGTCAACATCCGCGCCACGCGGCCCGGCGTCGTCGGGATCGACGTGGCGGCGGTCGAGGCGCTTAATGCGGTCGATCCGATGATCACGCTGGCCACCGTGCCGCGCTGGCAGCGGGCCTGGCCGGGAATGATGGTGGGGACAGTCAAGATCATCGCCTATGGGGTCAGCGAGGACGCGCTGACACGGGCCGAAAAGGCCGCCCGCAACGCGCTTTCGGTCCGGCCCGTGGAACTCCGGAGCGCCGGGTTGATCGTGACAGAAGTGCCCGGCGATCCCGTTTCCCCCGAGGACAAGGGCATTCGCGCCGTGGCCGGGCGATTGGAGGCGCTCGGCATATCGCTGGAGACCGTGCGGATCGTGGCCCATGACACCGGCGCAATCACCGGGGCGCTGACGGATCTGCCGGGCGCGTTGAAACTGATCCTCACGGCCTCGGCCACCTCTGACATCCACGACGTTGCGCCCTCGGCCGTGGTTGCCGCAGGCGGTCGGATCACCCGCTTTGGAATGCCGGTAGATCCCGGTAACCTGCTGTTTTTAGGACAGATTGGAGAGGCGCCGGTGATTGGATTGCCGGGCTGCGCCCGCTCGCCGGCGCTGAACGGGGCCGATTGGGTGCTGGAGCGGGTTGCCTGTGGGGTGCCTGTCAGCGCAGCCGATATCTCGGCCATGGGGGTGGGGGGATTGCTGAAGGAAATCCCGACCCGGCCACAACCCCGCGCTGGACGCAACCCGAACGGGTAGCGCCAGCGGAAACGATCAAATTTTGACCATTCAAAAAATTTTTCATTTGTCCTTCAACGATTCCGTGCTTGGATAATTCCATAACCAAGGGAGGAATTTCATGACCCAGGTCACGATGACCGTGAACGGGAAATCCGTTTCCGGTTCCGTAGAAGGGCGCACGTTGCTGTCCGATTTCATCCGCGAGGGGCTCAAGCTGACCGGCACGCATGTGGGCTGCGACACCAGCCAATGCGGCGCCTGCGTGGTGCATGTGAACGGCCAGCCGGTGAAAAGCTGCACCATGCTGGCGGCCGAGGCCGAGGGCGCGGACGTCAAGACCATCGAAGGCATGGCCAATGCCGATGGCTCGCTTTCCACGATCCAACAGGCGTTTCAGGACCATCACGGCCTGCAATGCGGCTTTTGCACGCCGGGCATGGTGATGAGCGCATCGGCCTTGCTGGCCGAAAACCCCACGCCGACCGAGGCCGAGGTGCGCGCCTATCTGGAAGGCAATATCTGCCGCTGCACCGGTTATCACAACATCGTCAAGGCGATCATGGCTGCAAGTGGCCAGGAACCCGCCGCGGTGGCCGCAGAATGAGGGGCGCGGCGCTTGCCATTGCGGCGACCGTTCTGGTTCCTGCAATGGCCCAAGCCGAGGGCTTTTCCTCGGGCTATGTCACCGGCTTCAACTCCGACACGGAATGCATGGATTTGGCCCGTACCTCGATGGACGCCCATTTCCGCAACCATGGCGGAACGCCCGACACGGGCGAGGCCAGCTTCTCGGTCTTCGGCTTCGACGTGCCGCCCGGGCGCACTCAGGTCGCCATCATCTGCACCGAGGATCAAGGCCGCTACACCGCGACCGTGACCGGCTACAGCCTGCAGGAAGACGGCACCCGATTGGAAACGGTCGAGGCCATGCTGGACCTTCTGGAAGGTGTCACACCGACCGGCAGCAAGTGAGGATCGGGCGGGCCATGCCCCGCCGGACAGGAGGATGGATGCCGAGATCCGCTTTTCTTGCCGCAGTGCTGGTGCTGACGACCGGCGCGGCCCAGGCTGACAACTTCGCTAATATCGACCTGCATTCGGTCGAAAGCCAACAGACCTGCATGGCGCAGGCCCGGCAGGCGCTTGTCATCCTCGCGGCGGAAAACGGATCGGACAATCCCGACATCACCCAAGGAAGATGGAGCACGTTTGGCTGGGATTTACCGCCGCGCGCAGCGGATATCTCGATCATCTGCCCGGATATCGACGGGGTCACGTACCCCTTTGCCACCGGTCACACGACCGGCGACGACAATGAACCGGGCGATATGATCGAACGGCTGGCCGAGATCTTCAACAAACTATGACAAGCCGGTTCCCGCGGGAGGCGGGCACAGGGCGACCAAGAAAATAAGGGAGGATACCATGCCAAAGGATAGTGGCATCGGCGCAAGTTCGAAGCGCCGTGAAGACGTCCGGTTTCTGACTGGTACCGGCAATTACACGGATGACATCAACCTCAATGGTCAGGCCTATGTGCATTTCCTGCGCTCTGACGTGGCCCATGGGCGGCTTAACAAGGTCGATACCTCGGTCGCGGCGGAAATGCCCGGCGTGGTGCGCATCTTTACCGGTGCGGATTTCGAAGGCGTCGGCGGTCTGCCCTGCGGCTGGCAGGTCACGGACAAGCACGGCAATCCGATGCAGGAACCGGCCCACCCAGTTCTGGCGCAGGGCAAGGTGCGTCATGTGGGCGATCCAATTGCCGCTGTGGTGGCTGAAACCGCCGCGCAAGCAAGGAATGCGGCTGAGGCGATCGAGCTCGATATCGAGGAACTGCCCGCCGTCATCGACATGAAGGAAGCGGTCAAGGAGGGCGCGACCAAGGTCCATGACGATCTGGAGTCGAACCTCTGCTATGACTGGGGTTTCGTCGAGGAAAACAAGGCTGCCGTGGATGAGGCGTTTGAAAAAGCGGCCCATGTCACCACGCTGGAGCTAGTGAACCAGCGGCTTGTGGCCAATCCGATGGAACCGCGCGTGGCCGTGGGCGACTACAATCGCGCAACGGGCGATTCCACGCTCTACACCACCAGCCAGAACCCGCATGTGATCCGGCTTCTGATGGGCGCTTTCGTTTTGGGCATCCCGGAACACAAGCTGCGCGTCGTGGCCCCCGATGTGGGGGGCGGCTTTGGCTCCAAGATCTTCCATTATGCCGAAGAGGCGTTCTGCACCTTCGCCGCCAAGGCGTTGGCGCGGCCTGTCAAATGGACCTCCAGCCGGTCCGAGGCGTTCATCTCTGACGCCCATGGCCGGGACCATGTGACCAAGATCGAACTGGCGCTCGATGCCGATAACAACTTCACCGCGCTGCGCACCGACACCTATGCGAATATGGGGGCGTATCTGTCGACCTTCGCGCCCTCGGTGCCTACCTGGCTGCACGGCACGCTGATGGCGGGGAACTACAAGACACCGCTCATCTATGTGAACGTAAAGGCGGTCTTCACCAACACCGTGGCCGTCGATGCCTATCGCGGGGCCGGGCGGCCCGAGGCGACCTACCAGCTGGAGCGTGTCATCGACAAGGCGGCGCGTGAGTTGGGCGTCGATCCGGTGGACCTGCGTCGGCAGAACTTCATCACCGAGTTCCCCTATGCCACGCCCGTGGCGGTGGAGTACGATACCGGTGACTACAACGCCACGATGGACCGGCTGCTGGAAATGGTGGACCGCGACGGGTTCGAAGCCCGCGCGGCGGAAAGCGCCAAATCGGGCAAGCTGCGTGGTTTCGGCGTCAACACCTATATCGAGGCCTGCGGGATCGCACCGTCTGCCCTTGTGGGTCAGTTGGGCGCGCGTGCCGGGCTTTATGAAAGCGCCACGGTGCGGGTGAATGCCACTGGCGGTCTGGTCGTCATGACCGGCAGCCACAGCCACGGGCAGGGCCATGAAACCGCATTCCCGCAGGTAGTGGCGGACATGATCGGCATTTCCGAGGATATGGTCGAAATCGTCCATGGCGACACCGCCAACACGCCCATGGGCATGGGCACCTATGGCTCGCGCTCGCTGGCCGTGGGTGGCTCTGCCATCGTGCGGGCGACCGAGAAGATCATCAACAAGGCCAAGAAGATCGCGGCCCATCTGATGGAGGCGTCCGAGGGCGATATCGAGCTCAAGGACGGCCAGTTCACCGTTGCGGGCACCGACAAATCGGTGGCCTGGGGTGATGTCACGCTGGCGGCCTATGTGCCCCATAACTACCCGCTGGAAGAGATCGAACCGGGGTTGGAGGAAACCGCCTTCTATGACCCTGCCAACTTCACCTATCCCGCAGGGGCCTATGCCTGCGAGGTGGAGGTCGATCCCGACACCGGCAAGGTGACCATCTGTTCCTTCGCGGCGGCCGATGATTTCGGCAACGTGGTCAACCCGATGATCGTCGAGGGCCAGGTCCATGGCGGTCTGGCGCAAGGCATCGGTCAGGCGCTGCTGGAAGGCGCGGTCTATGACGAGAACGGGCAGCTTCTGTCCGCCTCCTACATGGACTACGCCATGCCACGCGCCGACGATCTGCCGAGCTTCCAGGTGGATCACAGCTGCGCCACGCCCTGCACCCATAACCCGCTCGGGGTGAAAGGTTGTGGTGAGGCGGGGGCCATCGGATCACCGCCTGCAGTGGTCAATGCCGTGGTGGATGCCCTGCAGCGCGGGGGCCATAACGTCACCCATATCGACATGCCGCTCAGCCCCGGTCGGGTCTGGCAGGCGATGAACGGCTGATCCGGGACAAGGAGAGAAACCCATGTATGAGTTTGAATTCAAACGTCCGGGCACCATCGCCGATGCGGTCGCCGCCCTTGGTGCGGAAGAGGCGCAGATGCTCGGGGGCGGGCAAACGCTGCTTCCCACGATGAAGCAACGTCTGGCCGCGCCTGCTGTGCTGGTCAGCCTTGGCGGCATTGCCGAGATGCAGGGCGTCTGCACCGATGACGCGGGCCGCATCTGCGTCGGCGGCGGCACCACCCATGCAGCTGTGGCGGCGGCGACGGCGGAAAGCTATCCGGCGCTGTCGCATCTGGCGGGCCATATCGGCGATCCGGCGGTCCGCAATCGCGGCACCATTGGCGGAAGCCTTGCCAATAACGACCCGGCGGCGTGCTACCCGGCGGCGGTGCTGGCCTCTGGGGCCAATGTGGTCACCAATACGCGAGAGATTGCGGCGGATGATTTCTTCGAGGGCATGTTCACCACGGCGCTCAATGATGGCGAGATCATCACCGAGGTGAAATTCCCGGTGCCGGTGGCTGCAAACTATCAGAAGTTCCTGCAACCTGCGTCCCGCTTTGCCCTGACCGGGGTCTTCGTCGCAAAGTTCGCAGGCGCGGTGCGAGTGGCCGTGACCGGCGCGTCGGAAGATGGCGTGTTCCGCTGGTCCGAGGCCGAGGCGGCGCTGTCCGGCAACTTCTCACCCGAGGCGGTGGATGGCTTGTCGGTGTCTGCCGATGGCATGATCGCCGATTTGCACGGATCCGCTGCCTATCGTGCGAACCTGGTGAAAGTGCTGACCAAGCGGGCGGTTGCCGCCTGCTGACACATGCGCGAGCGCTGAAACAAAAAACCCCGCGCAAAGGCGCGGGGTTTTCTTTTCGTCTTGTCGAGAAATCAGAGCCCGAGCGCGTTGCGCAGGCGTGTCGTCACTTCGGGGACAAGCGCCGGGTTGTTGCGCGCCTGCTCGATGGCCGCGGACAGCGAGGCACGGGCGACGGCCGACAGATCGGCCTCCGCCACGGCCGCGAGGGCGGCATCGGCGTCGAACCCTTCGACGGAGAACAGGGTCGACAGGTCCGTGGCCCCTTCGATCGCATCGACCGCTTCGGTGGTCTCTTCAGCGGCGGCTTCCGTTTCTTCGGTCACCGCCTCGGTGGTTTCCTCGACGGCGGCTTCCGTTTCCTCGGTCGCGGCTTCGGTGGCTTCCTCGACGGCGGCATTGGCTTCGTCGGTCACCGCCTCGGTGGTTTCCTCGACGGCGGCTTCCGTTTCCACGGTCGCGGCTTCGGTGGCTTCCTCGACGGCGGCATCGGCTTCTTCGGTCACCGCCTCGGTGGTTTCCTCGACGGCGGCTTCCGTTTCCTCAGTCGCGGCTTCGGTGGCTTCCTCGACGGCGGCATTGGCTTCGTCGGTCACCGCCTCGGTGGTTTCCTCGACGGCGGCTTCCGTTTCCACGGTCGCGGCTTCGGTGGCTTCCTCGACGGCGGCATCGGCTTCTTCGGTCACCGCCTCGGTGGTTTCCTCGACGGCGGCTTCCGTTTCCTCAGTCACGGCCTCGGTGGCTTCCTCGACGGCTTCCTCCGTGGCTTCGACCGCCTCTGCGGCGTCTGAAGTGCCCTCCTCAACAGCCTCTTCGACCGTTTCGGTCACGGCTTCGGTGGTCTCTTCCGCCATTTCGGACGCCGCATCCGCAGCGTCTGCCGTGGCGTCGGCGGCCTCGTCTGCCGTGCCGGTCACCTGGTCGAGCAGCCCTTCGGCCTCTTCCATCACCCCTTCAACCGCTTCGGTTGCGGCGTCGGTCACCGTGTCCACCGCGTCCTGTGCGGCTTCTTCGACGGCTTCCACGACCTCACCAGCCGTGTCAGCCGCGTCTTCGGTCATCTCTTCGACAGCGTCTGCCACGTCCTCAGCGGTCTCTTCAGCGGCCTCAGCCGCCTCTTCCACAGCTTCGGTCGTTTCTTCCACGGCCGCTGCCGGGGCGGTTTCGGGTTCTGGCTGGCCAAGCGGGCTCAGGTAATAGGCGGCGGCGCCGACGACGACCAGCGCGGCGACAATTGCGATAATACGGGACATTGGGAAAACTCCGATGCTCAGAGAGGACGATTCCGGCGATTCCATACGCCCCCTGATGCCGCAGCGCAACGAGAACGGGGGCTTTGACCGGATTCCTGCGGCATTCAGCCGGGATTCGCCTTGAAACGCCCGTTGGGTAAGGCTAGTTTCGGGCACCGCATATCGTGGCAATAGAAGGATTTTACCGATAGCCCGCAGACCGCATAACGCGCCCCCGCAGCGCGACACAGGCCCCCGCGTAAACGATCGCATCCGGGCCCCCGAGATCCGCCTTATCGGCGCAGATGGAGAGAATATCGGCGTGGTCAGTCCGGCCCGCGCCATGGATCTGGCGGCAGAGGCCGGTCTCGACCTGGTCGAGATTTCGCCCAATGCAGCGCCTCCGGTCTGCAAGATCATGGATTTCGGCAAGTTCAAATACGAACAGCAGAAACGCGAATCCGAGGCTCGGAAAAAGCAGAAGATCATCGAGGTCAAAGAGGTCAAGTTCCGCCCGAACACCGACACCCATGACTACGAGGTCAAGATGCGCAACGTCTTCCGCTTTCTCGAAGGCGGCGACAAGGTGAAGATTACCCTGCGCTTCCGGGGCAGGGAAATGGCGCACCAGAACCTTGGCCGAGAGCTGCTGGAACGCGTGGCGGAGGATGTCAAGGAAATCGGCAAGGTCGAGAACATGCCGAAGATGGAAGGCCGCCAGATGGTCATGATGATCGGTCCCGCGAAGTAAGCGGACCGAATGAAGACAAGGGAGGGGCGCGCCAGAGATGGTCGCGCCCTTTTCTTTTGGAACCAATGCCTTACATCTTTCCGAACCAAGAAAATGGAAAGGGCCGGTCATGGACAGGGTCGAGAATGCCCGCCCCGATGTGGCGGATCTGAAAGAGGCGGAGCGCCCCAAGGCGCCGCCAATCGAGGGCGCAACGGATCTGCAAAGGCGGCAGGGACGGCAGTTGGCCGCCATCCACCGGATGCATTTGCAGCAGATGGGGCAGGTGCGCCGGATGATGGAGGGCATCGCTGCGGGCAGCACTGCACCCGCCGCACTGGCCAAGGCCGTGCCCGAGATGGAGATGACCCGCAACTACCGCCAGTTCGGCAATCTCTGCGGTCAGGAATGCCAGTTTCTCGACTATCATCACGGGGCCGAGGAGCACCGGGTCTTTCCGCATCTGGAGGCGCGTGCCAGCGACGGGCTGCGCAAGGTCATCGCCAAGCTGCGAGAGGAACACGAAGTGGTGCATGCGCTGCTGGAACGGCTCTATGCGGATGCGGTGCGGCTGGTGCAGAACCCGGGCGAAGACGCCTTTGACGAAGCGCGCTAGACCTTCGATGCGCTGGAGCGCGTGGTCCGATCGCATTTCGGTTACGAGGAAGACGAACTGGAAGAGGCGCTTGGCGTCTATGGCGGGCTCTGACCCCGCATGAAAAAGCCGCCTCGGAGGGCGGCTTTTCGGTTTGGCGCTACGTCAGTCCAGAAACGCCTTTTCGACCACGTAGGTCTTGGGGTCGGAATTGGCCCCTTCCTCCAGCCCGTATTCCTCCAGCATCTCTTTCAGTTCGAGATTGAAGGCGAGGTTGCCGCAGATCATCGCGCGGTCGTTTTCCGGGCAGATTGGCGCAACGCCCAGATCCGCGAAGGCCTCGCCCGAGCGCATCAGGTCGGTGATCCGGCCCATCTTGGCGCTCTCTTCACGGGTTGTGGTTGGGTAATACTTGATCTTCTTCCAGAAGCCCTCGCCGATCACTTCATTGAGCAGCTCATCGGTCTTGAGGCTTTCGATGATCTCGCGCCCATAGGTCAGCTCGCCCGCCTCGCGGCAGGTATGGGTGATGATAACCTCGTCATAATCCTCGTAGGTCTGCGGTTCGCGCAGGAGGCTTGCGAAGGGCGCAAACCCGGTGCCGGTGGCGAAGAACCAGATGCGCTTGCCGGGCAGCAAAGCGTCGTGCACCAGCGTGCCAACGGGTTTGGGCCGCAAAATGACCTGATCGCCGGGCTGGATATGCTGCAAGCGGCTGGTCAGGGGGCCATCGGGCACCTTGATCGAATAGAACTCCAGTTCCTCGTCCCAGGACGGCGAAGCGATGGAATAGGCGCGAAGCAACGGTTTCTGCTTGCCGGTCTTGGGGTCCGGGTCGCCCATCAGGCCGATCATCACGAACTCACCCGACCGGAACCGCAGGGACGCGGGCCGCGTGCAGCGGAAGGAAAACAGGCGGTCGGTGTAATGCTTTACTTCCGTCACGGTTTGCGCGTCGGGCAGGGTGGGCACTCTTACAGGCGATGCGGTGGCTTCGGTCACGGGTTTTTGCTCGGTCATGTCTTCGGTTACGGCCTGAGTAAAGCCGACTCCTTCATTAAGCTTTGATCTAGGTCAGGAAAAGGGGGCGCTTTTACGCAGCCCGAAGCCGCGATCTGTGGTCATGCTCGCGCCAGTTGGCACGGTCAAGCCATTGTGCCTCGGGCTGGCGGGCCGCCAATGTGCGGTCAATCTCCACATCATCGAAGCCAGACCGGCGGGCCATGGCGTATTGATCCGCCAACACATGGCCCTTGGCGCGCAGATGCCCGACAAACCCCATCTGCCGCAACCGGCGGGCGAGGGTAAAGCCGCGCCCGTCTGCAAAACTGGGGAAGTCGATGCGGATCGTAGCGTTGGTTTGCGCGGCCCGTTCCAGCGCCTCGGCGTTGGCGTCGCTTGGAAGGTCGAGCGTTTCAGCCCCGTCTGCGGGCGCAAAGCCTGTATCGGTCACAAGCACGGTCTCGGTGTCGGTCAGGGCCTCAAGGGCTGCCATGTCTTTCATATCGTCGCT
This sequence comes from Nioella sediminis, assembly GCF_001879695.1. Lineage (GTDB taxonomy): Bacteria > Pseudomonadota > Alphaproteobacteria > Rhodobacterales > Rhodobacteraceae > Nioella > Nioella sediminis. Next base: position 17,195 of record NZ_MNBL01000076.1, read on the forward strand.
CCTTACGAGGCGGTTTTCAGGGGGCCGCGAACGATGCGCCCGTCGATGAAATGGATGCCGCATTCTTCCTTCTGCTCGCCCCGCCAGCGGCCCGCGCGCGGGTCTTCGCCGGGTTTGACGGGGCTGGTGCAGGGGGCGCAGCCGATGGAGGGGTAGCCCTTGGCCACCAGTGGATGCCGGGGCAGGCGGTTATTGACCATGTACTCCTGCACATCTTCCGGCGCCCAGTGGGCCAAGGGGTTGATCTTGATGCGGATATCGCCCTCGGTCTCGAAGAAGTCGAGTGCCGCGCGGGTGCCCGACTGGAACCGTTTGCGCCCGGTGATCCAGCTGTCGAAGGGGGCCAGCGCGGCCTCCATCGGGCGCACCTTGCGCAGGTCGCAGCAGGCATCGGTGCTGTGCTTGTGCAGGGTGCCGTCGGGATCGCCCGCGAGAAGCGAGATCTTGCTGGCGTGGATCGTGCGCACGTCCTGCAGACCCAGTTTCGCGGCTACCTCCTGCTGATAGCTCAGCGTCTCGGGGAACAGCATCTGCGTGTCTATGAAGAGCACCGGCGTGGCCGGGTCGATCACCGAGACCATGTGCAACAGCACCACCGATTCCGCCCCGAAGGAGCTGACCAGCGCGATCCGGCCAAGGTCGGGGTCCTTCAGCGCGCGCTCCATCACTGCCGTGGCGGAATGGTGCTTGTAGCGCGCGTTCAGCCCCTCGACCCAGGTCGCCAGCGATCCTATGGGCGCGTCAAGCGGCACGAGTCTTTGTCTCCGGGTAGAGGGCCGCCTTGAAGGGGTCGATGCCAACGCGCCGATAGGCTTGCAGGAAGGTTTCCTCAGCGCTCTCGCGCAGGCCCAAATAGGTTCGCACGATGGTTTCAATCGCGCCCACGATTTCGTCATAGGCAAAACCCGGCCCCGTGCGGGTGCCGATCACCGCATCCTCGGTGCCGTCACCGCCAAGAGTGATCTGGTAGTTTTCCACGCCTGCGCGGTCGAGCCCCAGAATGCCGATATGGCCCACATGGTGATGCCCGCAGGCGTTGATGCAGCCCGAGATCTTGATCTTGAGCGGCCCGACCTCGTGTTCCAGCTTCAGCTCCTCGAACCGCGTCGCGATTTCCTGCGCCACGGGGATGGAGCGGGCGGTTGCCAGCGCGCAGTAATCCATGCCGGGGCAGGCGATGATATCGGAGATGAGCCCGATATTCGCGGTCGCAAGCCCTGCCGCGCGCAGCTCCGCATGGATCTGCGGCAGGTGGCGCTTGTGCACATGGGGCAGGATGACGTTCTGTTCATGGCTGATGCGCAGTTCGTCATGGCCATAGCGTTCTGCCAGATCGGCCATCACGCGCATCTGGTCGGCGGTGGCGTCACCCGGCGTATCGCCCTGTTTCTTCAGGGAAATCGTGACAATGGCGTAGCCCTCGGCGCGGTGCTCGGAGAGGTTCGTATCGGCCCACGACCGGAACACCGGGTCGGTGGCATAGAAGACGTCATATGCGTCGGTGGGCGCCGTCTCGAACTCCGGCGCTGCGAAATGGGTCTTGATCTCGTCCAGCAGGGCAACGTCCTTGCCTCCCGCATAGAGCGGTTTGCGTAGGGCAAACTCCTTCTCCACCTCGGCCTTCAGGTTCTCCAGCCCGAATTCATGGACGAGGATCTTGATCCGCGCCTTGTATTTGTTGTCCCGCCGCCCGATCACGTTCCAGAGCGCCACGGTGGCCTCCAGATAAGGCAGCAGGTCATCCGCGGGTATGAACTCCGCCAGAACCTTGCCGATCATCGGCGTGCGGCCAAGCCCGCCACCCACCAGCACCTGATAGCCAATCGCGCCGTCGCGCTCGACGATCCGCAGGCCGATGTCATGGGCCGCCGTCACGGCCCGATCATTCGGGGCGCCGGTGATAGCGATCTTGAACTTGCGCGGCATGAACTGGAATTCCGGGTGGTCGGTGGACCATTGCCGCAGCAGTTCCGCCACCGGGCGGGGGTCGGCCACCTCATCGGCAGAGGCCCCTGCGAAATGGTCGGCGGTCACGTTGCGGATGGTGTTGCCGCTGGTCTGAATGGCATGAAGCTCGACCTCGGCCAGTGCATCGAGCATATCCGGCACATCGCGCAGGCGCGGCCAGTTATACTGGATGTTCTGACGGGTGGTGAAATGGCCATAGCCCTTGTCCCAGGTCTCGGCCAGGTAGGCCAGCTGCCGCATCTGGGCGCCATTTAGCGTGCCGTAGGGAATGGCAACGCGCAGCATGTAGGCATGTAGTTGCAAGTACAGCCCGTTCATCAGGCGCAGAGGCTTGAACTCGTCTTCGGTGAGGCTGCCCGCGATGCGGCGCTCCACCTGGGCGCGGAACTGGCGGTTGCGTTCGGCGAGGAAGTCGCGGTCGAATTCGGAATAGCGATACATCTTAAAGCTCCACCTGCTTGCCGTGGGCGTAGTTGGAGGGGCCACGGGTGCGGAACACCTCGCGGAAATGGGTGGGTTCGGGGCCTGTTAGGCCGTCCTTGGCATCGGCCAGGTAGGCGCCGACTATGGTGTCCACCTGCCGTTCGGCATCCAGCAGGCGGATCGCGGCATGAGCCTCGTCGGTGATCAGCTCGGCCTCGGCATGATACCGGGTCCAGCGGTCATCGGCGGTCAGGTAGACAACATCGCCCTCCAGCAGATGATTGGCGGTGATGACCTTGGGGGTGAAGTCACGGGGCATTTGCAAGCTCCTGCAAGTCTGGCAACCGGGCCTCCGCCGCGCGGAGCGCGAGACCGTAGAGAAGGATGGCGGGGCCGGTCAGGTCGGCATTGTCGAGGTCGGCGGCCAGCGTGGCCAGCGTGCTGGCGACGGTGCGCTGGTTGGGGCGCGAGGCGTTTTCCACGATGGTGACGGGCGTGGCCGCCGGGGCGCCATGCATCAGCAAACGGCCTTGCAGGAACCGTGCGCCCTTCTTGGCCATGTAGATCGCGGCCACGGTGCCGGGGCGGGCGAGCGCGGCCCAGTCCTGTTCGGCAAACCCTTCGGTGTCATGGCCCGTCAGGACGCGCAGCGCCGAGTTGCGGCCCCGGCGCGTCAGGCTCTGGCCGATCCCGGCAGCGGCGGCAGAGGCCGAGGTGATGCCGGGCACGATGGACCAGCTGATCCCCGCCGCGTCGAGCGCCTCGATTTCCTCATCGAGACGGCCATAAATCACGGGATCACCGGATTTCAAACGCACGACCTGCAGGCCCTTGGCGGCATGCTCTACCATCAGCCGGGCGATTTCCGCTTGCGGGGTGTGGCGGCCAAAGCCCTGCTTGCCCACATCGAGCAACGTCGCCTCGCGGCGGGCAAGCTCCAGAATCTCAGGCGCGACCAGACGGTCATGGATGATCACATCGGCCTCATCCAGTGCCTTGCGGGCCTTCAATGTCAGAAGCTCCGGGTCGCCGGGACCCGCGCCGACAAGCGCCACATGTCCCTCGCGCGGCGCGGCGGTCAGATGTTCGGCCAGAAGCGCGCGCAGACCATCTTTCACGCCCTGCTCGCCGCGCTCGGCCAGCGCCTTGGGGCCGGTGTCGAAATAATACTCCGCCCAGAAATCGCGCCGCTTGCGACCGAAGGGCAGGGCCTCTACCGCGCCGCGAAACGCCTTGCCGATGCGGGCCAGCGTGCCGAGCGTGACGGGCAGTTTCTCCTCCAGGTCGCGCTTGATGGCGCGGGCGAGGACGGGGGCCGCCCCTTCGGTGCCGATGGCCACGGTCACCGGATCGCGGTCCACGATGGCGGGGGTGATGAAGGCGCTGTCATGCAGGTTGTCGACGATATTGACCAGAAGGCCGGCCCGGTCGGCCATGGCCTTGATCCGGGCGTCCTGCACCTCATCCTCATCGGCGGCATAGACCAGCACCGCGCCGGGCAGATCGGCGGGCGCAAGCGCGCGCCGATGCAGGGTCAGGCGGCCCTCATCTGCCCATGCGGCGATCTCGGGGGCAGGGGTTTCGGTAAAAACCTCGACCCGCGCTTCGGTCTTGAGCAGAAGCCGCAGCTTCGCCAATGCGGCCTCACCGCCGCCAGACAGCAGGATGCGCCGGTTTTCGACCGAGAGGAAGATCGGAAAATGTTTCATTCGGGCTGATCCTGTCATTCTAGTTTCCGCCCCCAATGTAGGACAATTTTCCGATTATACGCCAGATGGGCTTGCGAATAAGAACATATGTTTGCTATTTGGCTGCTTGAGTTGCTCAGTGTTCTTGAACGGAAAGGGGGCGCGAATGTCTGCCCAAATCGACGCGTTGGATCGGAAAATCCTCGCTGCACTGCAGGAAGATGCCAGCCAGTCGCTGGATGACATCGCCAGAAAAGTCGGGTCGTCCAAGACGCCTGTCTGGTCCCGAATCCGCAAGATGCGGGAGGCGGGGATCATCGGTCGCCAGACGGTTTTGCTGGATGCGGAGGCGCTTGGGCTGGAGGCCTGTTTCTTCGTGCTGATCCGCACGTCGGAACATGAATCGGACTGGCAGCAACGGTTCCTGCACGCGCTGCAAAGCCGCCCCGAGGTGCTGGAGGCACACAGGCTGGCGGGCGATATCGACTATATTCTCAAGGTGCGCGTGGCCAATGCGCGGGCCTATGACCGGTTCTATCAGGCGCTGATTTCAGAGGTGCGCATTCACAATGTCACGGCGCTGCTCAGCATGGAGGAGATCAAATCCACCACGCTGCTGCCGATCCAGACCGAGACCTGAGCACCCTCAGGCGCGGTGCATCACATCGCGGTTGCGGCAATAGGACGGTGCATCGTCCAGCTTGGCGTTGTCGTCCAGCATGTGGCGGCAATCCTCGTGTTGCTTGCAAGCGGTGCAGGACAACACCATGGATCTATAGGCCAAGGCAGAGCTTTCCACGTCCAGACCGCCAATATGGGTCAGGTCCACATCCAAACGGTCGGCCATATCGTCCACCAGACCGGCACTGTCGCTGAGAGTCTTGAAAATGCCCATCGGGGCCTCCTGTCTTCCTGTTCGGGGTCAGAAGGCACGGGTTTCGTTGCAAATGCATTGATCTGGATCAAGCGGGCGCGGGCAACAGCTCCGTCTCCACGGTTGCGCCATGTTCCAGCGTGCGATGCACCGGGCATTTGTCGGCAATCTCGCGCAGGCGGTTGCGTTGCGCCTCGTCCAGCGCCCCTTGCAGGGTGATCCGGCGCATGAACCGGTCAATCCGCGCGTCCTGTCCGCCCGCGTCCTGCGCGTGCACCTTGTCATGTGTCACATCGACCGACACATGATCGAGCGGCCAGCCCTTGCGGCGGGCATACATGCGGATCGTCATCGAGGTGCAGGCCCCAAGCCCGGCGGCGAGGAACTGATAAGGGGTGAACCCCTGATTGGTGCCGCCATAGGCAATCGGCTCATCCGCCACCGCGTGGTGGATCAGGCCCGCCTGAACGTCCTGACGAAAGCCCTTCGGGTCGGCCTCTGACACGCGGGTCACGCCTTCGGGCGCGCCAATGGGCGGGGCGGGGCTGCGCAAGGGCAGATAGCGCCCGGCCCATGCGGTGATGACCTCGGCGGCGTATTCCGCATCTTCGGGGCGGCTGATCAGGTGATCGGCATCATCGAGCGTGACGAAGCTTTTTGGATGTTTCGCGGCCAGGAAGATCTCGGTCGCGTTCTCGATCCCGACGACACTGTCGCGCGGGGCGTGCAGGACCAGAAGCGCCTTCTTCATGCTGGCAATCGCAGGTCCGAGCGCCTCGGCCCGCACATCCTCCACGAACCCCTTGCCGATGCGCACGGGACGCCCGCCCAGATGCACCTCGGCCACGCCGTCGCTGTCGATCCGGTCCAGTGCATTGCCGAAATTTTGGGTGACATGGCCGGGATCGAAGGGCGCACCGATCGTCACCACGGCGCTGACACTGTCGATCCGTCCCGCCGCCTTCAGCACCGCCGCCCCGCCAAGCGAATGGCCGATCAGCATCGCAGGGGCCATGCCGCGGGCGGTCAACGCCTCGGCGGCTGCCAGAAGGTCATCCACGTTGGAACTGAACGAAGTGTTCTCGAACTCGCCGCCCGAATGCCCCAACCCGGTGAAATCGAAGCGCAACACCGCGATGCCCATTCCCGCCAGCCGGGCCGCGATGCGCCGGGAGGCGGCGATATCCTTTCCGCATGTAAAGCAATGGGCGAGGATGGCCGTGGCCAGATGCGGGCCTTCTGGCATGTCCAGCCGGGCAGAGAGGTCGTGCCCGGCATGGCCGGGAAAGGTGAAGCGATCAGTGGGCATGTGGGGCGTCCTTCGGGTGCGTGCCCTAGAAGACTGGCGATGCCCCGCCGGTTTCGCAACCCGCCTCACGGGGGCGTGTTGGCCCGTGTGACGCGGTGACCGCCCATGGCCGCCTGTTTACGATTTTGAAAGATGCGTCCGCTAGGCTTGCCGTGATCAAGGGAGGGATCGGAAGATTGCGCATGGTTGTCCTGTTCCTCCTGTCCGCCGCGTTCCTTGTTTTCAACGGGGGCATTGCGCAGGCGCAAGCCGGGACCGCGCTGTCGCTGGAGGAAATGGCGCTGGCGGATTGCGCGGGGCAGGCGCTTGCCGTGGAACAGGCGATGCAGGACGGGGCCTCGCCCAGGGAACACCGGGCGGCCGTGGCCCGCGCCGATGCGTTGCTGCAGGTTGCCATCAATCGCTATGTCGCGATCAGCCGGGTGGAGGCATTTCGGCGTCGCGCTGCCTTGGCCTTGGCGGCTGAAAACATGCGGATGGACCTTGCGATGCAGATCACCGGCGCTGCGGATCGGGCGATTGACCGGGCCAACAGCGCCTTGGAGGAGGCGTGCGAACACTACCTCGACTGACCCCGGACGGGCGCTTTACCGCGTGTATCGCCAGCATTCTGGCGCGGGGCTGGACGGGCCGGGCAAAACCTGATGCCTTTCCAGCCATGCCAAGCGCCATGCCGGAGGCCCGATGAAGCAAAGCGCCCACTGGATCAGCCGTATCCTTCGCGGAACGGGGTGGGTCGCGGCAATCGCGTGCTCGGCCCTGCTGCTGGCGGGATTTGGCGGGGCGCTTCATCCGGCGCTCGACTCGCTGGCATTGCTGCGCATTCCGGCAGCGGCAGGGTGCTTGGTCCTGGTGCTGCTTCTGGCACGACCGCGGGCGCTGGTCTGGTCCGGGGCCGGGGTATCGGCATCGGTCCTGATCGTTCTGGGTGCTGCAAGGATAGTGGCGGGACCGGACGGACAGGGGATCACGGTCTATCAAAAGAACCTCTGGGCAGGCAACGTCGCCAGCCGGGCGCTGGTCGCCGATATCCGCGACAGCGGCGCCGATCTGGTGATGTTGCAGGAGGTGTCGGAGCGCAACGTCCCGTTGCTGGCCCTGCTGGAAGACGACTATCCCTACCAGCAGTTCTGTCGCTTCTCGGCCTGGAGCGGTATGGCCGTGCTGTCACGTTTGCCCGCCATCGGCGACGGCATCTGTTCAGACCGGCGCGGCATGGCGGGGCTGAGGGTCGAGGGGCCGGACGGGCCTTTCTGGGCGCTATCCATCCACCTGCACTGGCCCTGGCCCCATGGTCAGGCGCGGCAGGTGGCGCGGTTGTTGCCGCAACTGGACGCGCTGGAAGGGCCGGTGATCATCGGTGGCGATTTCAACATGGTGCCCTGGGGGCATGCCGTGCGAAGGATCGCGGAAGCCACCGGGACGCAGAGGGTCGGTCAACGCCGTCCGACGATCTTCCCCTATGGAGTACCCCTGCCGATCGACATGGTCCTTGCGCCGTCGCCCGGCCGCAATGAACGCCGCCCTCTGTTCGGGTCCGACCACTATGGCCTTGTCGCGCGTGTTGCCGCCCCCTAGTCCCGCCAGCCCAGAAGCCGTTCGTCGAACGGATAGCTGGTCAGGTTCTCATACCCGTCTTCGGTGATCAGAACCTGATCCTCCAGCTTGATCGAGAAATCGCCACCCTCGGGGCTGACCAGCGCCTCGACGCAGAGCGTCATGCCCGGTTCCAGAACGTAATCGAACGCACCTTCGACCGCGTGATCGGGATAGGCGATCAGGGGCCATTCATCGCACAGCCCCACACCATGCATCAGGCAGCCGTATTTCTGCTTCTGATACTGCGGTTCCAGCACATGGGTGTTCTTTGTCAGCTCGCTGAACGGAACGCCGGGTTTCAGCATTTCCATGTTGGTCATGATGTGATCATAGGCCACGCGCATGGCGTGGATCATGTCGGGGCGCGGATCGTCATCGCCGATCCACCAGGTGCGCGACAGGTCCGAGCAGATGCCGTAGCAGCCAATGAGGTCGGTATCGAAGGCGAGGATCTCGTTATTTTGGAGCACGCGGGGGCCGCATTCCTGGAACCACGGGTTGGTGCGCGGGCCGGTCGCCAGCAGCCGGGTTTCAATCCACTCGCCGCCACGCCGGATATTGGCCTTGTGCAGCTCCGCCCAGATGTCGTCTTCGGTCATGCCGGGTTCGGTCGCGGCCTCCATCTCGGCCATCGAGGCCTCACAGGCCAGCATGGCGCAGCGCATCGCAAGGATCTCGTCCGGGCCCTTGATCGACCGGGCCTTTTCGGTAACCTCTTCGCCTTCCACGACCTCGAAGCCCCGCGCCTCCAACGCGCGCAACCCGTGCAGCATGATCTTGTCCACGGCGATGCGCTTGTTGCCGCCGGCATGTTCGCGGATCAGGTCCTCGACCTCGCCGGTCACCGCCTGCGCCTGCTGGCCAAGCTTGTCGCCCCGGTCGAAATAGAACAGGTCAAAGCCGGACCGTACCTCGCGCACCAGCGGGTTGTGATCGGCCAGGAAAGGGGAGTTCTTGTAGTCCCACAGCACCATGTAGCCATCGGCGCAGACCAGACAGGCGCGGAACGGGTTATGGGTGTTCCATAGCTGCATGTTGGTGCTGTCGGTGGCGTAGCGGATGTTGAGCGGATCGAACATCAAAAGCCCGCCAAGCCCGCGCTCGTTGATCTTGTCGACCAGCCGGGTCAGCCGATACTGGCGCATTGCGGGCAGATTGGGCAGGATCAGCCCCGCCGCCTCAAACTCCGCATAGGCCAGCATGGTCGGCCCGATCTCGATCCGGTCATTGTCATTCAATGTGCCATCGGGCAGGGACACGCCCTTGGTGGGGTCGATCTTGCGCGCGGGCAGGCGATAGGCTTCATTCATGACGAAAGCTCCCAAGGTCTTTGCGTCAGAGTGGCGGCGAACGCCCCGGGCGGCGCGCCGTTTTGCGGCATGAGAGAGGTCGAAAATGGAAGAAATCTGCCAAAACAGCCTGCCCTTCGCGCCCTGGATGCATCCCGCCACGCGGCGGCTGCCCGGAATCCAGCCGCTCGATATGGGCGAATGGCTGGTCCGGGACGAGGCATTTGCCGCCCAGATGGCCCTGCGCGACCGGTTGCTGGAGGAGCGGCGGGAAGATGTGTTCCGGGCGTTGCCCGAGGCTTTGACGGCGGCCGAGGAGCTGTTGCAGTTGATCCTGTCGCGCTTGGATGACGGCTATCGGCGCGACGGGCGCAGGATCACCCGGCCCGACGGGGTGACGATTGATCTGGAGGGGGATCATCCCCTGGTCGTCGCGTCGCGGCTGGTGCAGGAGGATCTGTGCCTGCTGGACCAGAATGGGGGCGAGGGCGAGCATATCCTGACCGCTGCGGTTCTGTGCTTTCCGGCCAGCTGGACCCTGGCCCAGAAGATCGGCCACCCCATGACGCGCATTCACGTCCCGGTGGAGGAGTATACGGACAACATGGCCGCCCGCGTGCAGCGGCTGTTCGATGCGCTGCATGTGGACCGGCCGCTTTGGCGCGCCAATGCGTTGCTCTATCACGATCCGTCGCTCTACCAGCCACGGCGGGAAGATGACCGGCGTGACCCGCCGAAGGGCAGGGCGGAATTCCTGCGGTCGGAACGACAAAGCCTCTTACGCCTGCCGGAAACCCGCGCGGTGGTGTTTTCCATTCACACCTGGGTGGTCCCGTGGGAGAAGCTGAGCGTGGAACAGCGCGCGGGCCTTGACATCCACCCTGTCGAGACCGCAGGGCAGGGCGCATGAGCCAGATCGAAGACCAGTACAACGCCTATCCCTACCCGGAACGTGACCCGGCGGACGAAAAGACGCGCCTGATCACCGGGTCGCCCTCGCATCCGGTGGAGCTGGATCATTTCCTGTTTGCCGGAAAACGCGACTGGTCGCGGCCTCTGCGGGTGCTGGTTGCGGGCGGCGGCACCGGCGATGCGCTGATCCAGCTGGCGCAGGTGATGACCACGGCCGGAAAACCCTATGAGATCACCTATCTGGACCTGTCTCGGTCCGCCCGGAAAGTGGCCGAGGAACGGGCCAAGGTGCGAGGGCTCAAAGGCATCCGCTTTGAAACCGGGTCGCTGCTGAACGCGGCTCAGTTCGGGCCGTTCGACTATATCGACTGCTGCGGTGTGCTGCATCACCTGCCCCATCCGCAGGAGGGATTCAACGCGCTGGCCGGGGCGCTGGCGCCTGAGGGCGGCATCGGCCTGATGGTCTACGCGCCCTATGGCCGCTCTGGCGTCTACCCATTGCAGGAAGCGTTCGGCGCATTGTTGCAAGGCAGCCCCAAGGAACGGCTAAAGTCGGCCAAGGCGATCTATGCGCGCCTGCCGGAGGGCCATCCGTTCAAGCGCAACACGGTTCTGGTCGACCATGAACAGGGCGATGCAGGGTTTTATGACCTGCTGTTGCACAGCCAGGACCGGCCTTATTCAATCCGGCAACTGCACGAGGCGCTGACCGCCGCCGGGCTGGAATCGGTGGGCTCGCCGCAGGCCTATGCCTATGATCCCGCGCCTTACATCGGTGATCCGGGGCTTCTGGTCGGGATTGATCCGCTGACCCGGATGGAGATCGCGGAAAAGCTGCGCGGGACGATCAAGACCCATGTTCTCTATGCGGTGCCCGTGGGCAAGGCCGAGGGCCGCGTGGCGCAGCCGACGCCGCAATCGGTGCCGCATTTCAAGGGCGGGAACGCCGCAAAGGTCGTGCAGGCGATTGCCAGGAAGGGGGTATTGCCCCTGAACCTTGGCGGCGAGAAGGTCGAGATCCCGGTGTCTGGCGCTGTTGTGGGCCTGCTGCGCCATGTGGACGGACGTAAATCGCTGGCCGAGATCGCGGCGGCAGAGCGGTTGGACCCGGTGGCCTTCTCGGCACTCTGGAACGGGTTTTCCAAGGATCTGGCGCGCTACGGGCTGCTCTATTATTCCGCCATCCTGAGATAAACATCGCTTCGTTACATCTTGAAATGCTTGGATAATTTAAGTCCCTGACCCTGGTAGTTCGAGGCCAGATCGGACCCGTACAAAACCTCTGGCAGCGCCGCCATGCGCTCATAGACCAGCCGCCCCACGACCTGCCCGTGCTCCAGCACGAAGGGCGCTTCGTGGCAGCGCACCTCCAGCACACCGCGCGCCCCTTCGCCACCTGCCGGGCCATAGCCGAAACCGGGGTCGAAGAAGCCCGCGTAGTGGACGCGGAACTCGCCCACCATGGCCAGATAGGGGGCCATTTCGGCGGCGCAATCGGGCGGGATCGTCACCGCCTCCTGGCTGACCAGAATGTAGAACGCGCCGGGGTCGAGGATGATGCGGCCTTCCTCGGTTTCGATCTTTTCCCAGAACTCCGCCGGGTCATAATGGCCGATCAGATCGAGGTCGATCACGCCCGTATGCGGCTTGGCACGGTAGCCCACAAGACTGCCCGCAGCAGGGCGCAGATCGACGGAAAAGCCAAGCCCGTCGTCAATGACCGCCTTGCCAGAAACAAGCGGCGCCTTGGCATGGCGCGCGCGCAGATCGGCATCCGACAGCACCGCCTGACCGGACCGGAACCGGATCTGATTGAGCCGCATGCCGGGGCGGACCAGAACAGAGAAGCTGCGCGGGCAGATCTCGGCATAAAGCGGGCCGGAATAGCCTTCCGCGATCCGGTCGAACTCCACCCCGTTATCGGCGATGGCGCGGGTCAGCAGGTCGAGCCGCCCGGTGGAGCTTTTGGCATTGGCCACGGCGGTGATTCCCGGCGGTAACGCCAGCGATTCCATCAGCGGCACCACGTAGACGCAGCCCTTTTCCAGCACCGCGCCCTTTGTCAGGTCGACCTCATGCATGGTGAATTCTTCCAGCCGGTCCGCCACCGTGCGACCCGCGCCCGCAAGGAACGAGGCGCGCACGCGGTAGGCCACGGTCCCAAGCCGCAGATCGAGACTGGCAGGCTGTACCTGCGTGTCGGCAAAAGGCAGATCGCTCAGGATTTCGCCTCGCGCCGCCATGGCGTGGATCGCGTGGTCCGGCAGAACACCGGGCTGGGATTGATCGGCTGTCATCGCGACCTCCTGATACGGAAAACCGCCCCGCCCGGATGGGCAAGAGCGGTTTTAGGTGTTGGTCGGGCTAGCAGGACTCGAACCTGCGACCTTCCGTCCCCCAGACGGACGCGCTACCAGGCTGCGCCATAGCCCGACGTTCGGCTGTTCTAGCGATTTTGCTGCGGGGTGCAAGCGGGAATAGGCCGGAAAATCGCTCATCTGTAAAATAGATCAGGCCGAGTGTGCCCGGCCCTCAAGCCGGGCGGCCAAGGCCTCCAGCCGCGCCACCATCGGCGCCAGCTGCTGCTGTTGCGAAAGCGAGAAGGGAACCGCGCCGTGGATCAGCGCCCGAAGCTCTGACAGAGGGGTCGGCGGGGCGTTCTCGTCCAGATCTTCCGGCAGATCCGTCTCGGCACTTGCCATGGCAGCGATGGCGGTGTCCGCCGGTTCGGGTTCGGGTTCGGGTTCGGGTTCGGGTTCGGGTTCGCTTGCTTCTGAGGAGGCGGTTTCGGTGATGACCTCGGGTTCAGGGGCAGGGGGCTCTTCCATGGGCGCTTCGGGCTCGGATCGGTCCTCATGCAGCTCTGCCGCGGGTGGTTCCGCATCCGCCGGGGCATCTTCCCCCGCCAGCGCCTCGATATCTATGAACCCGGCTGTGCTGGGGGCCGTGTCTTCGATGGCAATGGCCTCAACCAGCTGATCCTCTGCGCTGTTGTCCAGATCCTCGTCGAGCGGCGGCGAGAGCGCAGCCACATGGGCCACGCCTTCCTCGCGGATCAGCTTCTGGACGCCGCGAATGGTCAGGCCCTGGTCATGGAGCAGCGTCTTGATGCCTCCAATCAGCCGCATGTCAGCAGGGCGGTAATATCGCCGCCCGCCGGCGCGTTTCACCGGCTTGATCTGGCTGAACTTGCTTTCCCAGAAGCGCAGGGCATGGGCCTCGACCTCCAGCCAATCGGCCACCTCGCGGATGGTGCGGAAGGCCTGCGGAGACTTGTCGGCCATACGGTCTTACCCCTTGTTGCCAGCGGCAACCCGGTCCTTCATCAGATGCGAGGGCCGGAAGGTCAGCACCCGGCGGGGCGGGATCGGGGCCTCTTCGCCGGTCTTGGGGTTGCGGCCGACGCGGGCCGTCTTGGAGCGGACCGAGAATGTCCCGAACGAGGAGATCTTGACCTGCTCGCCGTCCACAAGGCTGTCGGACATCAGTTCAAGCACCCGCTCGACAAGGCCGGCGCTTTCATTGCGCGACAATCCTACTTCTCGGAACACGGCTTCGCTCAGGTCCATTCGTGTCAGGGTCTTGCCGGTCATGACTGTCCTCCCAGGGTGGCTGGCCCATCCTGCGCCTTCACAGATAGCAAGTCAATATCAAGGGCTTGGGCGTTAACGTTCTAAGCGGGGCCTTGCCGCCCTACCAGCGCAGAACCGCCGAACCCCAGGCCAGGCCGCCGCCGATGGCCTCTGCGACCAGCAGGTCGCCGGGTTTGATATGGCCCTCTGCCACCCCCACGGACAGCGCCAGCGGGATCGACGCGGCAGAGGTATTGCCGTGATCCTGAACCGTGACGATGACCCGATCCATGCCGACACCCATCTTCTGGGCGGTGCGGGTGATGATCCTCAGATTGGCCTGATGGGGGACGATCCAGTCCACATCATCGGCCCCAAGCCCGGCGCGATCCAAAGCTGCATGCGCGGTTTGTGCAAGCTTTTCAACGGCGTGGCGGAAGACCTCTTTGCCCTCCATCTTCAACACGCCGCTGGATTGCGTGCGCGACACGCCGCCATCCACATAGAGCAGGTCACGGAATTGTCCGTCGGAATGCAGATCGACCGACAGGATGCCACGATCGGCACTGGACCCGTCGCCTTCCCGCGCTTCCAGGATCAGTGCACCCGCGCCATCGCCGAACAGCACGCAGGTGGTGCGGTCTGTCCAATCCATGATGCGGCTGAAGGTTTCGGCGCCGATCACCAGCACGCGCTTGGCCTGGCCCGACAGAACATAAGCATTCGCGGTCGAAAGCGCATAGATGAAGCCCGCACAGACCGCCTGCACATCAAAGGCAAAGCCGTGGCGCATGCCAAGGCCCGCCTGAATCATCGTGGCGACGGAGGGGAAGGTCAGGTCGGGGGTCGAGGTGGCGACGATGATGGCGTCGATATCGTCCGGCGTCAGTCCGGCATTGTCCAACGCGGCGCGCGCGGCCTTGATGCCCAGATCGGAGGTGGTTTCGCCCTCGGCCGCAAAATGGCGGCGTTCGATGCCGGAGCGTGCGCGAATCCATTCGTCGGACGTGTCCACCATGGCCTCGAACTCGGAATTCGGGACCACGCGCTCGGGCAGGTAGTGGCCAATGCCGACCGCGACGGCTCGACGGGTCTTTGCGCCGGTTTCTCCGGTCATTCTTCGGAACCTCCGTTCACCTGGGCAATCGCCCGTTCGGATGCCGCGATACGCGCGGCCAGACGGTCACTGAACCCGGCTGCCGACAGTTCTGCCGCCAGTTTGATCGCCGCCGACACCCCGGTTCCGTCCGAGGAGCCATGGGATTTGACTACCGTCCCGTTCAACCCCAGGAAGACCCCGCCATTCACCCGGCGCGGGTCGATCCGCCGCGACAGGCGCTGCAAAGAGGTATAGGCCAGCACTGCGGCCAGTTTCGACAGGATGGAATAGCGGAAGGCTTCGCCCAGAAAGTCGCGGATCAACCCGGCCGTTCCTTCGCCGGTTTTCAAGGCGACATTGCCGGTGAAGCCGTCGGTCACGATCACGTCGACCCGATCAGACGGGATGTCGCCGCCCTCGACAAAGCCCACATACTCGAAATTCGCGGCTTTCGCGGCCGCGGCGATATTCTGCGAAGCCAGCTTCAATTCTGCCCGGCCCTTGAATTCCTCGGTGCCGACATTCAGCAGCCCGACCCGCGGGCGTCGAAGGCCAAGCCCGTTGCGCGCATAGGACGCCCCCATGAGGGCGTAATGCAGCAACTCGGTTTCATCGGCGCGGATATCGGCCCCGACATCGAGCATGATATTGAACCCGTGCGGATTGCGCGATGGCCAGAGGCAGGCAATGGCGGGGCGGTTCACGCCCTCGATCTTGCGCAGGCGCACCATGCTGATCGCCATAAGCGCGCCGGTATTGCCGCAGCTGATGGCCACGGTCGCCTCGCGGTTGCGCACCGATTCGATGGCCGACCACATGGAGGTGTCCTTGCCAGACCGCATGACCTGGCTTGGCTTGTCCTCCATGGTGACGACATCTGCGGCATGGCGAATGTCACAACGCCCGGCAAGTTCGGACTTGCGGGCGATGAGGCTTTCCAGCTCGGACTTGTTGCCGTGAACGATGAAGCTCAGACTTGGGTTCTTGGCGGCGGATTTCGCCATGCCGTCGACAACGGCCGACGGCCCGCGATCCCCGCCCATGGCGTCGATTGACAGCACGATCTCAGACGCTGAAACGTCGCTTGCTCGTGCTGTGTCTGCCATGTTGGACCTGCCTTGGACGAACCCGCTGCGTTACGCTGCGTCGTCGTCCAGGTCGATCTCGTCCGCCTGCGCGATCACTTCGCGATCTGCGTAGGTGCCGCAGGACGGGCAGATGTGGTGCGGGCGCTTCAGTTCGCCGCAAGAGGGGCACTCGTTCGGATTGCCAGCGGTCAGCGAATCGTGTGCACGACGCATATTCCGGCGCGAACGGGTGACTTTATTCTGGGGGACAGCCATGTCTCAACCTCGGTGTTTTTGCAGGGTGGGCTGTGGCAGCTTGGCCCCGCTTGCGTCTTTCAAATCGTTCTGTCTCGTATCCGCCTTGCATGCGTCGTTCCGGCTGGTCCGGACCGGCCGGG
>NZ_MNBL01000077.1 GCF_001879695.1 Nioella sediminis
CCGGGAGCGCACGAACGGCGCGTCAGTCCTACGCGGCGAATGAGGCCGGGAACATACTCGGATTCCCCCGTCATGCAAGCCCTAATCACCACCCCGGTATCCCGCGTCAATCCGTGCTGTCATCGGCATCCGGCTTGCCAAGCTTATCGCGCAATTCCGCAAGCGCCGCAAAGGGTTTCGCGGCCTCGTCGGTCAGCGGCGCGACGCCCGGTTCGGCAACGCTGACAGAGCCGAGCTCGGCCCCGTCGGCGCGGGGATAGAGAGGCAGGTTCAACGCCAGCGCCTCGGCCATGACCATCGCGGGGTCGATATGGGACCCGAGCGGCTCGATCGTGTCATCCTCGGGCATCTCGGCCTCGCCATCCTCATCCAGAGCCAGATCGGGCATCCTGGCAAGGAAGCGTCGCGTCACCTCCACGTCGATCCGGGTCGTGACCGGAGCCAGCGTCACCACGCAGGGTTGCACCACCGTCGCCCCAAGCTTGCCGTCGAGCCGCCAGTCACGCTTGCCGTCGGCCCGGATTTCCCCGGCGAAGCGCAGTTTGCGAATCCCGTCAATGCCCAGATCCGCCGCCAGGCCCGCGCGGGCCGGGGCATCGGGCACGATCTCGAACCGGGTCGGGGTCTTGGTGGACAGCTCCGATAGCGCGTATCCGGGCTCGGCAGGCTTGGATTGGGTCATCGGCTGTTCCTGTTCGATGCGGCGCGGCGTCAGGCAGCTTACGCGGAACTTGCCCTGTGCGCCATGGTCGGTTAAGCCGATAGAAAGCTTTGCCGGGCCTTGCAAGAGCCCGGTGCGATTGGGCGTGCAGGAGGATCAGGGCAGATGATCAGACAGCTTCGAGGCGGACGGCTGATTCTCGCGGGTCTTCTGGCCCTTGGTGTCAGCGCCTGTGCGGCGACCTACACAAATCACGGCTACATCCCGCCCGCCGAAGACCTGGAGATGATCCTGCCCGGCGTCGATACCCGTGACAGCGTGGCGGAAACCATCGGCCGCCCTGCGGCCTCCGGCGTCGTGTCGGAAAGCACATGGTTCTATGTCGCCTCGCGTCACCGCCATTTCACCTACAATGCCCCCGAAGTGGTGGAGCGGCATATCGTGGCGATCAGCTTTGACAGTCGCGGTACGGTGGAAAACATCCGGGAACTTGGGCTTGAGGACGGGGAAATCGTACGCTTCTCGCGTCGTGTGACCGAATCCAACATTCAGGAAGTCACCTTCCTGCGGCAACTGATCGGCAGCGTCGGTCGGGTGAACATCGCCGAAGCGCTGAACGGCAACTGACCGGCCGTTCAGGCAGGGACGCCCCCCCCGATGATCATTTCGGCAGGTTGAGGCTTGTCGTCTTGATGTCATGCCCCCACAGTACCAGTGTATGAGCAATGGTAAGCGCCGTCTGCCCGATGGTGCCGGAGTATAGAGGTTCAGCGCATGAACCGACCGCTGACGCTGACACGGGGCCGATTCACGGCCCGATTTGCCCGGTCCGAGGGCGACCTCCACGCGGCCCAGAGACTGCGATTCCGATGTTTTCGGGGCGGGCGGCAGGATCGGGATGCGCGTGATCACGACAGGTTCGACAGGCTGTGTCGCCATGTCCTGATCGAGGACAGCGCGACCGGTCAACTGGTCTGCTGCTACAGGCTTTTGTTTCTGGAAAGCGGTGCAGAGATCGCGCGCAGCTATTCGGCCCAGTATTACGAGCTCTCCGGTCTCGCCGGTTTCGCGCGCCCGATGGTCGAGATGGGCCGGTTCTGCATGGATCCGCTGAAGCACGATCCTGACATCCTGCGTCTGGCGTGGGGAACCATGACCGCCTTGGTGGACCGCGACGGGGTCGAGATGCTGTTCGGCTGTTCGTCCTTCCGGGGAACCGATGCCGCGCCCTATGCCGATGCCTTCGCGCTGTTGCGGCAACGCCATGTCGCGCCGGACTGCTGGCGGCCCGGGATCAAGGCGGGCCGGGTGATCGAGTTCTCGACCCTGACCGGCACCGCCCCGGACCCGCGGCTGGCCCAATCCGGAATGCCGCCGCTGTTGCGGACCTATCTGCTGATGGGGGGCTGGGTCAGCGATCATGCGGTAATCGACCCGGATCTCGATACGCTGCATGTGTTCACCGGGCTGGAAATCCGCGCAGTTCCGGCAGGCCGTGCCCGCTTGCTGCGCGCCCTCGCGAACTGACCAACGCGTGATGCGAGAGGAGGGGCAGGGCCGCGATCCGGGCGCGGGAGGCGCAGGCCGGGCAGGCAACAGGGCAGGGGGGCGAACACGGCGCAAGCCAATTGCACACTATGCCCCGAACCGATGCCGGGAGTGTCCTGCAAATCCCGACACAGCTCAGTAGATATAGCGGATCTGGGCATCTACTAATTAGACATTTTTTTCAACAATTTAATGGAAGGCTTAGTGCCCTGTTTAGTGCCTCCTGTAGTGCCCTGAAATCTTATGCCGCGTCCCTTCTGGCTTGAAACGAGTGGCCAGCCAAGCAAAGGTGGTTTCGAAGCTTGAGCTTGCTGCTTAAGCACCGGAGGGACTGTAATGCGTTTTCAGATATGGGCGGTTGTTGCTGCGCTAGGTGTTTCTGGGTGTCAGGGCGTCGGCACCAACTACGAGGCCTTGGAAACGGACGCGCCGATTTTCATGAGGCTGAATGAAAATGTTCGATTTGCTGGTCGTTCGTATCCAAGAGGCTCGACACACGAGGCGGTTCAGTTGCCCGATGGTCGATACGTTGTGGGTCTGCGCACGCAACAAACTGACTTGCTGCTGCTCCCCCTCGGTGGCGGGCTGTCGCAACAAAACACAATGGGGGTTGTGTTAGATAACCAGCTTTGCACATTCGGTCAGGCAGCACTCATTCCCGGTGGCGGCTCTCTGGGAACCCGAGTTGGAATTTTTGAAGACGAAGCCGACAACCCAAGCCCTTGGTTTGAAAGCACGATCAGATTTTGCTTCTCTCGCGTCTGACCACTCAAGAAATGTGATGCGATAGAGTAGTCGCTAAACCGAACTGAGGTAGGAATTTCACCCAAGGCTAAAGGGCCCTTGTGAAGGCTATCGGGAAAATGCTGCCACGCCGCTTTCCAACAGGCCTAGGTCTCCGAATGACGAGTGGGTGACCTGAGACACATGCTAGGCGATGTCCCAAATATTTTTTTTTTGCGCTTCGCGAGGGCTACGCTGTGGGGGCAATTTCGGGAGGGGGCAGAGGGTCCCATGTATGGAGCTGCCCTGCAGCATGTGGCCATCAACCAAGGCACTTGCCACGTTGATCCCTCTGGTCGAGCTTGGTCTCGAAGGAGTTTACAGATGGCAAGTTGTGCAGAGTGTGGAAAGAAGCTGAACATGTTTGACCCTAGCTCTGGTGGGCTTTGTTACAGCTGCGCGCTGCATGCAGAGCGGCGTCCAAAACGAACTACATCAGCAACGCATGATCAGGACTAGGCATCCTTCACGGGATTTGGCTGCGCTGCGTCCAACTGGGCATATAGCGCCTCTGTGAGGCTGTGCTGCCGCCTACGGGCTTCTCGCTCATCAGTGGTGCCGGTGGACTTCCGAAGCTGTGTCTTGCCGCTCAGCGCACCCCTCAGTGCCTCCGGTACAGTGACGTAGACATACCATCGGTTGCCCTTGCTCTTGAGCCGAGACAACGTGCTTGCTGGATAGTCCGTTGTGCCCAAAACAGTGCCCCCTGTAGTGCCCTGAGGCTCACATAACCTGTTATTATATTGGGCAAAGTGGCTTGTGGGGGGCTAGTAAATATAGCGAATCTGGTCGGTCCAGAACCGTTCCATACGTTTCAGCGAATGGTTCACCTGGTCGATGCCATCGGGCCCAAGCACACCTTTTTCCTGAAGCGTGTCCGCATGGCGGCGAAACAGCCCGGTCACCACATCGCGCACTTCGCGGCCGCGATCGGTCAGCCGCACCCGCACCGACCTGCGGTCGATCTCGCAGCGCTGGTGGTGCATATAGCCCATTTCGACCAGTTTCTTGAGGTTATAAGAGACATTCGACCCCTGATAGTAGCCGCGCGATTTCAACTCGCCCGCCGTCACCTCGTGGTCGCCGATATTGAACAGCAACAGCGCCTGAACGGCGTTGATGTCCAGCACCCCCACGCGCTCGAATTCATCCTTGATGACGTCGAGCAAGAGCCTGTGCAGCCGTTCCACCAGCGACAGGGATTCCAGATAACCCGGCATGACACCGTGCCGGGAGGTTTCGCCAAGGGGGCTGTGCAAACTCATCATGATCTCCGCATATCTGCTTGCCCCGCAGACTTGCCGATATTTCCAAATAATGAGTTAAACGCGCCCCAGTTTTTCAGGAGCTTTGTTTCGATGCCGCGCCATCTGCCAGAACCCGTGCGAATTCCGACATGTATTCAGGGGCTTGGCGCTGACCAGAGATCCACTGGTAAAGATCTTGGTCTTCCTCTTCCAGCACCCGTTCAAAGAGATCGAGCGCCGCGTCATCGGCCGATTTCAGATGCGCGTCAGCCCATCCGCCAAGGATCAGGTCCATTTCCTTGATGCCCCTGTGCCAGGCCCGCATATGCAGGCGCTTGAGGCGAATCTCGCGCGGCTCGGTGCTCATGTGCGGCCTTCCTCCTTGGACAGGGTCTTGCGCAGCCGCTTTTCAAGGCGGCCCATCTGCTCGCCAAGCCGGGCGTGCTCCTGCCGGATCTGTCGCAGGTCGAGGATGATCTGATTGAGGTCACCTTCCACATCCACCAGATCGGGGTCTTCGGGGCCGCTGCCTTCCCCGGTCAGCAGCCAGCGGATCGACACGTTGAGCAGCCCCGCCACCATCTGCAGCTTGTTGGCACGCGGTTCGCTCCAGTCGTTTTCCCAGGCCACGACGGTCTTGAGTTTCACACCCAATCGCCGCGCCATGTCTTCCTGACTTACTCCCGCCGCCTCGCGCGCACCGGCAAGCCGATCTCCGAACGTGGCGATCTCTTCGCTGAACCAATCCGCTTGGCCTGGGGTCGTGTCGGTCATTCCATCTCCTTCCACGGGGCATTTTGGCCCCTTGATCGTTGAGCATCGCGACCCTAAGCAGGGCACGAGCCGATGTAAACCGGACCGATTGACCGGCCCCCTCGCAACCCTGGAGAATTCAGATGACCTTCCTGTCCGAAACGCTGGCCCGCGTGAAACCTTCGCCGACCATCGCGGTGTCCACCCTTGCGGCGGAACTCAAGGCCGCGGGCAAGGACGTGATCGGCCTCGGGGCGGGGGAGCCCGATTTCAACACGCCTCAGAACATCTGTGACGCGGCGAAAGCGGCGATTGATGCGGGCAAGACCAAATATACCGCCCCCGATGGAATCGTGGAGCTGAAACAGGCCATCTGCGACAAGCTGCAACGCGATAACGGGCTGAGCTACACGACCAAGCAGGTCAGCATCGGCACCGGGGGCAAGCAGATCCTCTACAACGCCCTGATGGCAACGCTCAATCCCGGCGACGAGGTGGTCATTCCCGCGCCCTACTGGGTCAGCTACCCCGATATGGTGCTGCTTGCAGGCGGCGAGCCGGTGATTGCCTCGGCCCGCGCCGAAAACGCTTACAAGCTGACGGCAGACGAGCTGGAGGCCGCGATCACCCCGAAAACCAAGTGGTTCATCTTCAACTCGCCCTCGAACCCGACCGGGGCCGGTTACAACCGCGAAGAGCTGAAGGCGCTGACCGATGCTCTGATGCGCCATCCGCATGTCTGGGTGATGACCGACGACATGTATGAACACCTGGTCTATGACGGGTTCGAGTTCGTCACGCCCGCGCAGGTGGAACCGGGGCTTTACGACCGCACACTGACCTGCAACGGCGTGTCCAAGGCCTACGCGATGACCGGATGGCGGATCGGCTATGCGGCCGGACCAGAGCAACTGATCGGTGCGATGCGCAAGATTCAGTCGCAATCCACTTCGAACCCCTGTTCGATCAGCCAATGGGCGGCGGTAGAGGCGCTCAATGGCACCCAGGACTATATCGCGACCAATAACGAGGTCTTCAAACGCCGCCGCAACATGGTGGTCGAGATGCTGAACGCGGCAGAGGGCATCACCTGCCCGACGCCGGAAGGCGCGTTCTATGTCTATCCGTCGATTGCGGGCTGCATGGGCAAGACCACACCGGGCGGTAAAGTGATCGAGACCGACGAGGATTTCGCAACCGCGCTGCTGGAGGAAAAAGGCGTCGCCGTTGTGTTCGGCGGGGCCTTCGGCCTTTCCCCCAATTTCCGCGTGTCTTACGCGACCTCGGACGAGAATCTTGAAAAGGCCTGCACCCGCATTCAGGAATTCTGCGCTGAGCTAAGCTGAGCGTCCATGCTCTGCGATCATCAATCAGGCCCCGTCATAACCCAGGGCGGGGCCTGTCTTTTGAACGGGGGATCATTTGGGCTTTTGGGCGGGCGTACCGCTCGTTATCCTTCTGCATGATCCGGGCACGGGGATGCGAAGGAGCCAAGACTTGAACATCCTGTTCATCATGTATGACCAGCTGCGCTTCGACTATCTCAGCTGCGCGGGGCACCCGCATCTGCACACCCCCAATTTCGACCGGGTGGCGGCGAAAGGCGTGCGGTTCACCAATGCCTATTGCCAGTCGCCTATCTGTGGCGCCAGCCGGATGAGCTTTTACACCGGGCGCTATGCGTCTTCCCACGGGGCCCAGTGGAACGGCTATCCCCTGCGCGTGGGGGAACAGACAATGGGCGATCACCTGCGCAAGGTGGGGATGGACTGCTGGCTTATTGGTAAGACCCATATGAAGGCCGATGCCGAAGGCATGGCGCGGCTTGGGCTGGAACCTGACAGCCTGATCGGCGCGCGGCAGGCGGAATGCGGCTTTGACGCATGGGTGCGCGATGACGGGCTGTGGGCCGAAGGGCCGGACGGGTTCTATGACGAGAAACGCTCCCCCTATAATGAATACCTGAAATCAAAGGGATATGACGGCGATAACCCCTGGGCGCAGAATGCGAATGCCGGGGTTAAGGACGGTCAGGTCGCCTCTGCCTGGATGTTCGACAATTGCGACCTGCCCGCCAATATCCGCGAGGAAGACAGCGAAACCCCTTGGCTGACGCAAAAGACGATTGAGTTTATGGAGGCGCAGACAGGCCCCTGGTGCGCCCATGTCTCCTATATCAAACCGCATTGGCCCTATATCGTGCCCGCGCCCTATCATGACATGTACGGTGCCAATCACGTGCCTGCGCCCACGCGATCCGAGGACGAATGGCGCGACGTCCACCCGGTTTTCGGGGCCTTCCTGAAGGGCAAGGTGGCCGAGGCCTTCCAGCGGGACGAGGTCCGCCAAAAGGTGATCCCGGCCTATATGGGCCTGATCAAGCAATGCGATGACCAGCTCGGCGTGATCCTCGACTATCTGGACCGCACGGGGAAGGCGGATGACACGATGATCGTGTTGACCTCGGACCATGGCGACTATCTGGGTGATCACTGGATGGGGGAAAAGGACCTGTTCCATGATCCCTCCGTCAAGATCCCGATGATCGTCTATGACCCGCGGGCAGAGGCCGATGCCACACGCGGCACCACCTGCGACGCGCTGGTGGAATCGCTCGATCTGGCTGCCACCTTCGTCGAGGTCGCAGGCGGCGAGGTGCCCGGCCATATCATCGAGGGCCGGTCGCTGTTGCCCTGGCTGCGCGGCGAAACGCCGGACTGGCGCGAGTTTGTGGTTAGCGAATACGACTACTCTGCGCGCCCCTTCGGCGAAACGCTGGTCAGCCGCAGCGCCGATGCGCGGCTTTTCATGGTCTTCGACGGGCGCTGGAAGCTGATCCATGCCGAGGGCGGGTTCCGTCCGATGCTGTTCGACCTGGAAACCGACCCCGATGAGTTGAACGACCTCGCCCGAGACCCCGGCCATGAGGACCAGATCGCGCGGATGCGGGGCCTGCTGGCCGAATGGGGCCTGCGCCTGTCGCAGCGGGTGACGAAATCGGACGCCGATATCGCCGCCATGCGAGGCCGGTCTCTTCGGCGCGGAATTTTGCCATTTCTCTATGACGGCAGCGAAGTGCCTGCCGAACTGGTCGAGAAATACCGGGGCCCTGCCGGGACGGATTACACCCCGCCCGACAAGGGCTGACCGTTCAGCGGCCTCTGGTCACGGCCTCCTCGATCACCGGCACGATCTGCTCCACCGTCAGCGCCCTTGGGTTGGTCCCTGCGGCGCTGTCCTGAATGGCCTTGGCGGCGATGCGGGGGGCGCAGTCGGCGGGCACGCCGATATCGGCCAGCGTCTTGGGAATGCCGATCCGGTCCAGCAGCCCGCAGATATGGGCGTGGAAGGCGTCAAAACCGGTGTCCTCCAGCCCCATGGCCTGTGCCATGGCGGGCGCCTTGTCCACGATATCGGGGGCGTTGAAGCGCAGCACGGCGGGCAGCAGAACTGCGTTGGTCAGGCCGTGCTGTGTGTCATATTCCGCCCCCACCATATGCGAAATCGCATGGACCAGCCCAAGGCCCTTCATGAACGCAACACCCGCCAGGCAGGACCCGGCCAGCATCCCGCCCCGTGCTTCCAGATTGCCCGGCTCTGCCACCGCAACGGGCAGCCAGCGGGCGACCAGCCGCAACCCTTCCAGCGCCAGCCCGTCGCAAAGCGGGTGGAAGCCCGGCACCGAGTAGGCCTCGATCGCATGCACCATGGCATCGGCCCCGGTCCAGGCGGTCAGATGCGGGGGCAGGCCGAGGGTAATCTCCGGGTCCAGCAGCGCCAGCGCCGGCTTCAGATCGGCGTGCCAGATGCACCATTTCATGCCCTTCGCCGTGTCGGTGATCATCGCCGTGCTTTCCGTTTCCGCCCCGGTCCCGGCGGTGGTCGGAATGGTGATGAGCGGCGGGAATGGGGCGTGGGAGGACATGTCGGGCGGGGTCTGCTCGAACTCGAACGCCCAAAGGTCGATCTCATTCGTGGCGGTCAGCGCAATGGCCTTTCCGCCATCCATGCCGCTGCCGCCGCCAATGGCGATCACCCCGTCATGACCGCCATCGCGATACAGTGCCTTGCCCCCGGCGATCTCATCATCCCGCGGATTGGGTGAAATCTCAGCATAGAGCGCGGCGTGCAGGCCGCCCTCTGACAGGTAGCGCATGAGGTCGGAGAGAAAGGGCAGCCCGGCGCTGCCCCGGTCGGTCACCACCAGGGGCCGCGACATGCCCGCATCCCGGCACATGCCCGCGATTTCCTTCAGGCGGCCGGGGCCATAGGCGATCGGGACGGGAAAGCTCCAATCCTGCGGGTCGAGTAGGCTCATCGCGGCGCTCCTGTCTGTTTGTCAGGCGTCACCATCATGGGCGGGGGAAGGGGCGTCAAGGCCGCACGGTCACTGATCCGGGTCGATCAGGCCAAGGCCCCGCAGGTAGATGCCGATCCCGGCCTCCAGCAGCTCCTCGGGCGGGAAGGGGGCATTGCCGCCGGGTTTGCCACGGGCGAAGAGCTCCACCACCCCGTGGCTCATCGCCCAGATATGGGCGGAAAACATGCTGGCGGGGGGGCGTTTTTCCGGCGGGATATGCTGTGATAGCGCCTCGGCGGCCTTTTCGAGAATCGCGCGCGACCGGGCGGCGGCGCTGGCCAGACCCGGTGTGGCGTTCATAGGGATGCCGCTTTCGAACATCGCCATGTAGTGGCCGGGATATTTGCGGGCGAAGGCCAGATAGGCGCGGCCTGTCGCCTCGAACGCCGCCAGGGCCGAGGGGCCGCCGGTCTCAAACGCATAATCCATCAGGTCGGCGAAAATCTCATGCCCCTGCCGCGCGCCTTCCGCGATCAGCGCCTCGCGCCCTTCGAAATGGCGATAGACGGCGGCGGGCGTTACGCCGGCTGTCTTGGCGGCCTCGGACAGGGTGAACCCCGTCGGGCCTTTCTGTTCGATCAGCACAAGGGCCGCATCGACCAGAGCCTGGCGCAGATTGCCGTGATGGTAGCCGCGTTTACCCATGCGCTGCGCGATCCGCCCACATTTCTGGCCCGCCGCAGATGGCGGGGTCGGGCTGGCCGACCAGATCGTGATCCTTGCGATCATAATCGAGCCCCGAAAGGATCTTGCGGATGACCGCCAGCCGCGCGCGGCGCTTGTCGTCGGACCGGATGACCGTCCAGGGGGCGGCCTCGGAATGGCCGCGTTCCAGCGTTTCGCTGATCGCGGCGCTATAGGCATCCCATTTCTTCAGCCCCTCGACGTCGATCCAGCTGAGCTTCCATTGCTTCAGCGGGTCGCTTTCCCGGTCGAGGAATCGGCGCAGCTGTTCGGCCCGGCCGACATTGAGCCAGATCTTCACCAGATGGATGCCTTCGCGCACCAGCATGTCCTCGAATTCCGGCAATTGGCCAAAGAAGTTCTGCCGCTGCGTTGGGGTGCAGAAGCCGAACACATGCTCCACCACACCGCGATTGTACCAGCTGCGGTCGAACAGCCGGATCTCACCACCTGCAGGCAGATGCTGGATATAGCGCTGGAAATACCACTGTGTCGCCTCGCGGTCGGTGGGTTTCGAGAGCGCCACGACCGAGGCCACGCGGGGGTTGAGGTTTTCGCGCACCCGCTTGATGCTACCACCCTTGCCCGCCGCGTCGCGTCCCTCGAACACCACCGCGACCCGCTTGCCGCTCTCTTTGACCCAGGCCTGGCATTTCACCAGCTCGATCTGCAGCGCCTCCAGCTGATCCTCATAGTCCTTCTTGTCCATCCTCTCGTCATAGGGAAAGGACGGGTCCAGAACGCTGTCTTTCTTCGCATTCTTGATGGCCTTGCGCACCGCGTCGGGGGCCTCGGATGTGTAGAACTGGCTGATGGCGCCATCGAAGGGCAGGTCGGTCATGGCTTGCCTTTTTGCTTGTGTCTGCTCTGGTTCAATATGGGCCGCGCGGGGGCCTAGTGCAATCCGGCGCGGGCCGCGGCGCGGTCGATGGCGGCGGCGACCTGATCGGGATGGGTGTGATGCGGCATATGGCTGGCGCTGTTTATCGCGGTCAGGTTGGCACCGGAAATGGCGCGGGACAGCGGCTCTGCATGGATATGGTAGCCAACGGCGGTATCGCCGGTCGCGTGCAGGATTTCCGTGGGTACTGCGATCTCGCCATAGCGGGGTTCTTGCGCGGTGATCCAGCGCAAAAGATGCCGTCTTTGCAACGCATTGGCCCGCATGGAGGCGCGGCGCAGCGTCAGGCGCGGGCCGAAATGGGCGGCGTATCCCGGCGGCGGGGCCTCGGGCGCGAAGATGGCGGCGATCTGGTCGTCGATCACCCTGTCGGGGGTGAAGGCCGTCAGGGCCGGGATCAGCAGATGCCGACCGGGCCAGCTGGAGAGCACGCTGTAATAGGCCCCAAGCCCGGTCGTCCAGGGGTGCGACACGGCAGAGACCGGCACCAGTGCCGCGATTTGATCGGGGTGGTTCAGCGCCCAGGCCAGCGCCACCGCGCCGCCCAGGCTCTGACCCATGACAAGGGGACGATCCGCCCCCAACATCCGCGCCGCCGCCGCCAGCACCGCCGCTTGCCGGTCCAGCGAGGCCCCGTGCGGCGTGATCGGGTCGGAATAGCCAAGGCCGGGCCGGTCGAAACTGATCACCCGATAGCGATCCGCCAGCAGGGTATACATCCCGTAAGAGAAATCCCGCAGGTTGCCGGAAGATCCGTGGATCAGCACAAGGTCCGGGCCGCTGCCCGCTACATACACATGGACCTGCACGCCATCCACATCCAGTAGCTGCCCGACCGGGGGGTGACTGGCCTCTGCCCGCGCTTCCTGAACGCCCGCGCGCCAATGGGTCAGCCCCGCCAGCGCCCCGGCAGCGGCCAAAGTGGTCGCGGCAAGGGCCATGGGTCAGCCCCTCAGGTCGGTGCGGTCGAGCCCGATCCGGGACAGGTCGAAGGGTGTCGTTTCGTAGATCTCGGAAATCCAGTTGCCGTAAAGCAGATGCGCATGGCTGCGCCAACGGTTCTGCGGCGGTTTGGACGGGTCGTCATCGGGGTAGTAGTTCACCGGCACGTTGATCGGCGTACCCTCGGCCACATCCCGATCATATTCCTGCTTAAGCGTGTTCGAGTCATACTCGAAATGGTTGAAGACATAGAGCGCCCGATGGCCCTGATCTTCGACCAGAGCGGGGCCGACCTCGTCCGAATGCAGCAGCACTTTCAGCCCAGGCACCGCCTCGATCTCATCGCGCCGCATTTCCGTCCAGCGGCTGACCGGCATCACCAGATCGTCGGAAAATCCACGTAAAAGAGGGGTTTCCGGGGCGAGGTTGATGTGGCGGAAGCAACCGAACGCCTTGTGGTCGAGGATGTGTTTCTTCACCCCGTGGAAATGGTTGATCATCGCCATCCCGCCCCAGCACACACCAAAGGTGGAATGCACATGGGTCTGCGTCCAGTCGAAAATGCGGCCAAGTTCCTGCCAATAGGTGACCTTGTCGAAGTCGAGATGTTCAATGGGCGCGCCGGTGATGATCAGCCCGTCGAACTTCTCGCCCGTTGCCTCCACTTCGGTGAAGGGGCGGTAGAACTCTTCCATATGGGCGGCGGCGGTGTTCTTGGCCTGATGCTCGCTCATGCGGATCAGGCTGAACTCGATCTGCAGGGGCGTCGCGCCGATCAGACGGGCGAACTGGTTCTCCGTCTGGATCTTCTTGGGCATGAGATTGAGCAGCCCGATCCGCAACGGCCGGATATCCTGACGCGCCGCCGCATCCTCGTCCATGACCATGACGCCCTCGTGCGAGAGCACGTCATAGGCGGGCAGGGTCGAGGGCAGTTTGATGGGCATCGGACGGCTCCGGGTTGCGCGGTTAAAGGGGGGATTTAGGGGGGTTATCGGCGGCTCTCAAGGGCGGTGCCTACCAGATCGGTCACATCCTTGGCATCGCGTACGGTGGCCACGTCGCTGGCCTGCACGGTCAGGCCCCAATTGCGGGCCATCCCGGCATAGAGCGGCACCCGGTGGCGGATCGCGCGGGCATAGGCGAAACGGATGAAATCGTCGGGCACCACATCGGCGGCATTCACCCCGCGTTCGCGTTTGAAATCATCCCACAGCTGCCGCATGATCCGGGGCTGGTAATACATCGGCTTCGGCGCGCGGTCGAAGCGGCGGATGAGTTCGTCGGTGTGATCCTCGCTGCCCTCGATCCAGACCATCAGCGTATGGGCGCTGAGCGTCTTCAGCACCTCGTCGCGGGGATTGTCCGGTTCCACCACCTCGCAGATCGACCCGCCGGTGTCGCAGACGAAATTCGAGTAGCCATAAAGGTCATGGGCGCGGCGGATGAAATGCGGCGTGTCGAGCAGCGCGTTGATCTCGGCGCGGCGGTGCAGATCCTGCCGGCTCATATATTCGGCAAAGCTGAGCCCCCCCAGATCCGGGTTGCCGGGCTTGCCCAGATAGGTCGACAGCGGCGCGAGATTGTCGAAGGTGATGTTCGATCCGACATAGATCGAATCCGACTTCAGCAGCTCCGCCAGAAACGGCACCTGCATCGCCTGTTGCTTCAGGTTGTCCGAGATATGTTCGCCCATATAGGCGGTGCCAATGCGGTAATCGACGGAATAGTGGAACCAGTGCCCCTCGGCCCGCAGCAGGTTGGCCAGATGCGTCTTGCCAAGCCCGGACATGCCAAAGAACAGCACCCGCTTGTCGGGGGCCGCGTGCCAGTCGCGGGCGGTCTTGTAGATCAGGCTCATGGCGCGTCGCTTTCCCATGGGTCGCAGAGGTCCGCATTCGATACCGCGCAAGGCCCGGTGCGTCCATGCGGAAATTCAGCGCTTTAGCGCCCGCCACAGCCGCCCGTCGAGAATGAGCAGCCCGATAGCCAGCAGCGCAAACCCTGCGAAGGCCGTGGGCACCAGCCGTTCGCCAAGCACCAATGCGCCAAGGCCGATGGCCACGGGCGGGATCATCAGCGTCACCAGCATCGCATTGGCGCTGCCCGCCGCCTGCACGATCCGGTAGTAGAGCAGATAGGCCAGCGCCGTGCCGATCACCGCGAAATAACCAATGGCGGCAAAGGTTTGCGCGTGCGTGGGCAGGGCAGGGGTGCCTTCCAACCACAGCGCCAGGGGCAGCATGATCAGGCTCGATCCGGTCAGCATGCCAGCGGCGGCGACCTGTGGCTTCAGGTGAGAGAGCCGCGCCCGCGCCCATGCCGAGGCGAACGCGTAGGACAGCGTTCCCGCTAGAACGGCCAGTTGCGCCAGAGACCGGATGTCAAAGCTGCGCAGCGCGTCGAGGCCGATGGCGACAGCGACCCCGGCGAATGCCACAGAAACGCCGATGACCCGGCGCGGGGTCATCCGTTCATCCGCGAAACAGGCGGCGGCGACGGGCACGGCGAAAACGGCGGTGGCGGCGTTGAAGATCGAGGTCAGCCCCGTCTCGATATGCAACTGCCCCCAGGCCATGAGCGAGAAGGGGATGACGTTGTTCAACAGACCCATGACCAGGAAGGCGCCCCAAACGCGCGGATCGGTCGGGAGATCCAAGCGGCGCAGGGCGACATACCCCCACAGGATCAGCATGGCCCACGCCACCCGATGAGCCACGAGGGTAAACACCCCGATTTCATCCAGCGCCACGCGGATCGAGAGAAAGGAGGCACCCCAGATCAGGCTGAGGAGCAACAGGTCAGCCCAGGCCCGGGCGGGAATGCGGTCGGTTGTCATGGGGTTTGCTTAGCGCGTTGCCCGAGGCCACACGACCCGGAACCTGCGCAAAGAAAAACCCCGGACGCGGCGGTCCGGGGTTGATCCTGTGACGTGTTGGGGAAGGCTCAGAAGTTGAAGCCAACCCGCAGGCCGAAGGCCACGACGTCGTTGTCGTAGAAGTCCGAGGTGACGGGACCGGGGGCCAGAATCGTGTTGGCGTCGCCGATCATGACATAGCGGACACCAGCGGCGATCGACATGTTGCCCTGGGTGTATTCCGCGCCGAGGCCAATAGAGGTGAAGCCGTCGGTCGGGCCGAGGTTGCCGGAGAAGCCGTCCTGTTCGGCCTCATAGCCGAGCGTGGCGGACACGGCCCAGTTTTCGTTCAGGCGACGCGCGATGCCGAGGGTGTAGGTCCACACGTCCTCGTCATAATCCACGAGGCTGCCGGCCGGGTAGGCATTGGGCATGATCGCGTAGCCGTCCCAGTTGGTCCAGCGGATCGAGCCGAAGAGCAGCGTGTTGGCCGCAATGCCGGACTGCGCTTCCAGCAGGATCGACTGGGGCAGGGTGTTGTTGAATGATGTCGCGGGCGCCACGGCCAGAATGGCTGCTTCCGGTGTGCCTGCGGGCGCGGGGGATTCTACGCCGGACAGGCTCAGGTCGACTTCGCTGAAATAGGTCAGCGCAACGCGCATGGCGATATCGGGGCGCTCGTAAGCCGCGCCGACCATGTAGCCGAATTCGAGATCCGTATCGGCGCTCAGCGCATAGGCGAAGAGCGGTGTCGAGACATAGACATCGCCCTCTACCTGAACGCCGCGGATACCACCATAGACCGAGAAATTCTCGTTCAGCTCGTAGCGCAGGGCCGCGGTGATCTGGCGCGAGGACAGTTCCGCGTAGGAACCTGCGAAAGGATAGCCGGTGCCGGTGGGGTAGTCCACATCCGCGCCCACGGGCTCGTCGACCACAAGCGAGAAAGACAGCGCATCGGTGATGTCATGATGAAAGCCGAGCGTGACCGAATTGTAGGTCGGGCTGATGTCGCCCGAGGCAACCGCCGGAACGCCGGTCACATTGCCGGTCACCGTCGGTGAAACCGAACCGTAGCTCAGTTCTACATAGGTGCCTTCTTCAAACAGGATCCCGGTGGTGAAGCCGGTGCGCTCGATGCCACCTGCGGATGCGGCTGCGGTGCTTGCCAGCAGCGCCGCTCCTGCGAGAGTGATCTTTTTCATGGTTGTCCCTCCAAGACCGATTACGGTCATCCCTTGTACTGAGGATACTTCGCCAAAACTGGTGTTCAGGGTCAATTCTTCCCTCACGTAAGGGGCCGATACGGGGGGCTGTGGACAGATTTGGTGGGGCGGTTGTGACGGATTTGCTACAGCTGACCTAAGGTCAGGTCCTTCGGGACTCTGTCGCGACGTTGACGTAGTTGGCTCCGAAGATCAGCGCCGCCCCCAGGAAAACCGGCCATGTCAGCGGTTCGTCATACAGCACCATGCCGATGATGGCGATGACTGGCAGGCGGGCGAAATCAATCGGCAGCACCACGGTTGCGGGCGCCAGCGTCATTGCCGTGGTGATGCAGAAATGCGCCGTCAGACCGCCCAATCCGATGACGATGATCCAGGGCAGACCGTCGGCTGTGGGCAGGGCGATGTCGCCGTCGAACCCGGCGCAGACCAGCCCGAACAGCAGCTGCATAGTGGTCAGGTAGAACAGGATGCAGGTGACGCTGTGCTGGCGTGTCAATTGCTTGGTGAAGATGGCCGTCAAGGCAAAGCAGACAGCGGCGCTGGCGGCGGTGATCGTGCCAAGCGACAGCGGCGTGGTGCCCGGTTGCGCGACGATCAGAATGCCGATGAAGCCGCACAGCACCACGCCGAATTTCTTGAGCGTGAACCGTTCCCCAAGCAGGAACGGGGCCAGCAGGATCACCCAGAGCGGGCTGGTGAATTCAAGCGCAAAGACCTGCGCCAGCGGGATCAGCGTCAGGGATGCCAGCCACAGGTTCTGCCCCGCGAAATGGGCGATATTGCGCACGGCGTGACGCGGGAGATCGCGGGTTGTGACCTCGCCCAGTTTGCCGCGCAGCGTGGCCATCAGGATAACGATCACCACGCCGATGAGCGAGCGGTAGGTCATCATCTCGAACGTGTCGAGATCGCTGGACAGCGCCCGCCCTGCCACCGCCATGGCCGAGAAAGACACGATGGCTCCGATCATCCAGAGCGCGGCCAGCCCCGCCTGCGCGGGCTCGATCTCTGTTCGAATGGCGGTCAACGGGGCGATCCTGTCAGAAACTTCCCCAAGCGGGGCGATGCGGCGACCAGACACCAGCCCCGCGCGCTTGGCAAGAGGGGGGCTCAGTCAGTCAGGCCGGTGACGCTGTAGTCCCGGGGGATACCGGCGCTGATCGTGGCCCAGTCAGAGGCTTGCGCGCGGGCCTGATGGGCGCGGAAAGCATCGGAATCGGTGAATGCTTCGGCGACATTGAAACGGCCGGGGATGGCGGGATCTTCGGTCACGTCGAAGCTGAGGCAGCCGGGTTCCGCGCGGGTCAGACGGATATGCTCGATCAGCCCGGCGCGGATCTGCTCCAGCCGGTCCGCCGGCACGTCGATATGGCCCTTGAGGGTGACAGTCATCCGCGATCTCCTGTGTCGTCGGGAAGCTGGTAGCCCCGGCGATCCGGATGGGCCAGAGGAATTGTTGCAAATGCCCCTCGGTCTCGTGATCATGGCGGGTCTGGGCAAATGGCCCTGTCAGCCCCATATCCTGCGCTGCACGACTGAAACGGAGGGACCGCCCCATGAGCTACGCCAAGACCGACGACGCCCTTGCCCGCCTGACGCCGGAACAATACCGCGTCACACAGGAAAACGGCACGGAACGGCCGTTTTCGGGAGAGTATGACCAGCATTTCGAGCCGGGGCTCTATGTGGACGTGGTCTCGGGCGAGCCGCTTTTTGCCTCGTCGCAGAAATTCAACTCGGGCTGCGGCTGGCCGTCCTTTGCCAAGCCGGTGGAACATGCCCATGTGGTGGAGCTGCGCGACACGACCCATGGCATGATCCGCACCGAGGTGCGCTCTGCCCATGGGGACAGCCATCTGGGGCATGTCTTCCCCGATGGCCCGCGCGAGATGGGGGGCTTGCGGTACTGCATCAACTCCGCCTCGTTGCGCTTTGTTCCGAAAGAGGAAATGGAGGCTGAGGGGTACGGGGCTTATCTGGATCAGGTCGAGGGCTGAGCGCCACGGGTTTCGCCGCCTTACGGCGTCGATCCGGGAGCGGCCCTCCTCAACCCCCGCTTTCGCGGGGGCCTCGTCGGTCCGCGTTGCCACGGGATATCGGGGAGGGTGGTGTGCCGAGCCCGCTGTCTGGGCATGCGGCGCGGGCAGGATGCCTCCGGCGGAGGTATTTGGGCCAAGATGAAAGGGAAGCGCGCGTTAACCTTAACGGGGCGTTATTCCAACTCGATCGTGCCCGGCGGTTTCGAGGTGCAGTCGTAGAAGACGCGGTTCACGCCCTTCACCTCGTTGATGATCCGGGTCGATGTTTCCGACAGGAAATCGTGGCTGAACGGGTAGTAATCCGCCGTCATCCCGTCGACCGAGGTCACGGCGCGCAGCGCCAGCGCGAAGTCGTAGGTGCGCCCGTCGCCCATCACGCCCACGGTGCGCATCGGCAGGATCGCGGCGAAGGCCTGCCAGATCTCGTCATAGAGCCCGTGCTTGCGGATCTGGTCGATATAGACGGCATCCGCCTTGCGCAGGATCTCCAGCTTGTCGCGGGTGATCTCGCCGGGGCAGCGGATCGCCAGACCCGGCCCGGGGAAGGGGTGGCGGCCGATGAAGCTGGCGGGCAGGCCCAGTTCATGGCCAAGCGCGCGGACCTCGTCCTTGAAGAGCTCGCGCAGCGGTTCGACCAGTTTCAGGCCCATCTTCTCGGGCAGGCCGCCGACATTGTGGTGGGACTTGATGGTCACCGAAGGCCCACCGGAAAACGAAACCGATTCAATGACATCGGGGTAGAGCGTGCCTTGTGCGAGGAACTCTGCCCCTGCGATCTGGTCAGCGTATTTCTGGAACACGTCGATGAAGAGCCTGCCGATGGTCTTGCGCTTGGTCTCGGGGTCGGAGACGCCCTCCAGCGCGCCAAGGAACAGCTCGCTCTCATCCGCATGGATGAGGTTGAGGTTGTAATTGTCGCGGAACATCGCGACGACCTGTTCAGCCTCATTGAGACGCAAGAGGCCGTGATCGACAAAGACGCAGGTCAGCTGGTCGCCGATCGCCTCGTGCAGCAGGATGCCGGTGACCGAGCTGTCGACGCCGCCGGAGAGCGCACAGATCACCTTCTTGTCGCCCACCTGTTCGCGGATCTTGGCGATCATCTCCTCGCGGTAGGCGCCCATGGTCCAGTCGCCGCTGAACCCGGCAAGCTTCACGAAGTTTTCATAGAGCGTCGCGCCGTTTGGGGTGTGGTGCACTTCGGGGTGGAACTGGACCGCGTAGAAATGGCGGCTGGTGTCGGCGGTAATGGCGAAGGGCGCGCCGGGCGAGGTGCCGTAGACCTGGAACCCGGGGGCAATCTCGGCCACGTGGTCGCCATGGCTCATCCAGACCTGTTCCTTGCCGGACCCGTCCATGAACCAGCCCGACAGCAGATCGACATGCGCGTCAGAAGGCGTGACATAGGCGCGGCCAAATTCGGCGGTGGCATGTTCGCCGGCTTCGACCCGGCCGCCCAGATCATGCATCATCACCTGTTGGCCATAGCAGATGCCCAGGATCGGTACGCCAAGCGTATAGGCCGTTTGCGGCGGGCGCGGGCTGCCCTCTCGCATCACGCTGTCGGGGCCGCCGGAAAAGATGATGGCCTTGGGCGCGAACTCGGCCAGGAACGCGTCGGTCACGTTCTGGTAGGGGTGGATTTCGCAATAGACATTCAGCTCTCGCAGGCGGCGCGCAATCAGCTGCGTCACCTGGCTGCCGAAGTCGATGATGAGAAGGCGGTCATGAGAGGTGCTGGTCATGGGCCTGCCAATAGGCGCGAGCGGGGTTTTGTGCAAGCGGGATTGACGCCAGGGCGGGTTATTCGCCCAGAAGATCGGCCAGCCCGTCGGGGAAGAGCTGCATCCGGCCCGCGCGGGCCTTGTCCAGCGACACCCATTTCGCGGTCATCTCGGGGCCGTCGCCCTCGCGGAAGGCCAGTTGGTCGGCCTCGTAAAGCGTGTCATTGGCGAAGCGGGCGGCGAGGACAAAGACGATTTCATGGCCCGCCACACCCTCGTGTTCAAAGAGGTTCTCCAGCACGCCGAGCGGGCGGATATCGGTGATCTCCTGCCCTGATTCCTCCTGGATTTCCCTTGCCAGTGCCTCTCCCGCGCGTTCGCCGAACTCGATGGCCCCGCCAAGCGGGCGCCAGCCCTTGATGGTTCCGTCATCGCTGTGGACCGGGGCGCAGAGGATCTGCCCCTCCCGTTCGAAGATGCCGATGGCCAACGTGCGCACGCCCGCCACAGGCCGCCACGGGCGCGGGGCCTCGGCCACCGGCGGGCGGGGGCCGAGCGGATCGGCCCCATGGTCATGGCCGCAGCCGCAGGTGGGATCGTGACAGGCGTGATCTTGGGGCATGGGCGGTCTCCTTGCCCCAAGGGCTACAGCCCCCGCACGCGCCCGGCAAGGGTCAGGGGATCAGCACGTTGATCAGAGTGACCCCGATGATCCAGATGGCCAGGGCCAGAACGATGGCGGTGGTCAGGGAATAGAACCCGCCCGGCACGCCCACCAGAAAGGCGACCACGCCAAGCCCGCCTATGAGGCCCATCAGGGGTGTTTTGCGACTCTTCCAATCCATGGCGGCACCTCCTCTGGACAGGGAGTCTGCCCAGAAACCGCTCCCCAAGCCCTGATATGGCGCAGACGCGCGGCCCGCATGTCGCTTTTTCCCCGCAATCGCCGCAAATCACACGCGGTTGGGCAGCGCCGCTTTGTATCACATCGGAAACTTCCCCCTTTGAGAGGACATGACGCGATGAGTGATGCAGCAACCGCCCGACGCCGGGGACGTGGTGGTGGCGGGGCCGCCCGCCGCGCCGAACGCAGCGCCGTCAGCATCGAGACCGCCAAATATATCGAGCGCAACATCCCGAATTTCGAGGTGCTGACCGAAGAGGCGCTGGAGATCATCGAGGCCAATGCCGAAACGGTGCTGGAAGAGATCGGCGTCAATTTCGTCGAGAACCCCGCCGCGCTGGACCGCTGGCGCGAGGCCGGGGCCGATGTGGATGGCGAACGGGTGCGCCTGCCCAAGGGGCTGGCCCGCAAGCTGTGCTCTACCGCGCCCTCCCAGTTCACGCAGCACGCCCGCAACCCCGAGCGCAATGTCGAGATCGGCGGCCGCAATCTGGTGCTTGCCCCGGTCTATGGCCCGCCCTTCGTGCAGGACATGAACGGTGGTCGGCGCTATGCCACGATGCAGGATTTCCAGGACTTCGTGAAACTGGGCTACATGTCCAAGTGGCTGCACCATTCCGGGGGCACCGTCTGCGAACCGACCGATATTCCGGTGAACAAGCGCCATCTGGATATGCTCTATGCCCATATGACGCTGTCGGACAAACCCTATATGGGGTCGGTCACGGAACCCTCGCGCGCCGTCGATTCCATCGAGATGTCGAAGATCCTGTTCGGCGATCAGTTCGTTCAGGACAACACGGTGATGACCTCGCTCATCAACATCAACTCGCCGCTGACCTTCGATTCCATCATGATGGGCGCACTGGAACATTACGCCGCCCACAATCAGGCCGCGATTATCTCGCCCTTCATCGTCGGTGGGGCCATGGCCCCGGTGTCGATTGCCGGGACGCTGACGCAGGTTCTGGCCGAGGTGCTGGCAGGCGTGGCCTATAGCCAGTTGATCCGCCCCGGTGCGCCGGTGATTTTCGGGGCATTCGTGACCTCGATCGACATGAATTCCGGCGCGCCCACTTTCGGCACGCCCGAGGCGTCGCATATCACCATGGGCGCGGGCCAGCTGGCGCGGCGTCTGGGGCTGCCCTTCCGCTCTGCCGGGTCGTTCAACGGCTCGAAACTGCCCGATGCGCAGGCCGGCTACGAAACCGCGAATTCGCTGAACATGGGGCTTCTCGCGGGTGTGAATTTCATGCTGCATTCCTGTGGCTGGCTGGAAGGGGGCCTTGTGTCCAGCTTCGAGAAATTCGTGATGGATGCCGACCAGCTTGGCGCGCTGCATCATTTTGCCCGCGGCGTCAGCGTCGACGAAAACGCCCAGGCGATGGATGCGATCCGCGAGGTGGGACCGGGCGGTCATTTCCTCGGTTGCGCCCATACCCAGGCCAATTTCAAGACCAGTTTCTGGCGCTCGGACCTGCTGGACTACAAGCCGTTCGAAACCTGGGCCGATGAAGGCAGCCGGGACACGATGGCGCTGGCCAATGCGCGGGTGCGCAAGCTGCTGGCAGACTATCAGCAACCGGCGCTGGACCCGGCCATCGACGAGGCATTGCGCGCCTTCGTGGCCAAGCGCAAGGAAGAGATGCCGGACGCATCCTACTGAGCCTGTCGGCCTAGATCGCCTGCGCGGTCTGGGCCACCAGCATCACGGCGATCAGCAGATCCACATGGCGGCGGGGTGAGTAATCAGCCTCGCCGTCCTTGCGTTTGCGGTTCATCTCCGACTCCTCCGACAGAAGCCGCGCCAGACCGGCGCGGGGCAGTGCGCGACCGCTGCGCAACAGCGATCTTGCGCCGATGCTGGCCGCCTGAACCAGAAGGCGCGGGCGGGTCAGGGTGGAAAGGTCTTGGGGCATGTCGGTCATGTCTGGGCTCCTGACTTGGTCGGGTGAGTCGCCCTCAGTGTGCCCCGAGCGGGCAGGGTGTTGCGTTGTCTCCGTGACCCCCGCGCGGTGTTCTGCATTTGTTTACGATTTGGAAACAATTAGGGTCAAATTGCGGTGATTTTAACCAAACGGTAATCAATACTCCCAAAGGCTTGCGGGGCTTATCCACAGCATTGGTGCCCGGAGGCCCACGATGACAGGTGATGTGACAAACAGTTCAGGACAGGCCGTCTACCCCGGCTGGCTGCCCGAAAACGCGCGCAACTACCTTGATCACGTGGGGCGCGGCGCAACCTTGCGGGACATCGCGCGCCGGAAAGGATGCCACCCGTCCACGATTGGCCGCCGTGTGCGCGCGGTCGAGGCACGGCGCGAAGACCCGCTGGTCGATGAAGCGCTGACCGCGCTCACCGCCTGTTGTGTTTCCAGTTCAGAAACAATTAACCAGTTTGAGGAGCATCTCCCAATGACAGCACCCCTGAGGCCACCCCTGGTTTCCGACGACACCACCGTCAACCGGGAAGCCCGCCGCATCCTGCGCAGGCTGTGTGAAAAAGAGGCCACCCTGGTGCTGGCGCAGGACATGGACAAGGCGATTGTCCTGCGCAAAGGCAGCGATGGCAGCCAGACCCGCACCGCCGTTCTGGACCGCAAGGTTGCCCATGCTTTCGCGCTTAAGGATTGGATCCAGACCGCCAAACAGGGGCGGGTCAGCATCTATACGATCACCGAGGCGGGCAAGTCGGCGCTGAAACGGCTGATCGAGGAAGACCGCAAGCGCCGCCGCGCCCCGATGGAAATGGCCGAGGCTGCCACGCCCTTCCTTGCGCAGCATCAACTCTGGGGCGAAAAGCCGGTCGAACAAGATGACGGGTCGATCCGCAAGATGCGGATTAACCTGGCAGAATCGCCGCTGGCCATGCTGGCACGGCGCAAGGGGGCGGATGGCAAACCCTTCCTGACCATGGATCTGGTGCAGGCGGGTGAAAAACTGCGCGAGGATTTCGAACGTGCCCAGATGGGGCCGCGCGTGGCCCAGAACTGGGACCGGTTCCTGACCGGCGGCGATCGCGGTTCGGGCTTCTCTGACGGCGGCATTGGCGAAGGACCTCGCGCGGCGCGTGACCGGGTGACACGGGCCGTTGATGACATGGGGCCGGGGCTGGCGGATGTCGTGATGCGGGTCTGCTGTTTCCTCGAAGGGCTGGAATCGGCGGAAAAGCGGCTGGGATGGTCAGCGCGGTCTGGCAAGATCGTGTTGAAGATCGGGTTGCAACGGCTGCTGAAGCACTACAACGAGGTTTACGGGTTCGTTCCCGCCTCGCTCGATTGATGCTATTTTGGAAACGATAGGCGCGGGGGCCGTTTCCGAAACCTCTCCCTGACTTCCTCCGCCACCTTGCCGCCCGGTCTTCCCGGATCGGGTGGCCCCTTTGCCGGATCAGGCGTCTTTCGGGCGCAGCGACAGCCAGATCAGCGCGCCGCCCGCAAGCGCCAGGAAGGGGATCATGGCGAGGTTCACCGAGGTCCAGCCCGCCGTGACAGACCCGCCCGAGCAATTCATCAGCCCGCCAGAGGCCAGCGACGCGATGGTGACGCAGCCAAAGACGATGGCGTCATTCATCCCCTGAACCCGGCCCCGTTCCTCTGGTGCATGGGCGTTTTGCAGCATCGCCGTCGCGCCGATGAAGCCGAAGTTCCAGCCAAGCCCCAGAAGAATGAGCGCGATATAGAAGTTCTCCAGCTCGACCCCCATCAGCGCCACGCCCCCCGCACCGGCCAGGATGAAGAGACCAAGCGCCACGATATTTGTGGTGCCGAAGCGCGCGATCAGGTGGCCGGTAAAGAAAGAGGGCACGAACATCGCCAGCACATGCGCCGAGACGATATCGGCGGCGGTGTCCTGCTCGTACCCGCAGCCCACGACGGCCAGCGGCGTGGAGGTCATCACCAGGTTCATCAGCGCGTAGGACACCATCGCGCAGATGATCGCCACGACGATCTTGGGATCCCGCAGCAATTCACCGCGGCTGCGACCCGCAGGGTCGCCCTCGGCCCGCATTGGCGGTTTCGGGATGTCGAGGAAGACAAACAGCAGCATGCCGACCAGGTTCAGCGCGACGATGGTCAGGTAGATGCCCAGAAAGGGAATCACCGTCGCGTCATTGGTCAGCTTCACCAGCTGCGGGCCGATGATGGCCGAGGCAAGCCCGCCCGCCATGACATAGGAAATCGCCTTGGGGCGGAAAGCTTCCGACGCGGTATCAGAGGCTGCAAAGCGGTAAAACCCCTGCGCCGACATATAGATACCCGCCAGGTAGGACCCGATCAGGAAAATGAGGAAACTGTCCACATAAAGCCCATAGGCCGACACCATCGCCCCAAGCGCGCCGCCAAGCGTACCGATGGAAAACCCCAGCTTGCGGCCGAAACGCTGCATGGTGTTCGACATCCATGGCGCGGTGGTCATCGACCCGAAAACGATCAGCGAAATGGGCAGCGTCGCAAGGCACGGGTTCGGGGCCAGCATCTGCCCGGCCAGCCCGCCCACGACGAACATCATCGGCATCTGGCTGCCCAAAAGCGCCTGCGCGGCCACAAGGACGATCACATTGCGCCAGGCGCGCCGGTCGTCGGAGGGGGAGTGAACTGTGTCAACCATGGCGAAATCGCTAGACCCGTTTTCCGCCAAAGGGAAGAGGGGCAGGGCAAAATACTTGCCCTGTTAACTCATCTGAAAAAGCACGCAGGTCAGACCGGCACGTTTTCCGCGATCATCGAGATCATCTCGAACATGATCGCCCCCCCGACCATCGCCGTGATATTGTTGGGACTGTCCTTGGTGGGCATCATGCAGACGACGTCGCCGCCAACGATATTCAGCCCCCGCGCGGCATGGATCAGCGCAATTGCCTCGTCGATGTCGAAGCCCTTTACGCCGGGCTCGATATTGGACACAGCAGGCGCAACGCTCGGGTCGAGGCAGTCGAGATCGAAGGTGATGTAGACGGGCCGCCCCGCCAGCACCTCTTTCGCTTCGGCGATCACATCCGC
The DNA here is from genome assembly GCF_001879695.1 of Nioella sediminis. GTDB lineage: Bacteria > Pseudomonadota > Alphaproteobacteria > Rhodobacterales > Rhodobacteraceae > Nioella > Nioella sediminis. Next base: position 25,636 of record NZ_MNBL01000077.1, read on the forward strand.
CGCGCCCCTGCGTCGGTAATCCGCCATCGTCACCACGTTATAGCCATAGTCGTAAGAGGGTTGCAGCCAGTCGAGCGTGCGGGGGTGGCCGCGCAACCCGATCTGCATCGACCGGGTCGGATCGACCTTGCCCTGATCGGCCAGATAGGCCCCCCAGTGGGCCGCCGATTTTTCCGCGCCCAGGAAGTGATCGACCTTGGTGAACACGTCCGTATGGGCATCGAGATGCAGGAAGCTGATCGGTTCGCCCCGCGCGATCTTGCCGTTTCCAAGCGCCTGCACGATCCCGCCAGTGATCGAGTGATCGCCGCCAATGGATACGGGCCGCGCGCCGCTTGCGTCGATTTTCGTATAGAAATCAGTGATTTGCTGGATGCAGTGTTCATTGTCATTGGCACGGGGGAAGGGCACGTCGCCCACATCCACGACCTTGCGTGTCCAGGGGTCAATGCCAAAGCCTCCATGCACGCGCCGCTGCACCGCCGACATGTTGCGCACCGCACGCGGGCCCAGGTGCTGGTCGCGTTCCGTGGTGCCATTGCCGGTGGAATGGGGCACGCCGACAAGAGCGATATCCGCCCCCTCCGGGCCGTCGTTCGGCGCGCGGAAGAAGGTGGGAATGCCCCACCAATAGAGGTTGTTCATCATGCTGGCGTCGTGTTCTTCGGCCATCTGTCGTCTCCGCTGTTGCTTGCGGGCAGGGTGGCGCGGCTTTGGCGACTTGGCAAAGCATTTCCGACCTGAAAGGCTGCGCCCATGGTTGGACGGATCATCGAAACCCCCGATTGCGTGGCCGAAGGCGCCGCATGGCTGGCACGGGCCGAGCCGCGCTTTGCCCATGTGCTGGAGCTGACCGGCCCGCTGCCGCTGCGCCGCCGCAAGGACGGGTTCGCGGAATTGCTGTCCGCCATCGTCAGCCAGCAGGTCTCGGTCGCCTCGGCCAATGCGATCTGGGGTCGGATGCAGGATGCGCAGCTGACTGCGCCGGACCGCATCGTATCGGCCAGCGACGACGACCTGCGCGCTGTCGGCCTCTCCCGTCAGAAGATCCGTTACGCGAAAGCGCTGGCCCAAGCGGGCATCGACTTTCCCGCGCTCCGGCAGGCCCCGGATGAAGAGGTGATCGCGGCCCTTACCCAGGTCCCCGGCATCGGGCGCTGGACGGCAGAGGTCTACGCGATGTTCTCGCTTGGGCGCGCCGATGTCTTCGCGCCCGCCGATCTGGCCTTGCAGGAGGCCGCCCGCCTGCTCTTCGACCTGCCGGAGCGGCCGAAGGAAAAACCGCTCAGACAGATGGCCGAGGCCTGGTCCCCCTGGCGCGCGGTTGCCGCCCGCGCGCTTTGGGCCTACTACCACGTGGCAAAGGACAGGGAAGGGATCAGATGACTCGCACGCTCGAATTCGGCAAACGCCCCGCGGCCTCCGGCCAGGCCGACAGCCTGGTGATCTTCCTGCATGGCTATGGGGCAGACGGAAACGACCTCCTCGGCCTTGCCGATCCGCTGGCCCCGCATCTGCCCAACACCGTGTTCGCGGCCCCCGATGCGCCAGAACGCTCCGCCATGAACCCGATGGGCTTCCAGTGGTTCCCGATCCCGTGGATCGACGGCTCCTCTGAAGAAGCTGCTGCCGAGGGCATGGCCCGTGCGGTTGATGACCTCAACGTCTTCCTCGATCAGATCATGGAGGCCGAGGGCATCCCGGCAGAGCGCACCGTTCTGGTGGGCTTCTCGCAAGGCACGATGATCAGCCTGCATGTCGCCCCCCGCCGAGAGCCGCCCTTCGCGGGCGTGGTGGGCTTCTCGGGCCGTCTGCTGGAGCCGGAACTTCTCGCCGATGAAATCGTCTCCCGCCCGCCGGTCCTGCTCATCCATGGCGATCAGGATGATGTGGTGCCACCGCAAAGCCTGCCCCAGGCCGCCGAGGCGCTTCAGGCGGCGGGCATCGACGTCTACGCCCATATCATGCGTGGCACCGCCCATGGCATCGCGCCCGACGGGCTGTCGGTAGCCCTGGCCTTCATCCGTCAGGTGTTGGAGATCGAGGACGAACCCGACGACGCAGAAGACGAATAATCCTTCTTCTTTGCTCAAATACTCCCGCCGGAGGCATCCGACCCTTCCACAGATCCGGGGGGTGGCTTCGGCAGACTGCCCTCTTCCACAATCCCGTGGCAACGCGGCACTTTGAGGCCTCCGGCGTCAGCCGGGGGTTGAGAAGGGCCGCTCCCCGGTCGACGCCGCAGGCGGCGAAACCACAAAACCTGTGGATAACTGTCATATCCCCGTCATCTGCCTGACCTATCACAAAAGCGCGCAACCCAAAATGTGGCGCTTGCCAGCCGGATTTTGGCAGATATAGTGGTTACATGGCTGGAGCGGGTGCTCCCGTTCTGATGCCGAAAACGGGCAGACAGGGCGAGGGCGGAGTCACTCATGGATGGCGACGGCAGTTTCAGAACGGAATTCGTAAGAGAGCCTGGAAGGCTCAGCCAGCATCCGGCATTGGTTCTGAATGCGGATTACCGCCCGCTCTCCTACTACCCCCTCTCTCTCTGGCCTTGGCAGGACGCGATCAAGGCGGTCTGTCTCGATCGGGTCGATATCGTGGCCGAATACGATGCCTTCGTGCATTCCCCCACGACCAGGATCCGCATCCCCTCGGTCGTCGTCCTGCGCGACTATGTGAAACCACAAAAGCGCGTGGCCTTCACCCGGTTCAACCTCTTCCTGCGCGACGAGTTCTCCTGCCAGTATTGTGGCAGCAAGGGCGATCTGACCTTCGACCATGTGGTGCCGCGCGCGAAGGGCGGCATCACGTCCTGGGAAAACGTGGTCGCGGCCTGTTCGCCCTGCAACCTGCGCAAGGGGTCCAAAAGCCTGCGCCGATCGGGTCTTTCCTTGCGCAAACCGCCCCGCCAGCCGGGCGCGGAGGAGCTGCGCAATATGGGCCGCAAGTTCCCGCCCGGTCATTTGCACGACAGCTGGCTCGATTTTCTCTATTGGGATGCGGAGCTGGACGCGTAAGCTGCGCCCATGAACTGGCCCAGGAATCGAGACGAAACGCCCCCGCATCTGCTGGAAAGCGACCGCGCGGCGGGCTTTGAGGTGACGCCGGACTATACCCGGTTTTCCCAGATGAACGACATGTTCACCCGTGCCTTCTGGGACGACAGCGTGCGCAACAAGCATAGCGACGGCTTCTTCGCCTCCTACCGGATGGAGGCCGCCCCGCGAAAGGGCGAGGGCTTCCAGACCCGCGATTTTGCCCTTCGCAACGCCGCCTGGCGCGTCTCTGACATGGTCTCTGATCGTCATGCCGCCGAGGGCGAGCGCGAGGGCTTCCAGGCCCCGCTGCGCAATGACACGCCGGTGGCTGCTGAAAAGGTCGAGCTTGGCACAGCGGAGGAGGAGTCGAAGGACATCAAACGCATCGCGCGGCTCTTCGGTGCCGACCTGGTGGGGATCACCCATATCGACCTGCGCTGGCATTATTCCGACCGCCCCGACACGCGCGACATGACCCCGGTTTCCAATGACCTGCCCGAGGGCCTGACCCATGTCATCGTCATGGCTCATGCGATGGATTTCGACCTTGTCGAAACCTACCCAAGCGCGCTGGCGGGCGCGGCGACGGGGCTCGAATACAGCCACGAGGCCGCGATTGTCATGCAGCTCGCCGCCTATATCCGCAATCTGGGCTTTCAGGCCGTGGCCAGCATGAATGACACGGCGCTGGTCATTCCCTATGCGATCAAGGCGGGGCTCGGCGAATACGGGCGCAACCAGATGGTGCTGACGCCGGAGTTTGGCCCCCGTGTCCGGTTTTCCAAGATCTTCACCGATATGCCGCTGGCCTTGGATGCGCCGCGCAAACTGGGGCTTGCAGACTATTGCCACGGCTGCACCCAATGCGCAGACAGCTGCCCGCCCAAGGCGCTGCCCTTCGGCGCCCCAGATTTCGGGGAAGAAAAGGCCGCAGGTAGCCCATCCACCCAAAGGGGCGTGCGCAAATGGTCCGCCAATTGCGAGGCCTGCTTCGGGTATTGGGCGAAACTGAAATCCGATTGCGCCATCTGTATGCGGGTCTGTCCCTTCAATCGCCGGGGTGGCTGGCAAGACCGGCTCTGGCGCTGGCTGGCCCTTGGCGGGGCAGGGCAGGCGGGGGTGCGGCTGGCCCGTCGCTGGCAGAAACGACAAGGTGTTCGGCCGAGGCTAAAGCCGCGTGACTGGTGGGCAAATCCCCGCTAGCCTCGCGCCAAATCAAGACAGGGAGTCACCCATGGCCGATCCGTTCTTCACCCCCATCTCGGGCTTCGAGCTGCCGCGTTTCGCCGGCATCCCCAGCTTCATGCGCCTGCCGCATGTGGGGCTGGATCATGCCCGCATCGGCGAGGTGGAGATCGGCCTTGTCGGCGTGCCCTGGGACGCGGGCACCACCAACCGCCCCGGCCCCCGCCACGGCCCCCGGCAGCTGCGCGACATGTCCACCATGATCCGCGCCCAGAACGATGCCACCGGCATCCGCCCGTTTGAGGCGCGGAACTGCGCCGACCTGGGCGATGTCGGCCCCAACCCCGCCGATCTGATGGACAGCCTGACCCGCATCACCGCCTTCTATGACAAGGTAAAATCCCATGGAATCAAACCCCTGACCGCAGGCGGCGATCACCTGTCCACCTTGCCGATCCTGCGCGCCATGGCCAAGGATGGCCCCCTTGGCATGATCCATTTCGACAGCCATACGGACCTCTTCCACAGCTATTTCGACGGGCGCATGTATACCCACGGCACCCCCTTCCGCCGCGCGGTGGAGGAGGGGCTTCTCGACCCCAAACGCGTGGTCATGATCGGCATTCGCGGCACCGCTTACGATAGCGAAGACCGCGATTTCGCCGACAGCGTCGGCATCCGCGTCATCCCGATCGGCGAGTTCCATGCGCGCGGCGTGGAGGATGTCATGGCCGAGGCGCGCGAGATCGCGGGCACGGGCGACACCTATGTCAGCTACGATATCGACTTCGTCGACCCCGCCTTCGCGCCGGGCACCGGTACGCCAGAGGTGGGTGGCCCAAACAGCTATCAGGCGTTGCAGGTGGTGCGCGAACTGCAAGGGGTCAATATCGTCGGCGCCGATCTGGTCGAGGTCTCCCCGCCCTTCGACCAGGCGGGTAACACCGCCTATCTGGGTGCGTCGATCATGTTCGAGCTGCTCTGCGTCATGGTCTGACAGACAGCCCCGCGCATCGGCTCAGCTCTGCACTTGTGCTTTCATCTTGGCAAAAATACCTCGGGGGGTCCGGGGGGCAGCGCCCCCCGCGGGTCGACGCCGTAAGGCGGCGAAATCCCTCAGGCAGAACAGCTCGCCCCGCCCAACACGCAGAACTTCGCGCAATGGGGGTGGTTCAGGGCCACCTCCCGCTCGGCCTCCTCCAGCGTCTCGCCCATTTCGAACGCCTCGTCATAGGCCAAAAGCGTACAGGCCAGCACCACGGGCCGCGCCGCGCCCTTGCGCTTCACCACCATCCTTGACGACGCACACATGACGCTGTCAGGCGATTTGCCGAGGATATCCCAGCATCCGGTGGTGATCTCGGGCACATCGACGCTTTCATCCATCTCGGGAAACAGCACCAGCGCGCCGGGATCGCTCGCGTCAATCACATAGGCGCGCTCCGCGAACAGGGCGGCGAACTGCGCCCGTGCGCTTTCCTCGCTTTCGCCCCAGACCGTGCGGGCGGCGACGGCCATGGCGATGCCCTGATCGCGCAGCCAGTCCATGCCTTGCAGCGTCTTGTCAAAGCTGCCCGCGCCGCGTTCCTCATCGTGCAGCGCCTTCGACCAGTGGTCGAGCGACACCCGCAAGGTCAGCTTGCCGGGATAGGCCGTATTCAGCCGCGCCAGCCCCTCGCGCATCCGGGGCCGCATCATCGGCAGCATGGCATTGGTCAGGATCAGCACCTCATAGCCGCGCATCAAGGCCGCCTCGGCCATGCCGATCATTTCGGGGTTCATGAAGGGCTCGCCCCCCGTGAACCCGATTTCCCGCACGCCCCAGTTCCGGGCCTCCAATTGACCGAGATACGCCTCGACCTCGGCCCGGCTGATATAGACCAGCGCATCATTGGTCGGGCTCGACAGGATGTAGCAATTCGCGCAGGTGATATTGCACAGCGTTCCGGTGTTGAACCACAGCGTTTGCGGATTGCTGAGCGCAACCGTCGCGCGCGTTTCGCCATTGGCTGTCGTGGCCGGGTTCTGGAATTTTTGCGGATGTAACGTGTCTTTCATGATCTCGGCCCTTGTCTTGGTTCAAGGGCTAAGGCGTTCGGGGGAAAAAGAAAACCACTCGGGCGTATATCAACACCATTGTGATCTTTCCGTGAAAGGCTGGACGTGAAAGAATTATCGGTGTAGAGCCTGCATGACAGCGCCTGATAGCGCTAACATTTCCCGGGGCGGCCCGGCTGCCGCCCCAAGCCTGAAGGATGGTTTCCATGGTTGCGCGCGTCATTCCGGTGGAGGAATTCGATCTGGTGATCTTCGGCGGTACCGGCGATCTGGCCCGGCGCAAGATTCTGCCAGGGCTCTACCGCCGCTTCTGGGCCGAACAGATGCCGGCAGGCGCGCGGATTATCGGCGCCGCCCGCACCGATCAGGATAGCGACGCCTGGCGGGCCTTCGTGCGGGAGGCGATCGAGGAATTCGTATCCGAGCGCAAGCGGGTGCCCGAAACCATAGACGCCTTCCTTGATTGCCTAACCTATGTGCCGATTGACGCCATAGGCACCGGCGGTTGGTCGGACCTCAAGGCCCAGATGCGCGAGGGCGTGGTGCAGGCCTTTTATTTCTCGGTCGCCCCCAGCCTTTTCGGCCCCATTGCCGAGCGGCTGAAGGAAAACGGGATTGCGCGCGATGACGCGCGGATCGTGGTGGAAAAGCCCTTTGGCCGTGATCTGGACACGGCGAAGGCGCTCAATGCCACTCTCGCCGCCCATTTCGACGAGGCGCAGATTTACCGGATCGACCATTACCTGGGCAAGGAGACCGTGCAGAACCTGATGGCGGTGCGCTTCGCCAATATGCTGTTCGAGCCGCTGTGGAACGCGCAATATGTCGATCATGTTCAGATCACCGTGGCCGAAACCGTGGGTGTCGGCGGGCGCGGGTCCTACTATGACAAGTCGGGCGCGATGCGCGACATGGTGCAGAACCACCTGATGCAGCTTCTGTGTCTGACCGCCATGGAACCGCCCGCGCATTTCGAGCCCAATGCGGTGCGCGACGAAAAGCTGAAGGTGATCCGCGCCCTCGATCCGGTGGATCAATCGGACATCGTACGCGGTCAGTACAAGGCGGGCAAGGACGGGGCCAGCTATCGCGACGACGCGGAAAACAGCGACAGCCTGACCGAAAGCTTCGTCGCCATGAAGGTCCATATCTCCAACTGGCGCTGGAACGGCACGCCCTTCTATCTGCGCACCGGCAAGCGCATGACCGCGCGCATGTCCGAGATCGTGGTGCATTTCAAGGAACCGCCCCACAACATCTTTACCGAAGCCGCCGATCCGCGCAGCAACATCCTGACCATCCGGCTGCAACCGGACGAGGGAATCGACCTGCGCATGACCATCAAGGAACCGGGGCCGGGCGGGATGCGTCTGGTCGAGGTGCCCATGGACATGACCTTTGCCGAGGCGCTTGGGCCGGAAGCCGCCGATGTGCCCGATGCATATGAACGGCTGATCATGGATGTGATCCGGGGCAACCAGACGCTGTTCATGCGCGGCGACGAGGTCGAGGCCGCCTGGGCCTGGACCGACCCGATCATTGCTGGATGGACGGGCCGCGAAGATGTACCCTTGCCTTATGACGCCGGATCGGCAGGGCCGGAGGATGCGCTTATCCTGCTCTACCGCGATGGCCGGAGATGGAGGGAGATTTCCGCATGAACCTGGTTGAGTACCCCGACAGCGACATGATGATGCTGGACCTCGCCGATACGCTGGCCAGCGAACTGGCCGACCATCTTCGCCGCGATGACCGGGTCAGCTTCTGCGTTCCTGGCGGCAGCACGCCGGGGCCGGTTTTCGACGTTCTCAGTGAACAGGCGCTGGATTGGGACCGGGTGACCGTGTTCCTGTCTGATGAACGCTGGGTGCCCGCGGACAACCCGCGTTCAAACACCAAGCTGATTATGGAGCGGCTTCTGATCTCGAAAGCGCGGCGGGCGAATTTCGTGCCGCTCTATGCCGCGGCCCATACGCCAGAGGATTACGTGGATGAATTGGCGAAGGGGCTGGAGCCGCATCTGCCCATCACCCTGCTGCTGCTCGGCATGGGGGCGGATATGCACACGGCCTCGCTCTTTCCCGGTGCTGACCGGCTGGCCGATGCGCTCGATGATCATGCGCCGGTGCTGGTGCCCATGCGCGGCGGCGGCGCGCCGGAGGCGCGGGTGACGCTCTCTGCCCGGGTGCTGAAGGCGGCGGTTTCGACCCATATCGTGATCAGCGGTGACGAAAAGCGCGCCGCGCTGGAAAAGGCGCAAGCCTTGCCGGTGGAAGAGGCCCCGGTGCGCGCCGTTCTGAGTGGTGCGACCGTGCATTGGGCACCTTAAGAACGCTTTGTAACTTATTGATATACTGTCAGGAAGGAAATCGCCCATGACCATCTGGGACGATCTGAAAGCGCATCACGCGGCCAAGTCGGGGCGGACCATTGCAGACCTCTTCTCCGCCGATCCCGATCGGTTCGAGAGCTACAGCCGCGCGGCTGACGGGATGCTGTTCGATTTCTCCAAGACCAGTCTGGATACAGGCGCCCTGTCGCTGCTGATCGAACTGGCGCGGCAGGCAAAGGTCGAGGACCGGCGCGAGGCGATGTTCACCGGCGAGAAGATCAACGAGACCGAGGGCCGTGCCGTGCTGCACACCGCGCTGCGCGCGCCCGGCGGCGTGGTCGAGGTGGATGGGCAGAACGTCATTCCCGGCGTGCTGGACACCCGCGCGCGGATGGAGACGTTTGCCCGTGCCGTGCGGTCCGGGCAGATCGCCGGGCAGGGCGGCGCCTACACCGACGTGGTCAATATTGGCATCGGCGGCTCGGACCTCGGCCCCGTGATGGGCACGCTGGCGCTCGCCCCTTACCATGACGGGCCGCGTATCCACTACGTCTCGAACGTCGATGGCGCGCATATCCATGACACGCTGAAGGCGCTCGATCCCACGCGGACGCTGGTCATCGTCGCGTCCAAGACCTTCACCACCATCGAGACCATGACCAACGCTGAAACCGCGCGGGACTGGATGGCGGGGGCGGTGGACACCCCGGCAGATCAATTCGTGGCGCTCTCCACCGCTGCCGACCTGACCGCCGATTTCGGCATCGCACCTGACCGTGTTTTCGGGTTCGAGGACTGGGTTGGCGGGCGTTATTCCATGTGGGGGCCCATCGGCCTTGGCATGATGCTGGCCGTGGGGCCGGAGGATTTCGGGCAGTTCCTGTCCGGCGGTCACGCCATGGACAGCCATTTCCGGCAAGCCGATCTGGCCGACAACCTGCCGGTGCTGCTGGCGCTTGTGGGCATTTGGCACAACCAGGTGCAGGGCCACGCCACCCGCGCCGTGCTGCCCTATGATCAGCGCCTGCTGCGGCTGCCTGCCTACCTGCAACAGCTGGAGATGGAATCGAATGGCAAGCGCGTGTCGATGGATGGCGCGGATCTGGAAATGAACTCCGGCCCCGTGGTCTGGGGGGAGCCCGGCACCAACGGCCAGCACGCCTTTTACCAGCTGATCCATCAGGGCACCCGCGTTGTCCCGTGCGAATTCATCGTTGCAGCAGAAGGGCATGAGCCGGAGCTCACCCATCACCACCGCCTGCTGGTCGCCAATTGCCTCGCGCAATCCGAGGCGCTGATGCGGGGCAGGTCACTGGAGGAAGCGACCGCGATCATGGCCGCCAAGGGCCTGACCGGGGCCGAATTGGACCGCCAGGCCCGCCACCGGGTTTTCCCCGGCAACCGGCCCTCGACGACGCTGATCTATCCGAAACTGACACCCTTCGTTCTGGGCCAGATCATCGCGCTTTATGAGCATCGCGTGTTCGTCGAGGGCGTGATCCTCGGCATCAACAGCTATGACCAATGGGGCGTGGAACTGGGCAAGGAACTCGCCAAGGCGCTGGACCCGGTGCTGACGGGCGAGTCTGACGGGGCAGGCAAGGATGGCTCGACGCTCGGTCTGGTGGCCTACGCAAAGGCGCACGGTCTAAGCTGATCCCAACAAAAAAGCGCCCCGTCTTTGGGGCGCTTTTTTTGGAGCGGGTAGCGGGAATCGAACCCGCACCTTAAGCTTGGGAAGCTCGCATGATACCATTTCACCATACCCGCGCTCTGGTCGCTGGAGGTAATCCCGGCCCGCGGGACAGTCAAGGCCCGTCGGGCCATTTCGCCCGCAGATTTTGCGGGCGGTAGAAGGGCCAGCGGGCCATGCGGTCTGTGACGCTGCCGTCGATCTCGTGATCCTCGGGGATGAAGCGCGGCTCTTCCAGTGGCAGGTACCATTTCCAGAACACCGGCAGACGCCCGGGCCAGCGGCGGCGCTTGATGGATTTGGGCAGGATTTCAAGCGGAGACCACCAGACGGACATGCTGTCATGGATCTCGGCCATGGCATCGGGGCGCGCATAGGGGGTGCCGTCGAGCGACCGGGCCTTGCGGCTGGCGCCTTCGAAATGGACCTTGCGCCGCTTGGGGTTCAGCTTCAGCCCCGGCGGGGGCAGGGGCAGGCTGCGGTCGGGATCGGGCGGCGCCTTGGTGCGGTCTTCGCGGTCGGCGGCGATCTCTTGGCGTTCCAGCTCATCCAGCATCCACAAAAGCGTCAGCTTGCCGATGCCGGATTCCCGTTCCCTTGGGCTGCCGCCGATGTCGGAGTGATAGCCGGGGAACCACCGCTGGCGCACATATTGCTGGCGCTTCTGGCTCTCATGGCGGAAGCGGTTGCCGAAATAGGGCTCCCGCTGGTCCCACAGCAGCGGGCGGAACATCGAGCGGCGTTCATCCACCGCCAGCGCATGCAGCACGATGCGGACGGAGGGATTGGACAGCACATTTGCGTGCACCCGCAGCTCCATCGGGCTGTAATTCGTCACCAGCGAGTGCAGGGGCCTTTCGAAACTCACCATGGAACTGACCGTGTCGAAGAGGCAGAGCGCCCGAATGGGCACGCTTTGATCCGGTTTCAGCGTATCCTCGTAACGGCGCAACTGGCGGAAGGTGACGGAATGGGGCTGGTCGCGCTCATGGTCGGTTACGGCACGATAGGCGCGGAAGGCGCCGGTCACCAGATGTAGCTTGTCGGGCTCGATCAGGCCGAAATTATGGATGAACCCCGCCAGAATCCGCGCGGCATATGCGCCACGGGAAAAGCCGAAGATGTAGATATGGTCCTTCTGCGCCTCGGGGCGGGTTGCCTTGCCGGGCACCCCAAGCTGCTTCTTCAGGCCCTGCTCATAGCTCCAGTCCCTGTTCTTCTGCGCGGTGCTTTTGTAGGTCCGGCAGAGGAAGCGATAGGCGTCGAGCACGTCATCCTCCAGCCCCAGACCGAAGGCGAGCCCCGCCACGGACCGCGCCTTCTGCCGCCATTTCCAGTCGAACAGGCGCGGTTCGTCAAAGGTGCCCACGCCCGGCACATAATGGGTGATCTGATCGTCATCATCACGTAAGGCGTTGTAAAGCTTTATGATGTTTGTCTGATAGTCACCGACTTCATTGCCGGTCCCGTCAAAGCAGATAACGATCTTGCGGGCTTTCATGACGCCGGGCCTCGTGACTGGAACATGCGCTCAGTGTGACGCGGCCCCGAACATTTGCAAGTCGGGATAACCCTAGTCCAGCATCCCGAGCCGTTCGGCAAAGCCCTTGTAGTCGGCGCTGCGGTCGGCCGGTGTCAGGGCGTCGGCCTCTCCGTAGGCGAAATCCACCCCGGCACCTTCCACCAGCCGGTTGAACAGGTTGAACAGCGCGCAGACCTGCACCGCATGATAAAGCGCCTCTTCGGACCAGCCCGCATCCGTCACAGCCGCCACATCGGCGGG
>NZ_MNBL01000078.1 GCF_001879695.1 Nioella sediminis
ATCGGCGGGCGTCAGGCGGCTTGGCAGGCTGTTCAGCTTGGCCACATAGGCCAGCAGCGGGCGCAGTTTCGGATCAACAGGCGCGGTGTCGGGGTCGTCCAAAAGCGCGTCGACGAGGCCCGGCTCGACGCCGAGCGCCTCGGCATAGATCTGGTGTGAGCCATGGCAGAAGGCGCAGGCATTCAGGCCCGAGACATAAGCCGCGATCAGCTCGCATTCAGCCTGTGACAGCGGCGCGCCCGCTTTCATGACGCCATCCACATGCATCAAGAGCGGCCCCGCATGGGCCGGATGGCGGGTCAGCAGGTCACCCAGACGGGCGGGGCTGGGAAGGCTGGGGAAAAGCGGCATGGGCGGGCTCCGGTTGAGGTCATCCGCCCATGCTAACAGCGATCAGCCCCGGCGTCGCCTGCGGCGCCCACCGCCCTCGCCGCCATCGGCACCGGCCGCGCCGTAATGCACCTTGGGCAGGTCCACGACGCTGTTGAGGATAGGGAAGGGTTCCACGGAATTGGGAATGGCCGAGGCGTTGACGAAATGCTCCTGGAACTTGGGCTCCACGGCGGTTTCGATCTTGTGAATCTGGCGCACAACGGTTTCGATCCGACCCCGCGCCTCGCGTGAACAGAGCGCAATCCGCGCGCCGTGACCCGCTGCGTTGCCCGCACTGGTGACTTTTTCCAGCGGCGCGTCGGGGATCATCCCCAGAACCATCGCGTGTTTCGGGCTGATATGCGCGCCGAAGGCCCCGGCCAGCGTCACCCGGTCGACGGTGTCCACGCCCATTTCATCCATCAGCAGCTTGGCACCCGCATAAAGCGCCGATTTCGCCAGCTGGATCGCGCGTATGTCGCCTTGGGTTACCGTAATACGCGGCCCGCCCTCGGCGCTGCCGTCATGGATCAGATAAACATGCGTCCGCCCTTCGGGTTCACAGCGCGGCGTGCCGACTTGTTCCGCCGACCCGATGAGGCCCGAGGTGTCGAGAATGCCCGCAAGGCGCATCTCGGCCACGGCCTCGATAATGCCAGAACCGCAGATTCCGGTGACGCCGGTCGCCGCACTCGCCTCGGCAAAGCCGGGATCGTCGGACCACAGCTCGCAGCCGATGATGCGGAAACGCGGTTCCTTGGTGACCGGGTCAATCTCGATCCGCTCGATCGCGCCGGGGGCGGCGCGCTGGCCGGAACTGATCTGCGCGCCCTCGAAGGCGGGACCGGTGGGGGAGGAACAGGCCAGAACCTTGTTGGTGTTGCCAAGCAAGATTTCCGCATTGGTGCCCACATCGACGACAAGCACCAGGTCTTCCGATTTGTTGGGCTCTTCCGACAGGGCAACGGCTGCGGCATCGGCCCCCACATGGCCCGCGATGCAGGGCAGGACATAGACCTGCGCCTCGGTATTAAGCGCCGTCAGGTCCAGATCTCGGGCGGGCAGCGACAGCGACGAGGAGGTCGCCAGCGCAAAGGGCGCCTGTCCCAGTTCCACCGGGTCGATCCCAAGCAGAAGATGGTGCATCACCGGGTTGCAGACGAAGATGGTTTCCATGATGAGCGTTGGCTCGATCCCGCCCTCCGCCGCGATTTCACCGGCCAGCGTGTTGATCGCCTCGCGCACCGCATTGGTCATCTCCCGGTCGCCGCCGGGGTTCATCATGGCGTAGCTGACCCGGCTCATCAGGTCTTCGCCGAAGCGGATCTGCGGGTTCATGAGGCCGGAGGAGGCCAGAACGCGCCCGTCGGAGAGATCACACAGATGCGCGGCGATGGTGGTGGACCCGAGGTCGATGGCAAGCCCGTAGATGCCGTCCTCGTGCAGCCCCGGCCAGATGTCGAGAATGCGGAATCCGTCCGCCCCCTGCGCCTGATGCAGCGCCACGGTGACCTGCCATTTGCCCTTGCGCAGCACCGGTTGCAGCTTGGTCATTAGCGGCAGGCCCGCTGTCACGTTCTCGATCTGCCACTGGTCTTTCAGCGCCTTGCTGAGCCGTTCGAAATCGCCCGAGGGCTCGTGCATATCGGGTTCCTCGACCTCGACGAAGACAAGCCGCGTGGCGGGGTCCATCGTGATCGGCCGGTCCGACGCCGCCTTGCGCACCACCTGGCGGTGGACCTGGCTTTCGGCGGGCACATCAATGACGATATCGCCCTGCACCGTGGCCTGACAGCCGAGGCGACGCCCTTTCTTGAGACCCCGGACCCGGTCATAACGGGCCTCGACCGCGTTCCATTCCGACAGCGCGTCTTCGCTGACGGTGACGCCATGTTTGGGGAAATCGCCGTAGGAGGGCGAGATCTGGCATTTTGAGCAGATGCCCCTCCCGCCGCAGACGGAATCGAGATCCACGCCTAGTTTGCGGGCTGCGGTCAGGATCGGGGTGCCAACGGGGAACCGGCCCCGTTTGCCAGAGGGGGTGAAGATCACGAGAGGAGTATCAGACATGCGCGCGCCTTTCCTTTGCGGATGTTTTAACGTGCCCGGTGGCAAGGGAAAGGAGCGAAACGTCAAAATCCGGCCGGGTTGCGGCATGCGGGTGGATTTCGTCTCAGGCAGGCAGCCAGGGCATCAGCCCGTTGGTGCCGGCCACCCACATCAGAACCGGGAATGGCATGACCGCAAGCGCGAGAGTGGGAAAGGTCGCGCGCGGGGAAAAGACACCGCTCATTCCTGCCATCAGGCAGATTCCGCCGCCGCCGCCAATGAGGCCCGATCCCGGCATGTTGATCAGGAGCGCCAGTCCCACATAGCGGTAGCGCAGGGCAATGCGCGCATGTTTGCGGGGCAGGGAGCGTTGCAGCTCCCGCACCCGCTGCGCAGGGCCCATGGGGCCAAGACGATCTACGAGCGCGGCGGCTTTCACCAGGTGCAGGTCAAGAAAGAACCGTTTCAACGAGCGGATCGGCACGAGGCGCCCGGCAAGGAAGGCCAGGCTCAGACCGCCAAGAGTGGCGAGATAAATAGGCAGGGCGAATTCCGGTCCGCGCAGAACCAGGAGCGCAATGGCAATCTCGATCCCCGGCACGAAGGGCAGCGCGATGAGCAGGGCGTAGGCAACGAAAATGGCCAGCAGAATCAGCCGCTCGGCACGGGCTTCCGAATGGGCCGGCAGGGATTCGGCCCATGAGAGAGCGTAGTCGATCGCGTAGTGGGACAGAATCACGATGGCGATAAGAACGATGAGTTTGACAGCGAGCCTTGGAAGCGATTCACCCCAGGACGGCGGCGTGGTGTCAGTCTCTGGTCGCGCGGGCATGCTGAAAGCCTGATCTATAGGGTGCAGCCTGTACCTAGGAGGTTTGGTTCGGGAAAAGAAGATTTTTCCGGAAAAATCTTCGCGGTTTCACATGAAGAATTTTCGGGAAAATTCTTCATTGTTAATTGAAAAATCTTCTGGAAGATTTTTC
>NZ_MNBL01000079.1 GCF_001879695.1 Nioella sediminis
GCGGTTTCACATGAAGAATTTTCGGGAAAATTCTTCATTGTTAATTGAAAAATCTTCTGGAAGATTTTTCTCAGCAAACGATACGGATGTCTCCGCGGTCGCAGATGATCAGGAACTGACTTCCTGCCTCGACCAGGTGAAATCCGCGTTTGCGGACCTCAAGTTCCAACCTGTCCCGACCGACCTTGCGATCCACATCCGCTTTGCTGCGTCGGATCACGCCGCCTTTGGTAACGGCTTTTGCCGAGAAGACCTGGTCAAACCAAATATCGTTGCGGTGAATGGGGCGAAGATAGCTCATGCAGCCATCTTCGCCCCATTGCGGTTAACAGGCGATTAAGCGCGACGACGTCCGCCGCGGCGGCCGCCACGTCCTCCACCAGCTGCCATGGCGGCAGCGGCGGCTTCCGGGAACGGGGTGCCTTCCTTGGTGGCGTCCAGAACCTTGGCGAAGTTGATCCACTTGCCGCCATTGGGGTCATGGTTCATCAGGAAGTTGGCGGCGTTGATTGCCTCCATTTCCACAGGGCGCACCGGGTTCATGATAGCGCTGGTCATGCCCGCGCCGATAGCCATCGGCAGGAAGGCCGCGTTGATGCCGTGGCGGTTGGGCAGGCCGAAGCTGATATTCGACGCGCCGCAGGTGGTGTTCACACCCAGTTCCTCGCGCAGACGGCGCACCAGGGCGAAGACCTGCTGACCGGCGGTCGCCATGGCACCCACGGGCATCACCAGCGGATCGACCACGATGTCATGGGCCGGGATGCCGAAATCTGCGGCGCGTTCCACGATCTTCTTGGCCACGTCGAAACGAACATCGGGGTCTTCCGAAATGCCCGTATCGTCGTTCGAGATCGCCACCACCGGCACGTTGTATTTCTTGACCAGCGGCAGAACCAGTTCCAGCCGGTCCTCTTCCCCGGTGACGGAGTTCAGAAGCGGACGGCCCTCGGCGGCGGCAAGACCTGCCTCCAGCGCGCCGGGCACCGAGCTGTCGATGCAGAGCGGCACGTCGACCAGCCCCTGCACCAGCTCGATCATCTGGCGCATTAGCGGCGGTTCGGTCTCGTTCGGGTTGGGGTTGGAGTTGTAGACCACGCCCGCGTTCACATCGAGAACCATGGCCCCGCAGGCGACCTGCTCCAGCGCGTCCTTTTCAACGGTCGAGAAATCGCCCGCTTCCAGTTCTGCGGCCAGTTTCTTGCGGCCGGTGGGGTTGATGCGCTCGCCGATCACGCAGAAAGGCTCGTCAAAGCCGATGACGACGGTCTTGGATTTGGATTCGAGAACGGTACGGGTCATGGGCTCTTTCTCAGTTCTGGTTTGCGGGGGTGCCGGAAGCACCGCCATTGTCGATGGCCCACTGGGCGTTGGTCTTGATGCCACCGAGTGGGAAGAAGTGGACCTTCTCGATGTTGAAATCGGGGTTGGCGGCCTTGTGGGCGGCCAGTTCGTTCAGGATCTCATGCGGCTCGAAGGGCAGTAGCAGCTTGGTCACATCCTTGGCGCGCTTTTGCAGGACCTTGAGCGACGGGCCGACGCCGCAGGCGATGGCGAACTTGATCAGGGTCTGCAGTTTCGCGGGGCCGGCGATGCCGATATGGATCGGCAGCTTGATGCCCTCGGCCGACAGCCGGTTCGCCCATTCGATGACCGGGCCAGCCTCGAACGCGAATTGCGTGGCCAGCGCCATCTGCGCATCGGTACGCTCGGAAAACGCCTGCTTCCAGCGCAGCGCTTCCATCACGACCGCATCGCCGCCCTTGGGGTCGATGTCACGGTTGCCTTCAGGGTGACCGGCCACATGCAGACGCTGGAAGCCCGCCTTGTCGAAGAGCCCGGTTTCCATCAGCTGCATGGAGCTGTGGAAGTCGCCATGGGGTTTCTCGACCCCACCGGCCAGCAGCAGCGCCTGCTTCACATCCGCCTCGCCCTGGTACATGGCGATCCAGTTTTCTAGCGTCGCGGCATCCTTGATGATGCGGGCCGGGAAATGCGGCATGACGTCGAAGCCTTCGCCCTTCAGCCGCTTGGCGGTGGCGACCATGTCGGCGATCGGCGTGCCCTCGATATGGGCGATATAGACGCGGGTGCCTGTCGGCAGCAGGTCGCGGAAATTGTCCACCTTTTCGGCGGTGCGCGGCATCACCTCGATGGAGTAGCCCTGCAGGAAGGCCTCAAGCGCGGCGGGGTTGCCTGCGGGGGCCGCGGGCGCAGCGGCGGAGGAGCGGAATTTGAGCAGGGCCATCAGTTTCTCCAAGAACGAGGATGGTGGGGCGTTGGTCATTCGGCGGGGGCTTCTGCGTAGCCGTCATTGGCGATCAGCTGCTTGAGCTTGTCGGCGTCGTATTCGGCATCGATGGCGGCGGCTTGAGCATTTGCGACCTCCTGCGGGTCTCCTTCGACCTCGAAGGGCTCTGCCTTGCGAAAGCCGGACAGATAGGCGTCATCATCCTTGGCGCCCACCTTCATGGCGGCCCGGTCAATGGCCTGCTCGAACCGTTCCGGCAACGGGGCCTTGGCACCCCGACGACCTTTTCCGACGATGACCTGGGCGGGCATGTCGCGCCAGTAGACGATTGTGACAGCTGGCATGAGGCGTGATTCCTTCCTGAGTAAGGCTGCGCGGTGTTTTGCAGCAATCTAGGGCTTGGTCGGGTCTTCGCCCGTCTCGTTTTCGACCTCGTAGCGCGCCCCTGCGACGCGCCGTCCGATCAATAGGGGGGATGAGCCTGATCGGCCAGAGCGGGAGAGCCCCTAAATTCTCATGAAGATGATGAGCCAGTGCACAGAGCGGCGCAGACCCATTGTGCGATTGCAGCCGACGCGGTAGCGTGAGGGGAAGCGATGCGAAGGAGAGGGGTCATGGGCCGCCGCCGCCCCCGCCGGGGCAAGCCGAAACAACACGATGCCATTGCCGGGCAAGGCTCTGCCTCTGCGCGCATTGCGCCGGTTCCACCGCCCCCCGTCGCCTCGCCACAGCCGCTGCGCCCCGATCCCGCAGATCTCTATGCGGCGCTCGATCTGGGCACCAATTCCTGCCGGATGCTGATCGCGCAGCCAAAGGGCAACCAGTTGCATGTGGTCGACAGTTTTTCCAAATCCGTCCAGCTGGGGCTGGGGTTGGAGGCGTCCGGACGCCTGTCCCGGCAATCCATGGCCCGCACGGTCGCGGCGCTGAAAATCTGCAAGAAGAAGCTTCAACGCCACGATGTGAAGCGGATGCGACTGGTCGCGACCGAGGCCTGCCGCCGGGCGACCAATGCGGGCGAATTCATTTCGGTGGTGCAGCGTGAAACGGGGCTGGACCTGGAGATCATCCAGCCAGAGGAAGAGGCGCGGCTGGCGGTGGTGGCCTGTGCGCCGCTGGTGTCTACCCGGACAGAACAGTTGCTGGTGGTCGATATCGGCGGCGGATCGACCGAGCTGGTCTGGATCGACCTCAGCCGGGTTCCGCGCGTTGAACGGCCCCGCGCCATCATGCGGCTGCATCAGGGGTTTGACCACTCGGAGACGATCTTTCCCAAGGCCAAGGTGGTGGACTGGATCTCGATCCCGCTCGGGGTGGCGACGTTGAAGGATCTTTATCGGGACGTCGCCGATGACGGCGCGCGCTTTGCGCTGATGAGCTGGTATTTCGAGGAGCAACTGGCAGAGTTTTCGCCTTACGTGGATGCCGCCGATCAGGCGCGCGAGGGCTTCCAGATCATCGGGACCAGCGGCACGGTGACGACAGTCGCCGCCTCGCATCTGGGATTGCGCCGCTATGACCGCAACAAGGTGGACGGGCTGCGCATGACCTCGGACCAGATCGATTCGGTCATCCAGGATTACCTGTCGCTCGGCCCAACCGGTCGCCGCCGCGACCCGCGGATCGGGCGCGACCGGCACTCGCTGATCATGTCGGGATCGGCTATTCTGCAAGCGCTGCTGCGCGCCTGGCCCACGGACCGGCTGAGCGTGGCAGACCGGGGGCTGCGCGAGGGGCTGCTTTATGCGCAGATGTCCTCCGATGGGGTTCTGGAGGACGGGCCGTTCTAAGGCACGGGCGGTTTCGTCGCCTGTCGGCGTCGACCGGGGGGCGGGCCTCCTCACCCCCCGCTTGCGCGGGGACCTCGTCGGCCCGCTTGGGGGTTCCACCCCCAAACCCCCGAGGTATTTTTGCCAAGATGAAAGGGGGAGGGGCTTTCTTTGGGGCTTGTGGCCTTATATGGGGAGG
>NZ_MNBL01000008.1 GCF_001879695.1 Nioella sediminis
CGGTCAGTTCCGCGATCATCTGCGGGGCCAACGCATTGTGACGCTCCGGCATGTCCAGCATCAGAACGGCAACGCCGCGTTCATCCACCGCGATATCAATCGTGTCCATCGTTCATCCCTCCCGCATGGCCCGCGCCATCTTGGCGGCCTCGGCCAGCACATCCATATCGAGCCCGGTCTCATAGCCAAGCTCCGCCACACGCGCGGCGACGGCTTCCGTGGCGACATTTCCCTCCGCCCCCGGCGCGTAGGGGCATCCGCCAAGCCCGCCGACAGCGGCGTCGAAGACCCGCAGCCCCCGCGCCAGTGACACCTCGATATTGGCCAGCGCCCGGCCCGCCGTGTCGTGGAAATGCCCGGCCAGTTCCTCCGGCGCGACTTCCTCCATCACCGCGGCCAGCATTGCGTCGACGGTCTCCGGGCGGCCCTGCCCGATCGTGTCGCCAAGCGAGATCTCGTAGCAGCCGATATTGCGCAGCGTTGCCGCCACCCGCGCCACCTCCTCCGGCGGGGTCGGTCCGTCAAACGGGCAGTCAGTCACGCAAGAGATATAGCCGCGCACCGGGATGCCATCGGCCTTGGCGGCCTGCGCCACCGGCACGAAGCGGGTGATGCTTTCCTCGATCGTCGCGTTGATATTGGCCTTGGAAAAGCCTTCGCTCGCCGAGGCGAAGATCGCGATCTCGTCGGCCCGGGCCGCCTTGGCGCCCTCGTAGCCCTTCATGTTGGGCGTCAGCGCCGCATAGGACACGCCCGGCGCGCGGGCGATCCCGGCCAGCACCTGCGCAGAATCCGCCATCTGCGGCACCCATTTCGGGCTGACAAAGCTCGCCACCTCGATCCGGTGAAATCCCGCCCGGCTGAGGCAATCGACCAGTGCGATCTTTTCCGCCGTGGGGATCTGGCGCTTTTCGTTCTGCAACCCGTCGCGCGGGCCAACTTCGAATATCTCGACAGGTTCCGCCATGGCCGTCACGCGATCTGACCAAGGGCGTGCACCTCGGCATCGAGAATCATCTCGGGCCGGGTGCGCGCACGGTGGCGCGCGATTGCCGCGCCCTCCATATGCGCCTCCCAATCCGCGCGGGTGGCCCATTCCTCCACGAAGACCAGCACCGTGGGATCGTCCTGAGATTGGGTCAGATCATAGCGCAAACAACCGGGTTCCTCGCGGACCTCCTCCACCATGATCCGCATAGAGGCAATGAGGTCATCCAGGGACTCCGGTGACGCCTTGATCCGGGCGATGACGTGCAGGGGGGCAGTCATGTCAGGGTCCTTTCTCGATCTCCCAGGGGGGATAGAAGTCTTGCTTGTACAGCTTTTCATGCGATTCCGTCGGGCGTGACAGCAGAAATCCGGGCCGCTCGGTGATCCGCGCATACCAGGCGGACAGCGCCGGGAACGGATCGAGCCGCGCGAAATGGCGCGCCATGTAGATCGCCTGACCCACGGAAATATCCGCCGCCGAGAAGCCGCTGTCGAGCAGGTAATGCCGCCCTTCCAGCCGCGCCTCGATGGCGGCGTAGCATTTTTCCAGCCGCTTGGCTTCCAGCTTCATGACCACCGGGCTGCGCATGCTGTCATCATAGAGCATGATGTGCTGCTGCGTCAGGATCGCGCAATGCTGGCTGATGGTTTCGGAAAAATGGATCCAGATCAGCCACTGGGCGCGGTCGGGATGACCCGGCGCGCGGCCCATGCCCGCCTCGGGGAAGCGTTCGCATAGAAGCTCCGTGATCGCGCCGGTTTCCCACCAGCAGTCGCCGTCGATCTCCAGTGCTGGCACACGGCCCACGGGATTCTTGGCAAGGTAATCGACGGAGCGCAGCGACTTGTCGAAGGGCCAAACCTGCAACTCGTAAGCCACCCCCAGTTCGTTGAGCAGCCAAAGGGTGCGCATCGACCGGCTTTGCGGAACGTGGTGAAGCCGGATCATCGCGCGACCTTTCCGCCCGGGACAAGAATTTTCGAAAATTCTTGCCAAATTTCTTCCAAGAAATTTGCCCCGCTCATGCCTCGTCCTCATCGTCCAGACGAATGAGCGCAGCACCTTCTTCCACCTGCTGACCGGCACTGGCCAGCACCTCGGCCACGGTCCCGTCGCGGCCCGCGGTCAGGGTATGCTCCATCTTCATCGCTTCCAGAATGGCAAGCCGGTCGCCAGCGGCGACCTCCTGACCCGGTTCAACGAACACCGCTTTCACCAACCCCGGCATCGGCGCGACGATCAAACCAAGCGCAACCGCACCCTCGGCTGCAACGTCCAGCGGATCGACCGGATCGAAATGGTAGCCATTGCCCCAGAAAACCGAAATCCCGGCCCCGTGCGTCACCACCTCGGCCGGTGTGGGCGCCCCATCGACGCTCCAGCGGCCCTCCGTCAGGGCGATCTCATGGACCGTGCCATCGATCTCCACCCGGAAGCGACCGGGCGAGAGAGTTTCGACAAAGGCCCTCAGCCGTTCGCCACGGTAGTCGAACGCCACCGACTGTTTCAGCGGTGCCCAGAGGCTGAACCCCTGTAGCGGTGCCGCGCCCTGATGCAACCCCAGGGTCCCAAGCGCCGCCAGCGCGCGAGCGCGGCTGCAGGCGACCGGATCGGCGGCGAGGCTGTCGAGATCGCAGTCAATGAGGCCGGTATCGACCTCGCCCGCGACAAAGCCTTCATGCCGTGCCAGCGCCCGCAGAAACGCGAGGTTCGTCACAGACCCCGCCACCTGCGTGCCCGCGAGGGCCTGATCCAGCCGCTTCAGCGCCACCGCCCGCGTTGGCCCGTGCACGATGACCTTGGAAATCATCGGATCGTACCACGGGCTGATCGTATCCCCCGCCCTCACGCCCGTGTCACAGCGCGCGTCTTCGGGGAACTGCAGATGCGCCAGCGTCCCCGTCGCGGGCAGGAAGCCCTTGGGCACGTCCTCGGCATAAAGCCGCGCCTCGAAGGCGTGGCCGGTGATGGCAAGCTCGTTTTGCTGCTTTGGCAGGCTTTCTCCCGCCGCGACGCG
This sequence comes from Nioella sediminis, assembly GCF_001879695.1. Lineage (GTDB taxonomy): Bacteria > Pseudomonadota > Alphaproteobacteria > Rhodobacterales > Rhodobacteraceae > Nioella > Nioella sediminis. The sequence goes on from NZ_MNBL01000008.1 coordinate 3,009, forward strand.
CAGCTGCCATTCCACCAGATCGACGCCGGTGATCGCCTCGGTCACAGGATGCTCCACCTGCAGGCGCGTGTTCATCTCCATGAACCAGAACCCGTCAGGCCGCAGGCCCTTGGAGCCGTCCACAATGAATTCCACCGTGCCCGCGCCCTTGTAGCCGATGGCCTCTGCAGCGCGCACACCCGCCTGCCCCATGGCCTCCCGCATCTCGGTCGTCATGCCCGGTGCCGGAGCCTCTTCGATCACCTTCTGGTGGCGGCGTTGCAGGGAGCAGTCGCGTTCGAAGAGATGCACAGCGTGGGTGCCATCACCAAAAACCTGCACCTCGACATGGCGCGGCTGAAGAACGAATTTCTCGATCAGCACCGCGTCATTGCCAAAGGCGGTCTTCGCCTCGCCCTTGGCGCTGGCCAGCGCATTCATGAAGTCATCAGGCCGGTCGACCTTTCGCATCCCCTTGCCGCCGCCACCTGCAACGGCCTTGATCAGCACCGGGTAACCAATGGCATCGGCGGCCCCGGACAGGTGCTCTGGGTCCTGATTGCTGCCGTGATAGCCGGGCACGACGGGCACCCCCGCCTCTTCCATCAGCTTCTTGGCCGCGTCCTTGAGGCCCATCTTGCGGATGGCATCCGCGGACGGCCCGATGAAGGTCAGCCCCGCGGCCTCCACCGCCTCCACGAAATCGGGGTTTTCCGACAGGAAGCCGTAGCCCGGATGGATCGCCTGCGCCCCAGTGGCCTGAGCCGCCGCGATGATCACATCGCCTTTCAGGTAGCTCTCAGCCGGAGCCGATCCGCCAACATGGACGGCCTCATCCGCCATTTCCACGTGCCGCGCGCCCGCATCAGCGTCGGAATAGACGGCGACTGTCCGCACACCCATGGCGCGGGCCGTATCCATGACCCGGCAGGCAATCTCGCCCCGGTTAGCGATCAGGATCTTGGTGAACATCATGCGTAATCCTCCACCATGCGGAACCGTTCGCACATGAGTTCCATGTCTTCCGAGTAACCGCCATTGCGGGTGAAATAGGCGCGATAGCCCTCACGCCAGTGGGCGAGGTCGCGGAATTCCCCTTGCGCGGCCACGAACTCTTCGTCCATTTGATCGAAGCGGCGTGTCGTCACCTCGACAGTCTCGACCATCAGTGCCGGTGAGCCATCCCAGTTCAACGCCACGTCGCGGCGTCCAACAACCGGCAGGGCATCGCCATCTTGCGTATAGGCGCGCATGGCCTCGCAGGTGGCGGTTTTCTTTCCCGCCCGCACAAGCGTGAGGATGTCGGCGCAAAGCCGGGCACTGTCGCCGAAGCGGAAGGTCTCGGCATCGGGGTTCGCGTCGATGATTTGTTGCAGGGTTCTTCCGGTCATGGCCGCCCTCTTTCTTTCGGGCACCCGGCCCCCGAAAAATCTTCCAGAAGATTTTTCCCCACCCGCAAAATCCTTCTAGAAGGATTTTGCGGCACTGAAGAATTTTCCCGAAAATTCTTCATGGCGCGTCACATCCGGAACACGCCGAAGCGCGTTTCTTCGATGGGCGCATTAAGGGACGCCGAGAGCGACAGGAACAGCGTCTCGCGGGTTTTACGCGGATCGATGATGCCGTCATCCCAAAGCCGCGCCGAGGCGTAGAGCGGATGCGACTGATGCTCGAACATCTCCAGCGTCGGACGCTTGAACTCCGCCTCTTCTTCGGTTGACCAGCTACCGCCTGCCCGCTCGATCGCGTCGCGCTTCACTGTCGCCAGCACGCCCGCCGCCTGCGGTCCCCCCATGACCGAGATGCGGGAATTGGGCCAGGTCCACAGGAATCGGGGGGAGTAAGCCCGCCCCGCCATGCCGTAATTCCCGGCGCCAAAGCTGCCGCCGACCAGCATCGTGATCTTCGGCACTTTCGTGGTCGCCACAGCCGTCACCATCTTGGCCCCGTGTCGGGCGATCCCCTCGGCCTCGTATTTGCGGCCCACCATGAAGCCGGTGATATTCTGCAGGAAGACAAGCGGGATATTGCGCTGGCTACAGAGCTCGATGAAATGCGCGGCCTTGGCGGCGCTTTCACTGTAAAGCACACCGTTATTGGCCACGATCCCAACCGGGCAGCCCATGACATGGGCAAAGCCGCAGACCACGGTTTCCCCGAACCGCGCCTTGAACTCGTCAAGCCGCGATCCGTCGACAACCCGGGCAATGACTTCGCGAATGTCATAGGGCTTGGTCAGACTGGAGGGCACCACACCGAGGATCTCCTCGGGGTCATAGGCCGGGTCTTCCGGGCTCTGCCAGTCGACATTCTGCGGTTTGCGGCGATTGAGCCCCGCAACCGCCTGCCGCGCCAGCGCCAGTGCATGGGCGTCATCCTCGGCCAGGTAATCGGCCACGCCGGAAAGGCGCGTGTGCACGTCGCCGCCGCCCAGATCCTCGGCGCTCACCACCTCGCCAATCGCGGCCTTCACCAGCGGCGGACCGGCGAGAAAGATCGTGCCCTGTTCCTTCACGATGATCGTCACATCCGACATGGCAGGCACATAGGCCCCGCCCGCCGTGCAGGACCCCATCACCACCGCGATTTGCGGAATGCCCTTGGCCGACATGTTGGCCTGATTGTAGAAGATGCGCCCGAAATGTTCGCGGTCGGGGAAGACCTCGTCCTGTTGCGGCAGGTTCGCGCCGCCCGAGTCCACGAGGTAGACACAGGGCAGGTTGTTCTGTTCAGCAATCTCCTGCGCGCGCAGGTGTTTCTTGACGGTGATCGGGTAGTAGGTGCCGCCTTTCACAGTCGCGTCGTTGCAGACGACCATGATCTCCTGCCCGTGCACCCGGCCGATGCCCGCGATGGCCCCGCCACAAGGCGCCGCGCCGTCATACATGCCGTGGCCTGCGGTCGCCCCGACCTCCAGGAAAGGGGATCCGGGGTCGAGCAGGTTCGCCACCCGATCCCTTGGCAGCATCTTGCCCCGGCTGAGGTGCCGGGCGCGGGATGTCTCGCCGCCGCCAAGCGCCGCGGCCTCCGCCGCCTCGCGCACCACGGCCAGGGCGTCGAGATGCGCCGCACGGTTGGCGGCGAAGTCTTCGGATCCAGTGATGATCTTGGATGTCAGTTTCATCTCGTCCTCCCGGGACAGGGGCTCAGCCCATCGTGTTCATCAACTCGCGCCCCACCAGCATCCGCCGGATTTCCGAGGTACCCGCCCCGATCTCCATCAGCTTGGCGTCGCGGAAGATGCGGGACACGGGGCTGTCGGACAGGAACCCTGCCCCACCCATGGCCTGCACCGCCTGATGGGCCTGCACCATCGCCTGCTCCGAGGCATAAAGACAGCAAGCCGCCGCGTCCTGCCGGGTCACGTCGCCCCGGTCGCAGGCCTTGGCGACCTCGTAGACATAAGCCCGGGCGGAGTTCATCGCCGTGTACATGTCGGCGATCTTGCCCTGCATCAGCTGGAAGCTCCCAATCGGCTGCCCAAACTGCTTGCGGTCGCGCATGTAGGGCATGATCTCATCCAGACAGGCCGCCATGATCCCGGTGCCGATCCCTGCCAGCACCACGCGTTCGTAGTCGAGACCCGACATCAGCACGCGCACCCCCTTGCCCTCTTCGCCAAGGATGTTCTCGAAAGGCACTTCCACATCCTCGAAGATCAGCTCGGCGGTGTTCGACCCGCGCATGCCGAGCTTGTCGAAATGCTCGGACGTGCTGAAGCCCACCATCTCCTTCTCGATCAGAAAGGCGGTGATGCCCTTGCTGCCTGCCTCCGGGTCGGTCTTGGCATAGACCACCAGCGTGTCGGCATCGCAGCCATTGGTGATCCAGTATTTCGTGCCGTTCAGAACGAAGCGATCATTGCGCTTCTCGGCGCGCAGTTTCATCGAGACGACGTCGGACCCCGCCCCAGCCTCGGACATGGCCAGCGCGCCCACATGCTCGCCCGAGATCAGGCCCGGCAGGTATTTGGCGCGCTGTTCGTCGGTGCCATTGAGCTTGATCTGGTTGACGCAAAGGTTGGAATGCGCGCCATAGGAGAGCGAGACCGAGGCCGAGGCCCGCGCGATTTCCTCCACCGCGATCACATGCGCCAGGTAGGACATGCCCGCGCCACCGTACTCCTCGGGCACGGTGATCCCGAGCAGTCCGAGATCGCCCATCTCCTTCCACAGGTCAGCGGGGAATAGGTTCTGCCTGTCGATGTCCTGTGCCATGGGGCGGATACGCTCCTGCGCCCAACGATGCACCATGTCGCGCAGGGCATTCACCTCTTCGCCCAGATCGAATGTCATGCTGGCCATGAACATGGACCGCCTCCTTCATAATTGAACGCTTGTTCAGTTAATACGCATGACCGACCCACGAGTCAAAAGAATCCTGTGCCTCGCGACGTTACGGCACGAAACCATGCAGGAAAAATCTTCCAGAAGATTTTTGCGGATGGGATGCTGAAAAATCTTCTGGAAGATTTTTCCTGGCCCGGTGGTCAGGTGGACAGGGCCGTTGACCGGACCTCTTCGGCAATGATCCCCGCGATCAGCTGCGCATCCTCAAGAGAGAAGGTCAGCGGCAGGCGCATATCCATCAGCCCGGACAGGATCCGGTCGGTGTTTGGCAGGCTCTGCGGGCTGGCATAGCGCCAGCTGTCATAGCGCGAGGTGAAGGCCACGGGCTCCGCGCCGCCGAACCATTTCAAGTCCACACCGCGCGCGGCGCAGCGTTTCAGCACATCGCCGATCTGATCGGCGGCAAACCCCGGCAGCAGGAACTGGATCGACGATCCGACGATGCTTTCTTCCTCGGGCCGGTCGATCACCTTCAGCCCCGGCGTATTGCGCAGACCCTCCTCCACGACGCGATAGAGCGCATTCCAACGCTCTACCTGACGCGGCAGGTCGGCCAGTTGCGGGCGCAGGATAGCCGCGCGCAGGTTGTCCATCCGGCCCGAGACATTGGGCGTCACCCATTTAACCTGCTCGAACGCCTCGGGCGGCGGCGCGGCGCGGTGGCGAGCATAGAGCATATAGCTGCCCGACAGCATGATCGCACGGGCCATCAGGTCCGGGTTGTCGGAGGTCAGGATGCCGCCCTCGCCGGAATTCATGTGCTTGTAGGTCTGGGTCGAATAGGCCGCCATCGCCCCATGCCGACCCGAGGGCACGCCCTTCCAGGCCCCGCCCATGGTGTGGGCGCAATCTTCGACAACCTGCACCCCGGCCCCGTCGCAGATCTGCATCAACAGCTCCATATCGCAGATATGTCCACGCATATGCGACAGAAGCAGAACCTTGGCATCCGTTTCAGCCACCAGTCGCGCCAGGTGATCGAGGTCGATGGTCAGGTCTTCGGTGACCTCCACGAAAACCGGCTCGGCATTCACCGCTGCAATCGCACCGGGCACGGGGGCCAGCGTGAACCCGTTGGTCAGCACCTTGTCGCCGGGTTGAACGCCAAGCGCGCGCAGGGCGCAACCGATGGCATAGCCGCCAGAGGCCACGGCCAGCGCGTATTTCGCGCCGGTATATGCGGCGAAGTCCTCTTCCAGCAGGGCCGCCTCGGCCACCTCGCCATCCACCACGTTGTAGCGGTGCAGGCGTCCGCCGCGCAGCACGCGCAGCGCCGCCTCGATCCCGGCTTCGGGGATCGGCTCCTGCTGCGTGAAACTGCCTTTGAAGACTGTGCTCATGGGGATTGTTGTGGGGTCTGAGGCGGCGTTCGTCAATCCAGAAGCTGGCGGGCCAGGTCCGGCATGTCCTCGTATCGGTGCAAGAGCGCCTCTGGGGCCAGCTCGACCACCCCGCCCCCAAGCGGTCCGAAGGTCACCAGAACCGAGGGCACCCCGGCAGCGCGCGCGGTTTCCCGGTCGGTGACCGTGTCCCCGACCAGCAGGGAACGCGCCACATCCCCCCCGGCCCTCTCGACCGACGCCACGAAGGGCGCCGGGTCCGGCTTGCGCGTGGGCAGCGTGTCGGCCCCGATCAGCGACCCGAACAGATCCCGCACCCCGAGCCGTGTCAGCAGAGTCTCGGCCAAGCCTTCGGGCTTGTTGGTGCAGACCCCCACGCGGATACCGTCCGCCCGCAGCGCCTCGACCGCCGCCACCGCGCCAGGATATATCACCGTATGCACGTCGATCGCCTGGCCGTAAGCCTCCAGCAAAATGGGATAACCCCGGTCGATCTCCGGTTCCGGAGCGTCATGGCCAAGCCGCTCGAAACTCAGCGTCAGCATCGCCCGCCCGCCGCGCAGCGCCGTGGGGTCGTCGCGCCCCCGTTCCAGCTGCGGCGCATAGCCCATGGCCGCCATCGCCGCGTTCCCCGCCGCGATCAGGTCGCCGCTGGTATCGGCCAAAGTCCCGTCCAGATCGAAGATCACCGTGCGCATACCTGCCCCCTTGCTCACTGCCATGGCAGGTTTCCGCCTGCGATTGAAACGATCCGTAAGGGTTTTTGACGACAGCCCGCCTTGCGCCCTTTGCCCGCTTGCATAATACCGGGGGCGAGAAAACGAAAGCAGGTGACATGCAGTCAGATGAACGGCCTTGCGCCCTTGTGATCCTTGCAGCGGGACAGGGCACCCGGATGAACTCCGATCTGCCGAAGGTGCTGCACCCGCTTGGGGGCGCACCGCTTGTGGTGCATGCGATGCAGGCGGGCGCGACACTGGCACCGGAGCGGACCATCGTCGTGGTGGGCCATGGCGGGGCTTTGGTGGAAAAGGCCGTGCGCGCCCATGACGCGGACGCCATCTGCGTCACCCAGGCTGAGCAGCTTGGCACCGGCCACGCAGCTCAGCAGGCCGCCCCGGCGCTGGAAGGGTTCGAGGGCGATGTCATCGTGCTCTACGGCGACACGCCTTTCATCAGCGAAGACACGCTGGCCCGGATGCTGGCCGCCCGCGCGGCCCATGACATCGTGGTTCTGGGGTTCGAGGCCGCCGAGCCGGGCCGATATGGACGCCTGGTGATGGAAGGCGACCGGCTGGCCCGCATTGTCGAGGCCAAGGACGCCAGCTCGGACGAACTGGCCATCACCCTTTGCAATTCCGGCCTGATGGCTGCCGACGCAGCCACGCTGATGGGCCTTCTGGCAGAGGTCGGCAATGACAATGCTTCGGGCGAATACTACCTGACGGACGTGCCCGCGATTGCCGCCACCAAGGGCCTGACCGCCACCGCCGTCACTTGCGACGAGGCGGAAACACTTGGCATCAACACGCGCGCCGAACTGGCCGGGGCAGAGACGCTCTTTCAGAGCCGCAAACGGGCCGAGGCGATGGAGAACGGCGCGACCCTTGTGGCGCCCGAAACGGTCTTCTTCGCCCATGACACATATCTTGGACGTGACGTGACCGTGGAGCAGAACGTGGTCTTCGGCCCCGGCGTGACCGTGGAAAACGACGCGCAGATCCGGGCCTTTTCTCATCTGGAAGGCTGCCATATCGGCGCGCGCGCCATCGTCGGCCCCTATGCCCGCCTGCGCCCCGGCGCGGAACTGGGCAACGATGCCAAGATCGGCAATTTCGTGGAAGTGAAATCCGCCGAAATCGGCGAAGGCGCCAAGGTCAATCACCTCTCCTATATCGGCGATGCCGAGATCGGAGAGGGCAGCAATATCGGCGCGGGCAGCATCACCTGCAACTATGACGGGGTCTTCAAGCACCGCACCACCGTGGGTCGCGACGTCTTTATCGGGTCGAATACAATGCTGGTCGCACCCGTGACTGTCGGTGACGGAGCCATGACCGGCTCAGGCTCCGTCATCACCAGCGACGTGCCAGCGGGCGACATGGCCCTTGGCCGCGCCAAGCAGGTCAACAAAACGGGCCTGGGTGCCCGGCTCATGGCGCGGCTGCGCGCGATGAAGGCATCGGAAAAGGGGCAGTAACCATGTGCGGCATCGTCGGAGTTCTTGGCGACCACGAGGTCGCGCCCATTCTGGTCGAATCCCTCAAACGACTGGAATATCGCGGCTATGACAGCGCCGGGATCGCCACGGTTCAGGGTGGCCAGCTCGACCGCCGCCGCGCCGTGGGCAAGCTGGTGAACCTCTCGGACCTGCTGGTGCACGAACCCCTGCGCGGCAAATCCGGCATCGGCCATACCAGATGGGCCACCCATGGCGCGCCCACGGTCGCCAATGCCCACCCGCATCAGGCAGGGCGCGTCGCTGTGGTGCATAACGGCATCATCGAGAACTACCGAGAGCTGCGCGAAGACCTCGCCGCAAAGGGCATCGGCTTTTCCACCGATACCGACACCGAGACCATCGCGCTGCTCTGCGAACATCTGCTCGACACCGGGCTTGCCCCCCGCGCCGCCGCCCGCGAAACCCTGCGCCGGTTGGAAGGCGCCTTCGCGCTGGCCTTTCTCTTCGACGGAGAAGATGACCTGATCGTCGCCGCCCGCAAGGGCAGCCCGCTGGCCGTGGGCCATGGCGAGGGTGAGATGTTCGTGGGCTCCGACGCCATCGCGCTGGCCCCGATGACCGACCGGGTCACCTATTTGGAGGAGGGCGATTACGCCTATATCACCCGGCAAGGCGTGCAGATCTTCGACGAGGAGGACCGCCCCGCCAACCGCGAGATCCGCAAGATTTCCGCGCAGGCCGCCCAGATCGACAAGGGCGGACACAAGCATTTCATGGCCAAGGAGGTCTTTGAACAGCCCGTCGTTCTGGCCGAATGCCTCGCCCATTATTCCAGCGGCGACACGGTCGAGATCCCCGAAGGGGAGGTCGATTTCACCGACACCGACCGGCTGATCCTCGTGGCCTGCGGCACCGCGAACTACGCCTGCCTCGTCGCCAAATACTGGTTCGAGCAACTGGCAGGCCTGCCCTGCGACGTCGATATCGCCAGCGAATTCCGCTACCGCGAACCGCCCGTCTCCGACCGCGCTACCGCGCTTTTCGTCAGCCAGTCGGGCGAAACCGCCGATACGCTGGCCGCACTCCGCTATTGCGAGGGCAAGGCCGCGCGCATCCTCTCGGTCGTCAACGTCCCGGAAAGCTCCATCGCCCGCGAAAGCGACCTTGCCTTGCCGATCATGGCGGGGGTGGAGGTCGGCGTCGCCTCGACCAAGGCGTTCGTCTGTCAGCTCGCGGTTCTGGCCAATCTCGCCATCCTCGCCGCCCGCCAGAAAGGCCGCATCGACGCCGCGCGAGAGGCCGAATTGCTGGCGCAGCTGCGCGGCCTTCCCGGCCTCGTCAATCAGGCACTGGCGCTGGAGGATCAGATCAAGCGCCACACCGGCGCCCTCTCACGCGCGCAGACCGTCCTCTTCCTCGGTCGCGGCGCGATGTTCCCGCTGGCGCTGGAAGGCGCGCTGAAACTCAAGGAAATCAGCTATATCCACGCCGAGGGCTACGCGAGCGGCGAGCTGAAGCACGGCCCTATTGCATTGGTGGACAAGACCGTGCCCGTGGTCGTCATGGCCCCCACCGACGCGCTCTTTGACAAGACCGTCAGCAACATGCAGGAGGTCATGGCGCGCGAAGGTCAGGTCTGGCTGGTGACCGACGCGGCAGGGTCGAGCATGGCACGCGAAGGCGTCTGGCAGACGCTGGTAATGCCCAATGTGGACCCGATCTTCGCGCCGATCCTTTATTCCATCCCGGCGCAGCTCATCGCCTATCACACCGCCGTGCATAAAGGCACCGATGTGGACCAGCCGAGGAACCTCGCCAAATCCGTGACGGTGGAATGACGCCCCAGGACGCCCTTGCCGCGCTTGAGGCGCAGGCCGACCCCGACCGGGCCACGCAGATGCGCGCCTATCACAAGATCGACCGGCCCTATCTGGGCCTCTCGAACGAGGTGGCGAACCGTCTGGCGCAAGAATGGCGGCGCGCGCTGCCCCTGTCAGATCGCCTCGCACTCGCCGATGCGCTCTGGCAGACGAACATCTTTGAGGCGCGGATCACGGCGGCAAAACTGCTGGTGCAGGCGCGGATCAGGCCCGAGGACAACAGCACCTGGCAGCTCATCCAAAGCTGGCTCCCCGATTTCGACAGTTGGGCCATCGCGGATGCCGTTGCCATGGCGGGCCAGCGCAGGCTCACCGCCGACCCCACCCGCCTTGATACGGTCGAGGGCTGGACCACCTCCGATCACCTCTGGACCAAACGCGCCGCCCTCGTCTTCACCCTGCCCTGGACCAAACCCCGCCACCCCAAGCCACAGGAACTCGCCGCCCGCGAGCTTATCCTGGGATGGGCCGCCGCCTATACCGAAGACCCGGAATGGTTCATCCAGAAAGCCGTCGCCTGGTGGCTGCGCGACCTCTCGAAGAAAGACCCCGAGCGAACAAGCGCCTTCCTTGCAGAGCATGGGCAGAAGATGAAACCCTTCGCCCGCAAGGAAGCCGCCAAATACCTTCCCTGACAGGGCCAGAACCGCGAGTCGGGGCCGGGTCAAGGGTCGCGCCAGCGATGGCCGAAGGCCACTTGCCCTTGACGCGGGCGCGACTCGCACACAGCCTCGAACAGGTCCTGTGACGGGACAGATCCCGGCAACAGGACCTCTCAGCAGACAGGCGCCGCCTCTCAGCCCGCGACCCGTTCCCAACCTGCAGACCGCACCTCTCAGATATCCCGTGGCAACGCGGCCCGACGAGGGCCCCGAAGGGGCTTGAGGAGGGGCGCCCCCGCCGCGACGGCGCAAGCCGGCGCAACTCAGACGACCGGCACGCCCCCCTCCAGAACCGTCCGGAACCAGCCCATGTCGATATTCCCCCCCGACAGGATCACGCCAACTTTCTTGCCCGCCATTCGCTCCCGCTCGTGCATCAGGGCGGCCAGCGGCGCGGCCCCGGCCCCTTCGGCGAGGTTATGCGTGGCGGTGTAGTAAAGCCGCATGGCGTCCGCGATCTCCTCTTCGCTGACGCTCACGATCCGCGCCGCGCCCGCGCTGTAGATCTCGAACGCCTCCTTCACCGGCACCCGCACCGCCATTCCGTCGGCAAAGGTCCGGGCCGAGTTCGTTTCCACCAGCGCCCCCGCCTCATAGGACAGCTTGGCCGTCTGCGCGTGGTCCGACACGACCCCCACGACCTCGGTTTTCAACCCGAACGCATCCCGCGCCAGGATGGTTCCGCAGATGCCGGACCCACAGCCGATCGGCACATAGACCGTGTCGAGATCCTTCAACGCAGAAAACAGCTCATAGCCATAGGTCGCCACGCCCCGCACCAGTTCCTTATGGAAGGGCGGCACCACGCTCAGCCCCTCGGCCTCGGCCACGCGCATGGCCTCTTCCTTGGCGGTATCGAAATCCTCGCCGAACTCCACCAGCTCGGCCCCGTAGCCGCGCATCGCCGCGTTCTTCTCGACCGAATTGCCGTGCGGCACATAGACCAGCGCCCGCAGTCCCGCCGCCGTCGCCGCCCGCGCCTGGCTTTGGCCGTGATTGCCCCGCGTGGCAGTGCAGATGCCGGGGCTGTCGGGATGGTCCCGCTGCAGCCAGTCCATGAAGGTGATGCCGCCGCGCACCTTGAACGCCCCCGTGGGCGCATGGTTTTCATGCTTCACCCAGACCTCGGCCCCCGCCGCGGCGGACAGGCCCGGCCAGTGATATTGCGGCGTGGGCGACATCTGCCCATGCACCAGTGCCGCCGCTGCCTCCAGCTCGTCCCGTGTAAACCGCATCGCTCATCCTCCGCATGAATGTTTGGCCGCACCCTAGCCCCGCTTCCGGCCCTTGTCAGGCCCCCCGCACACCCGTAATAAGCGCGCGATACTCAAAGGGGGACGGCGGCAAACCCATGCCCATTCTCGTGATGAAATTCGGCGGCACCTCCGTCGCCACGCTCGACCGCATTCGCCGCGCCGCCAAGCGCGTGGGGCGCGAGGTTGCCAATGGCTATGACGTGATCGTCATCGTCTCGGCCATGTCTGGCGAAACCAACAAGCTTGTCGGCTATGTCGAGGAAACCTCGCATCTCTACGACGCCCGCGAATATGACGCGGTGGTCAGCTCGGGCGAGAACGTCACCGCCGGCCTCATGGCGCTGACGCTTCAGGAAATGGACGTGCCCGCGCGCAGCTGGCAGGGCTGGCAGGTGCCGCTGATCACCACCTCGGCCCATGCCTCCGCGCGGATCGAGGAAATCCCGACCACCAATATCAACGCCAAGTTTGGCGAGGGCATGAAAGTGGCTGTTGTCGCGGGCTTCCAGGGCATTTCGCCAGAGGGCCGCATCACCACGCTTGGCCGGGGCGGGTCCGACACCACCGCCGTGGCCTTCGCCGCCGCCTTCGGCGCGGAACGCTGCGACATCTACACCGATGTGGACGGGGTCTACACCACCGACCCGCGCATCTGCGACAAGGCCCGCAAGCTCGACCGCATCGCCTTCGAGGAAATGCTGGAACTGGCCTCGCTCGGCGCCAAGGTGCTGCAGACCCGCTCGGTCGAGCTTGCTATGAAATACAAGGTGCGCCTTCGGGTGCTGAGCTCCTTCGAGGAGCAGACGGACGAGGCCGGAACCCTCGTCTGCGATGAGGAGGACGTCATGGAAGCCAACGCAGTTGCAGGTGTCGCCTATTCCAAGGACGAGGCCAAGGTCACGCTCGTGTCGGTCGCCGACCGCCCCGGTGTCTCCGCCGCCATCTTCGGCCCGCTCGCCGAGGCGGGGGTGAATGTCGACATGATCGTGCAGAACATCTCCGAGGAAGGTCGCACCGACATGACCTTCTCCTGCCCCACCAACCAGGTGGCGCGGGCGGAACAGGCGATGAATGCCGCGAAGGAGCGGGGCGAGATCAATTTCCACGGTCTGATCTCCGACACCAATGTCGCCAAAGTCTCGATCGTCGGCATCGGCATGCGCAGCCATGCGGGCGTTGCCGCCCGGATGTTCCAGGCCCTGCGCGACGAGAATATCAACATCAAGGTGATCACCACCTCCGAGATCAAGGTCTCGGTCCTCATTGACCGCAAATACATGGAACTGGCCGTTCAGGCGCTCCATGACGCGTTCGAACTGGAAAAGGCCGGGTAAGTCATCCGGATCACCGGGGATGACGGCACAGGGGCGCACAGGGATGCGCCCTTTTCTTTTGCATATGACCCCTGTTGCGCATGTGCTCCGCGCACTGACCCGACATTCCGCCGGTTGGCGCTAACACATTGTCTTGCGCATTGCGCCCACCCCGACCGGCACGGTATTGCTGATGCGGGGGGCAGAACGCCCGGCAGGGATCCAGGGAAGTCAATATGCCCGAAAGGACAGAAACCGAGAGCAGGAAACTGCTCCGCCGCTTGCAGGCGACACTGGCCGAGGCCGGTGCCGGTCAGGAACGGCTGGACCGGATCACCCACATCATCGCCGATTCGCTCGGCTGCGAGGTCTGCTCGATCTACCTCTTCCGCGATGCCATCACGCTGGAGCTTTGTGCCACCGAGGGCCTCGCGCAGGAGGCCGTGCACGTCACCCGCCTGCGTGTGGGCGAGGGCCTTGTGGGCCGCGTCGCCAGCCGCATGCGCCCCGTCAACACCGATAACGCCCCGAACGAGCCCGGCTTCCGCTACATGCCCGAAACCGGGGAGGAGGCCTTCACCTCCTTCCTTGGCGTGCCCATCCAGCGGCTAGGCGAAAAGCTTGGCGTGCTGGTCATCCAGTCGAAAGAGGCGCGCAGCTTCACCGATGACGAGCTTTACGCCGTCGAGGTCGTGGCCATGGTGCTGGCCGAAATGACCGAGCTTGGCGCCTTCGTCGGCGAGGGCGAGGCCATGTCTGCCCGCCACCAGCAATCGGTGGTGTTCCATGGCGGTATCGGGCAGGAAGGCGCGGCCGAGGGCAAGGTCTGGCTGCACGAGCCGCGCGTGGTGATCACCAACCCGATTGCCGATGACCCCGCCGAGGAACGCAAGCGCCTGACCGAGGCGGTGGACAAGCTGCGCATGTCGGTCGACCAGATGCTGTCCAACGCCCCCAAGGGCGATGCCGAACAGATCGAGGTGCTCCAGGCCTATCGCATGTTCGCCAATTCCCGCGGCTGGATGCGGCGGATGGAGGAAGACATCGAACGCGGCCTGTCTGCCGAGGCCGCCGTCGAGAAAGAGCAATCCACCGCCCGCGCCCGCATGCAGACGGTGCCCGACGCCTATCTGCGTGAACGCCTTCACGATCTCGATGACCTGTCCAACCGCCTGCTGCGGCAGCTAACCGGCCAGGGGGCCGACACCGGCGCGCAGATGCCGGAAAATCCGGTTCTGGTGGCGCGCAATATCGGCCCTGCGGAATTGCTGGATTATGGCCGGTCGCTCAAGGGCGTGGTGCTGGAGGAAGGCTCGGTCGCGAGCCACGCCGCCATTGTCGCCCGCGCGCTGGCGATCCCGCTGATCGTCCACGCAGGAAGGATCACGCAAGAGGCGCTGAACGGCGACACGATCCTTGTCGATGGCGATGCGGGGGTCGTTCACCTGCGGCCAGAGGAAACCGTAGCCACCGCCTTCCGCGACAAGATCGCGATGCGCGCCGCCGCGCAGGAACGCTACGCCTCGATCCGCGACAAGCCCGCCGAAACGCTGGACGGTGCGCGCATCGCGCTGACGATGAATGCCGGGCTGATGGCCGACCTGCCCTCGCTGCCCTCCTCGGGGGCCGAGGGCGTGGGGCTTTTCCGCACCGAACTGCAATTCCTGACCCGCAACACGGTGCCCAAGCGGGGCGAGCTGGCAGCGCTCTACGCGCGTGTCATGGATGCCGCAGGCGGCAAGCGGGTCTGTTTCCGCACCCTTGATATCGGCTCGGACAAGGTGCTGCCCTATATGAAGCCACAGGACGAGCCCAACCCGGCACTCGGCTGGCGGGCAATCCGGGTGGGGCTGGACAAATCGGGCGTCATGCGGATGCAGCTTCAGGCGCTTATTCGCGCCGCGAACGGCAGGCCGCTGACCGTGATGTTCCCCTTCATCGCCCAGTTCGAGGAGTTCACAGCCGCCCGCGACCACCTGTTGCGCGAACTGGACCGCGAAGCGGCACTCGGACACACACTGCCCGAAAGCGTCGAGATCGGCGCCATGCTGGAAACGCCGTCGCTGGCCTTTGCGCCCCGGCAGTTCTTCGAACTGGCCGATTTCATCTCCATCGGCGGCAATGATCTGAAACAGTTCTTTTTTGCCGCCGACCGCGAAAACGAACGGGTGCGGCGGCGCTATGACACGCTCAATGTCAGCTTCCTGACCTTCCTGGGCCAGATCGTCGAACGCTGCCAGGAGACAGATACGCCGCTCAGTTTCTGCGGTGAAGATGCGGGCCGCCCGGTCGAAGCGCTCTGTTTCGCCGCCATGGGATTGAGGGCGCTGTCCATGCGCCCCGCCTCGATCGGCCCGGTAAAATCGCTGCTCAGACGCGTGGATCTGCGCGAGGCCCGCGCGGTGATCAACGAGGCCCAGGCCCAGGGCGCACAATCGGTGCGCCCCGCGGTGATGGACTGGCTGAAACGCGTGGGCTGACCGCGCAGATTTCAGTCGGCGGTCTTGACCGAGATCAATTTGCGCCTGCCAACTATTGCATACCCTCATTGGCATCGTGCCTATGAGGAGAAAGACCATGCAAAGGATAGAGACCAAGCCTGTCTGGGCGACCGCCCCCCGTGCATTCCTGACCGTTCTGGGGGTGTCGATCCTGTCGATGTCATCCCCGGCCCAGGCCCAGATGAACCCCTGTCCCTATACCAATGATGGCGATTGCGACGAGCCCAACGGGCTTGGATATTGTGCCTGGGGCACGGATACCGCCGATTGCTCCAACCCCTACTCCAATTTCGGGAGCGGGCGCTACATCCCTCCCGGCAGCGGTGGTTATACGCCGCCGGTCTCCTCTGGCGGGCTGATGAACCCCTGCCCTTACACCAATGACGGTGACTGCGACGAACCCAACGGGCTTGGCCTCTGTGCCTGGGGCACGGATACCGCCGATTGTTCCAGCCCCTATTCCAACTACGGCTCCGGCAGCGGCTATTCCGGGGGTGGCGGTGGCTACACGCCCCCCGTGACGGGCGGTGGTGGCGGCGGGCTGATGAACCCCTGCCCCTACACCAATGATGGCGATTGTGATGAGCCGAACGGGCTTGGCTACTGCGCCTGGGGCACGGATACCGCCGACTGCTCCAACCCCTATTCGAACTACGGATCCGGCAGCGGCTATGCGGGCGGCGGCACGGGTCAGCCACAACCCCCGGTGACGGGCACCCCCGGCGTCAATGTCACCGGGACGTGGAACATCAATGCCAACGGGTGGCGGGGCACGCTGACCATCACCCCAATCGGCGGCAGCACCCTGACCGGCAATATCAACTTCGGCAGCCAAGAGCCAATCACTGACGTCTCCTACAATGCCGCGACCGGGCAGCTCTATTTCGAACGCCCCCAAGTCACGCAGACTTATACCGGTCAGGTCAGCGGCAACCAGATCACCGGAACGTTCACCTACTCGGGCGCCACCTACAACTGGTCGGCCAGCCGGTAGGCGCACTGCACATTCCAGCAGAAGGGCGGGTCATCCCGCCCTTTTTTCCGTTTCGGCGGCACCGGCAGAGTCGCCGTTTTGTCTGCACGCCCGGTGTACGGGGGGTGTACCGGGGGTGTACGGGGGGCGCCCCCCGATTTTCAGCCCGTCCAGGCCGTCACGGGACCGGTGACCCCGTCCCAATCCCCGATCCCCAGAACCCGGTCAGGGTTGGTGGGCGGTGGCATGTCCACCCCCTCCAGCCGGGAAAACCCGAAACGGCTGTAATAGGGCGCATCCCCCACCAGCAGCACCCGCGGCCAGCCCAGATCCCAGGCAATCGACAGGCTGTCCTGCATCAGCGCACCGCCCAACCCTTCGCCCTGGCGGGTCGGGTGCACGGCAACGGGACCGAGCAGCAAAGCGTCCTGCGTGCCCACATGCACGGGCCAGTAACGTATTGCGCCTGCGAGGATATTTTCGGGATCACGCGCCACCCGGCAGAGCCGCGCCACCGGTGGCACACCATCGCGCAGCCGGTAGGAGGACAGCGCCTCGCGCCCCGGCGCAAAGCACAGGTCGTAAAGCGCTTCGACCTCCCAGTGGTCTTCCGAGTTTTCCTGCCCGAACTGGTACACAAGCCCGATCCGTCCCGATTTTCTTCTGGAACCGCTGCTAGCACGGCGCTAGGTCCTTGCCAAACGGATCAATAGGGATTGCGCGATGTTCTACGAACCCAAGAATGGCCACGGCCTGCCCCACAACCCGTTCAACGCGCTGATCACGCCGCGCCCCATCGGCTGGATTTCCACAAGATCCTCAGAGGGTTACGACAACCTCGCCCCCTATTCCTTCTTCAACGGCGTGGCCTATACCCCGCCGCAGGTGATGTTTTCCTGCACGTCCGGCAAGCATGACCGGGATGGCGTGAAAGACAGCGTCGCCAATATCAAGGAGACCGGGGTTTTCTGTGTGAATGTCGTGGCTTACGACATGGCGCAAGTGATGAACCAGACCTCCGGCCCCTGGGACAAGGAGGTGGATGAGTTCAGCGACGCAGGGATCGAAAAGGCCGAGTGTAAGCTGATCGACTGCCCCCGCGTCGCCGCCGCCCCCGCCAATCTCGAATGCCGCCTGACCCAGATCGTGAAGATCGAGGGAGAGGCCAATACCGTCGTCTTCGGCGAGGTGATCGGCATTCACATGCGCGACGATTGTCTTGTGGACGGCATCTTCGACGTGCGGACCTTCCAGCCCGTGGGGCGGCTTGGCTATCGGGATTTCACCCGTGTGACGGAGCTCTTCAGCCTGAAGCGACCTCAGGAATAGCGCCTGATAACAAGGCGATAAGCCGGGCAAGGTCACCCTTGGCCCGCGCCGGACGGTCCAGCATCAGAACGCGCCCCGTCGGGTGGCGGCGCGTGTAGAGGGGCACCAGCGTGCCGTCTGCAAGCTGACGCTCCAGCAGGAAGCCATGGCCCATCAGAACGCCCGCCCCCGCCTCGGCCTCCGCCACCGCAAGACTGTAGAGCGAAAAGCGCGGCGCATCGGTCAGGTCGGGCAAGGCAACGCCCTCTTTCGCGGCCCAATCGGGCCAGTCCGAGGACCAGCTTTCATCATTCAGCAAGGTTTCTGCCGTAAGGTCGCCATTGGCCCGCACCCGCGCCGCCACCTGCGGGGCTGCGACCGGGAAAATCTCGTCGGGGGCCAGCACCACCCCCTCGGGGCAATCGTCCGGGTCGCGTGGAAACAGGCTCAGGTCGAAAAGGTCCCGCCGCAGGTTCGGCGGGGTCTCCAGTGCCGTGATCGACAGTTTTACGCCCGGCAATGCCGCCCTTATCGCGACAAGCCGGGGATAGAGCCAAAGCTGAGCCACGCTCGGCAGCGCCGCGATCGTCAGCGTCGCGCGGGGTTTCATCTCGCGGATCATCCTCGTCGCCTCGCCGATCCCGTCGAACGCGCCCGCCAGCACAGGGGCCACCTGCCGCCCGGCCTCGGTCAGTTCCACCCCCTGCGCCCGGCGGCGAAACAGGGCCACGCCGGACCAGGCCTCCACCGCTTTGACATGCTGGGAAATCGCGCCGGGCGTCACCGACAATTCCTCCGCCGCCGCCGCGAAAGAGCCAAGCCGCGCGGCGGCTTCAAAGGCGCGTAACGCATTGAGAGCAGGCCCTTTCGGGCGCGGTGGTGCGACAGCCATTCAAGCTACCCCTAGATTTTCTAAACTCATGAATAGGAAATCTGGTTTGCCCTGTCACCCCCTTGGCCCGCATGATCGGTGCAACCAGATAAGGAGACCCCCCATGACACTCGCCCGCCGCGCTTGGGTGCCCGATGCCTGCGAAGACCTGATCCAGCGCATCGCCGCCCGTACCGCCACCGAAGACAGCAGCGCTATTGACCAACGTATCGAGGCGCTGGCCGAAGCCAATTGCCATATTCATGAACGGGACTGTTTCAACCTCAACCCCGCCACCAACGTGATGAACCCCAAAGCCGAGACACTGCTGGCCAGCGGCCTGGGCAGCCGCCCGTCGCTTGGCTATCCCGGTGACAAGTATGAAATGGGGCTGGAGGCGATCGAGGAGATCGAGGTGATCGCGGCGGAACTGGCTGCCGAAATCTTCAACGCGAAATACGCGGAAATCCGGGTGCCCTCAGGCGCGATTTCCAACCTTTACGCCTTCATGGCGACCTGCAAGCCGGGCGACACCATCATCGCGCCGCCTGCCGCCGTGGGCGGCCATGTGACCCATCACGAGGCAGGCTGTGCAGGGCTTTACGGGCTGCGCATCCTGCCCGCGCCGGTCCATGCGGATGGCTACACGGTGGACGTCGATGGCTTGCGCAAACTGGCACTGGCGGAGAACCCCAAGCTCATCACGCTTGGCGCGAGCCTCAACCTGTTTGAGCATCCCGTGGCGGAAGTCCGCAAGGTGGCCGATGAGGTGGGCGCGAAACTCCTCTTCGACGCGGCCCATCAATGCGGGATCATCGCGGGCAAGGCGTGGAAAGACCCGCTGGCCGAGGGCGCGCATCTGATGACGATGTCGACCTACAAGAGCCTCGGCGGCCCCGCGGGCGGGCTGATCGTGACGAACGAGGCCGATCTGGCCGAAAAGCTCGACCATATCGCCTTCCCCGGCATGACCGCGAATTTCGACGTGGCCAAGTCGGCGGCGCTGGCGGTCACCATGCTGGACTGGCGCGACCATGGCCGGGCCTATGCGGCCGAGATGATCCGCATGGCGCAGGCGCTGGCCGAGGCGTTGGCGGGCGAGGGCCTGCCGGTTTTCAAGGGCGCGGGCGGGCACACCCAATCGCACCAGTTCGCCATCGAGGCCAAGAGCTTCGGTGGCGGGCAGGCGGCATCCAAGACGCTGCGGCAGGCGGGGTTCCTGGCCTGCGGCATCGGGCTGCCGATTGACCCGGTCGAGGGCGACATGAACGGGTTGCGCATCGGCACGCCGGAGCTGGTCCGGTGGGGCATGACGGCAGCGGATGCGCCGCGTCTGGCGGGCCTGATCACGCAAGGCCTGCGCGCCAACGACCCCTCCACGCTGGCGGGCGAGGTTGCTGAGTGGCGGCAAAGCTTCGACCGGCTGCATTTCGTGAATTGAGCCGTCCCCTGCTGGCCGTTAGGGTGCGCCTGAAACGGCCAGCAAGGGGACAGGTATGGACACGGTGATCGGGGTAATCGGCGGCTCGGGCGTCTACGAGATCGAGGGGCTGGAGGGCGCGGAATGGGTGTCGGCAGAGAGTTCCTTCGGCACGCCCTCCGATCAGGTGCTGGTCGGCCGTCTGGATGGCGTCAAGATGGTCTTCCTGCCCCGCCATGGGCGCGGCCATGTGCACAGCCCGTCCTCCGTGCCCTACCGCGCCAATATCGACGCGCTGAAACGGTTGGGTGTCACCGACGTGATCAGCGTGTCGGCCTGCGGATCCTTCCGGGAAGAGATGGCACCGGGCGACTTCGTCATCGTGGACCAGTTCATCGACCGCACCTTCGCGCGAGAGAAAAGCTTCTTCGGCCCCGGCCTTGTCGGTCATGTCAGCGTCGCCCACCCCACCTGCGCGCGCCTGTCGGCGGCCTGTGTGACGGCGGCATTGGATGCGGGCATCACAGTGCATGATGGCGGCACCTATCTGGCGATGGAAGGCCCGCAGTTCAGCAGTCTTGCGGAGTCGAAGATGTACCGCGAAAGCTGGGGTTGCGATGTCATCGGCATGACCAATATGCCCGAGGCGAAACTGGCCCGCGAGGCGGAGCTTTGTTATGCCTCGGTCGCCATGATCACCGATTATGACAGCTGGCATCCCGATCATGGCGAGGTCGATATCGGCCAGATCATCGCGACGCTGACGGGGAATGCCGGAAAGGCCAAGGCGTTGGTGGGCAGACTGCCCACCCTACTGGGCAAGGATCGCGCACCCTGCCCGCATGGCTGCGACCGGGCGCTGGACTATGCGATCCTGACCGCGCTGGACAAGCGTGATCCGGCAATGGTGGAGAAGCTCTCCGCCGTCGCTGGCCGGGTACTGTGAGCCGCGCGCGGAAGATCCTGCTTCTGGGGGCGGACGGGTTCATCGGCCGCCACATCGCCTTTCATCTGCGCGCCGAGGGCTGGACAGTGCTGGCCTCTGCCCGGCGGGTGCGGGCGCTCGACCAGATGGGGTTTCAGACCATTGCCGCCGATCTGAGCCGCCCCGAATCCCATGACCCCGCCTTCTGGGCCCCGCAACTGAAGGGCTGCCAATATGTGGTAAACGCGGCGGGGTTGCTGACGGGCAGCGAGGATGCGTTTCAGGGCGTGCATGTGCTGGCCCCGAAGGCCGTCTATCAGGCGATGCCAGAAGGCTGCCGGGCGCTGCTGATCTCTGCCGTGGGGCTGGAGGCGGACACGCCCTTTGCGCTCTACCGCAGGCAGGGCGAGGCACTGGCGGACCGGCACCGCGTAACCATCCTGCGGCCCGGTATGGTATTGGCCGACAGCGCCTATGGTGGGTCCGCGCTGGCGCGGGGGCTGGCGGCTCTGCCGCTGGTGACGCCCGTTGTGGGCAAGGGTGAACAGGTGTTCAACCCGATCCATGCCACCGATCTGGCAAAGGTCATCCTGGCCTGTCTGGCGGATCGCCCCGGCCCCGGCGCGCATGAGATCGGCGGGCCGGAAAGGCTCACGCAGGCCCAGATGCTGCAATCCTTGCGGCGGTGGCTGGGGCTGCGCCCGGTGCCCTTGCTGCGGATGCCGAGGGTTCTGGCGCGCGGGCTGGCACGGGTGGGGGACGTGCTGAAATTCGGGCCGATCTCCACCACCGCTTTGGACCAGTTGGCCACGGGTGTGGAGGCGCAGGAGGCGCCGCTGCTGGAGCGCCTGCCCGAAGCTGCCCATCCCCGTGGCTTTAGCAAATTCATGGCGGCCCG
>NZ_MNBL01000080.1 GCF_001879695.1 Nioella sediminis
GGCCTCCTCACCCCCCGCTTGCGCGGGGACCTCGTCGGCCCGCTTGGGGGTTCCACCCCCAAACCCCCGAGGTATTTTTGCCAAGATGAAAGGGGGAGGGGCTTTCTTTGGGGCTTGTGGCCTTATATGGGGAGGCGTTGGAAAGGCGACGGCGATGGCAAAGAACACGAGCGGGCGCGGGCAGCGCGATTTGCGGGTCAAGGTGAAGACTGCGCGGGGGCGGAAACTGTCCTCGACACTTTGGCTGGAGCGTCAGCTGAACGATCCATATGTGCAACGCGCCAAGCGTGAGGGCTATCGTGGTCGCGCGGCCTTCAAGATTCTGGAGCTGGATGACAAGTTTCGCTTCCTCGTGCCCGGTGCGCGCGTGGTCGACCTGGGCTGTGCCCCCGGCGGCTGGTGCCAGGTGGCGGTGAAGCGCGTCAATGCCCTGGGCGAGAAGCCCGGCAAGAAGGTCGGGACGATCCTGGGCATCGACCTGCAGGAGGTGGAGCCGATTGCGGGCTGTGAGATCCATCAGCTCGATTTCATGGAAGACGATGCTGATGAGAAGGTGAAGACCTGGCTTGGCGGCAAGGCCGATGTGGTGATGAGCGACATGGCGGCGTCGGCCTCGGGGCACAAGCAGACCGACCATCTGAGGATCATCGCACTGTGCGAGGCGGCGGCCTATTTCGCTTTCGACGTTCTGGAAGAGGGAGGCACCTTCGTGGCCAAGGTTCTGGCAGGCGGCGCCGAGGGCGATTTGCAACAGATGCTGAAGCAGAAATTCACCAAGGTCGCCAATGTGAAACCGGGGGCGAGCCGGTCGGATTCTTCCGAGAAATTCGTGGTGGCCACCGGCTTTCGGGGCTAGGCCCCGCGCCAATCCGTCCCAGCCACCGGAATTGGGGCTTTCCCTTTTGCCAAACCCATGAGATAGGGACGTGCCAACCGTAACTCCCAGCCTTGGAGGCCCTTATGGAGATTCGCGAGGCGCTTACCTTCGACGACGTCCTGCTTGTGCCCGGCGCATCCTCGGTCCTACCGAGCACCGCCGATACGCGCACATGGGTGACACAAACCATCAAGATGAACATCCCGCTACTGTCCTCTGCGATGGACACGGTGACCGAGAGCCGCATGGCGATTGCGATGGCGCAGGCGGGCGGCATGGGGGTGATCCACAAGAACCTGAATGTCGAGGACCAGGCCCGCGAAGTGCGGCGGGTCAAGCGCTTTGAAAGCGGGATCGTCTACAACCCGGTGACGTTGCGGGTGGATCAGACGCTGGCCGATGCCAAGGCATTGATCGAACGTTATAATTTCACGGGCTTCCCGGTGGTCGATGCAGAGGGTCGTGTGGTGGGCATCCTGACCAACCGTGACATGCGATTTGCCTCTTCGGACGATACGCCGGTCCATGTGATGATGACCTCGAGCGATCTGGCGATGCTGGCCGAACCCGCCGATCTGGAAGAAGCCAAGAGCCTGATGCGGGCGCGGCGGATCGAGAAGCTGCTGGTCCATGACGGGCAGGGCAAGCTGACCGGGCTGCTGACCCTGAAGGACACGGAACAGGCGGTTCTGAACCCCACGGCCTGCAAGGACGAGCTGGGTCGGCTGCGTGTTGCCGCGGCGACTTCGGTGGGCGATTCCGGGTTCGAGCGGACCGAGGCGCTGATTGACTCCGGCGTCGATATCGTCGTGGTGGACACCGCCCATGGCCATTCCGAGGGCGTGATCGACGCGGTGAGACGCGCCAAGCGGCTGTCGAACACCGTGCAGGTTATCGCGGGCAACGTGGCGACAGGCGAGGCCACGCGGGCCCTGATCGACGCGGGCGCGGATGCGGTGAAGGTCGGGATCGGGCCGGGCTCGATCTGTACCACGCGGATCGTGGCGGGCGTGGGCGTGCCACAGCTGACCGCGATCATGGATTGTGCCCGGGCCGCGGTCGAGACCGGAACCCCGATCATTGCCGATGGCGGAATCAAGTATTCCGGCGATTTCGCCAAGGCCATCGCGGCGGGGGCCAATTGCGCCATGGTCGGCAGCATGATCGCGGGCACCGATGAAAGCCCCGGTGAGGTCATCCTTTACCAGGGCCGCTCGTTCAAATCCTATCGCGGGATGGGGTCGCTCGGAGCCATGGCGCGCGGTTCCGCCGATCGCTATTTCCAGAAGGATGCGGCCAGTGACAAGCTGGTGCCCGAGGGGATCGAGGGGCAGGTGCCCTACAAAGGGTCAGCGAGCGCGGTCGTGCATCAGCTGGTGGGCGGCCTGCGGGCGGCCATGGGCTATACCGGTTCTGCCACGGTGGACGAGATGCGGGGGGGCTGCAACTTCGTGCGGATCACCGGCGCTGGGCTGAAGGAAAGCCATGTCCATGACGTTCAGATCACACGCGAAAGCCCGAATTATCGTTTTGGATGATGATGTTGCGCGCTGATCTTAAGGTGGTTTCGTGACCCCCGCCGCGCGGGTTGCCGCCGCAATAGAGGTGCTAGATCGCTGGCTGGACGGCGTGCCGGCCGAGAAGGCCCTGACCGGTTGGGCGCGCGGCGCGCGCTATGCTGGGTCCAAGGATCGGGCGGCCGTTCGCGATCATGTTTACGATGTCTTGCGCCGCAAGGGTGCGTGCGCGGCGCTCGGCGGTGTGGACGGGCGCGGGCTGATGCTGGGGCTGTTGCGGTTGCAGGGCGTTGACCCCGCGACGGTTTTCACCGGCGAGGGGCACGCCCCGGTCCCGCTGAGTGGCGCTGAACGGCAGGCCCCGGATGCGTCCCCCGATGTCTGGCGCGACGTTCCTGACTGGTTGAATCAGCCCCTGCGGGAAAGCCTTGGCGCAGGGGCTGCGGATATTGTGGGCGCCATGCAGACGCGCGCGCCGCTTTACCTGCGGGTCAATGCCCGGAAGGCATCGGTTAACCAAGCTCAGGAACGCCTTCTAGAAGACGGAATCAAAACGGAAACCTGTCAGGCTGAAATGGCTTTGAAAGTCACGGAAGGCGATCGTCGCCTGCGACAATCCTCAGCCTATCTGGACGGGTCGGTAGAGATCCAGGACCTCTCGGTTCAGCTGGCCTGCGCGGCGGTGGACTGGCCGCAGAGGGGCAAGGTTCTGGACTATTGTGCCGGAGGCGGTGGCAAAGCTCTGGCCATCGCCGCGGTGTCAGATGCGCAGGTTTTTGTCCATGACGCCAATCCATCTCGAATGTCGGATATCCCCGCGCGCGCGGCGCGGGCGGGTGTGATACTGACAACGATCTCTCGCCCAGATGACCGCGAACCCTATGATCTGGTGCTATGCGACGTGCCCTGTTCCGGGTCCGGTACATGGCGGCGGGATCCGGAAGCCAAATGGCGGCTGACCCCGGAGAGACTGGCGGAGCTTGGGCAGGTCCAGCGCCAGATTGTCAAGCAGGCACAAGCACTTGTCAGGCCCGGTGGGCGCCTGGTCTACATGACCTGTTCGTTGCTTGATGCGGAAAATCAGGCTGTGGTGGACGCCGCCCTGTCGGCGCCGGACTGGAACGTGCTGACCTCTTCCCGATTTCTGCCCCCCGAGGCCTCCGACGGCTTTTTCCTGGCGGTCTTGCGCCGGAATGGCAACGGCTGAAACCGTTCGGATTTTAATCCGAAATTAACACATTTCTGTCCTGATGGTCCCGGAATGGAAGCTGGAGGATCAGGGTGGCGGAGCAGTCGGTCGTGTCGCGCAGGCGAAACCTGTTGCCAAGGGGCGGTGCCTCCTGGGCATTGATCCTGCTGGCCCTGGCCTGTTTACCTGTGGCCTATCTTGCGGAGTCTGTCCTTGCGCGCGTTGCAGGGCTTGCCGCGGCGGCGTCGATCACGGCGACGGCCTTCCTGCTGACGCTCGGGCAATTCCGCCGTGCGCGCGCCGATGAAACGGCCATGCGCAATGCCATCACGGTGGCCGCAGAAGATCCCGTTGCGGTGTTCTGTACCGATTCCCAAGGTGCTATCCTGTTTCAGAACCCCGCCGCCTGCGACCGGTTCGGCCCGCGCGACGGACAGCCCATGTCGCGCGCCCTTGCCGGGCTGGTGCCCAATGCCTCGGCTGTGGCCTTCCGACAGGAAACCGCCCTGATGCGCGACCGGTCCTGCCGCGAAACCGTTGTGACGCGGCGCGGCGCGGTGCAGGTGACGGCGTTTCGCGTGGGCTCCGGAACGCTCTGGCGTCTGGAGGAAATCGTGGACCACCATCATCGCCATCCCGGCGGCACCAGCCTGCCGATGATGGTGGTCAGTCGCAGCGACACGATCCTGTCGATGAACGAGGCGATGCGCGAGACGCTCGGTGACCGGAAAAAGGCGCTTTCGGATGTGTTCGAAGCCCTGCCGGTCAAGACTGGACAGAGGGTACGTCTGCGCGGGGCGGAGGATTGGATCGAGGTTCTGGTGATCGAGCTGCAGGCCGGTGATGGGCGGCGCGAGATCTATGTGCTGCCGGTGGACCTGCTGCCGCTGGAAGACAGCGTCGCCGCGCGGGCCTTCGGTGCGCTTCCCGTGGCGCTGGTCCACATTGCCGGAGACGGGCGCATTCTGGCTGCCAACCCCCGCGCTCAGTCGCTGATGGCCTGCCACCCCGATGGCACGACGAATCTCGCCGATGTGGTCGAAGGTCTGGGGAGGCCGATTCATGATTGGCTGAGCGATGTGCTGGAGGAGCGCATCCCCTCACGGCCCGAGATGGTGCGGGCGAAGATGCGTGAGGATGATTGCTTCGTGCAGATCACCCTTGGCCGCATTGCCGGAGAGGGCGAGGCCACGCTGCTGGGTGTTCTTCACGATGCGACGGCGCTCAAATCGATGGAACAGCAATTCGTGCAAAGCCAGAAGATGCAGGCCGTGGGGGAACTCGCAGGCGGTGTCGCTCATGATTTCAATAACTTGCTGACGGCGATCACGGGCCATTGCGATCTGCTGATGCTGCGCCACGACCAAGGGGACCCCGACTATGCGGACCTTGTCCAGATCAACCAGAACGCCAACCGCGCGGCCAGTCTCGTTGGCCAGTTGCTGGCTTTCTCGCGCAAGCAGACCATGCGGCCAGAGGTGCTGGACCTGCGGGAAACCATGCCTGATCTGACCCATTTGCTGAACCGGCTGGTGGGCGAAAAGATCAAGCTGGACCTGACCCACGATCCGAATCTCCTGCCGATCCGCGCGGATCGCCGGCAGCTGGATCAGGTCATCATGAACCTCGTCGTGAATGCACGCGACGCCATGCCCGAGGGCGGCACCATCCGCGTCGAAACACGCGTCACCACCCTGCAAGAGGCGCTGCGCCGCGACCGGGCAGAGGTGGCGCCCGGTCAATATGTGACGATCCATGTGTGCGATGAGGGAACGGGGATACCGCCTGATCAGATCGCGCGCATTTTTGAGCCCTTTTTCACCACCAAGCGCGCGGGAGAGGGAACCGGGCTGGGGCTTTCGATGGTGTATGGCATTGTCAAGCAGTCGGGTGGCTACGTGTTTGTCGACAGCACGGTGGGAGAAGGCTCTGAATTCGTGATCTATTTCCCTGTGCATGAGCGAAGCGAACCGGTCGCTCCGGATGGCGAGGCGACCCGAGGCCTCCCGGCCCGGCTCGTGGATCTGCCCCGTGATGCGGTGGTGCTGCTGGTCGAGGACGAGGCCTCGGTCCGGGCCTTCGCCTCGCGGGCGCTGCGGATGCGCGGTTTCACCGTGATTGAGGCTGAAAACGCAGAGGAAGCTCTGGAGACGCTTGCGGATAGCAGCCTCGACGTGGATGTCTTCGTCACCGATGTGATCATGCCGGGCATGGACGGCCCGACATGGGTGCGCGAGGCGCTGAAGGATCGTCCCGACGTCAAGGTGGTCTTCGTGTCAGGCTACGCCGAGGATGCGGTGGAACAAACCGAGGCGAAGGTTCCCAATTCGGTCTTTCTGGCCAAACCCTTCACCTTGTCCGACCTGACCTCGACAGTGCAGCGGCAACTGCATTAGTCCTGCCCGGAAAGACTGTCCCACAAGGCAAATTCCGCCGCGGCTTCTCTCATTAGGCGACTCCGCATCGCGTCCGAGAGCTCAACAGGCATCTTGGGGGACACGTTGGCGCGCGACATGTCCAGCGACTTGTCCAGCCGGTCTTCCATGAAACGGACCAGATTCGCGATGCGATCGTATCGGAAGAGCCGGTCGACGGCGAGTTCGCCCTGACCGTCGGAGAGAAAATTGGCCTGCGAACCGACCTCGGCATAGGCAGGTTTGTCGTCGCGCAACCAGGCCTCGACGAATGCGTCGAAGCTGAGCCCGGCGGTGGAGTTCGGCTTGCCGTCCAGTTGCGGGCGGGACCGGTACCTGTACCAGCTTCCCAGCCAGTCAACCGGCTCTCGCATCACGGCTACCAGCTCCATCGGGCGTTTGCCGCGCTGTTCAAAAAAACTCGACAGCCGATTCCGGTATCCCTGCGCCGAGACATGTTTCTGCCCCGGCGGATCGAGAATCGCCGCGCTGGCGTGAGGCAGCAAGGCCTGTTCCAGCGCCGTTGTACCCGTCTTGGGGACCGCCAGAAGAACGATTCTCTGCTTCCAGAACACCAGCATCCGTTTGAAACTCCACTTACTTCGTCACTTTAAACCCTTTTTTAATCCTTCACGGAAAAACTGGGTACGACAAGATTTTACTTGAAATGTTCGCGTTTTGATCTCAGAACGGGTTGAGAACAAGAGGCGAACATGAGCATCATTGCCGCGGAGCAAGCGGTATGGAATAAGGAGCCGAACAACATGGCAATGGCAAACCTTCTCGACATGACCGATCGTAAATCCGCAGACAAGCAGAAGGCGCTCGACAGTGCGCTGGCCCAGATCGAACGTCAGTTCGGCAAGGGCTCCATCATGAAACTCGGCGCCGACAACCCGGTGGCAGAGATCGAAGCGACGTCCACTGGCTCTCTCGGGCTCGATATCGCGCTCGGTATTGGCGGCCTGCCCAAGGGTCGTATCATCGAGATCTACGGGCCTGAAAGCTCGGGCAAGACAACGCTGACGCTGCATTGCATCGCGGAAGAGCAGAAAAAGGGCGGCGTGTGCGCCTTTGTCGATGCGGAACATGCGCTTGACCCGCTTTATGCGAAAAAGCTGGGCGTCGATCTGGACGAGCTGCTGATTTCGCAGCCCGACACCGGCGAACAGGCGCTGGAGATCGTGGATACGCTGGTGCGCTCCGGTGCGGTGACCATGGTCGTGGTCGATTCAGTCGCCGCCCTGACCCCTAAATCCGAACTGGAAGGCGACATGGGCGACAGCTCGGTCGGTGTCCACGCCCGTCTGATGAGCCAGGCGATGCGCAAGCTGACCGGCTCGATCAGCCGGACGCGATGCACGGTGGTGTTCATCAACCAGATCCGCATGAAGATCGGCGTCATGTTCGGCAGCCCGGAAACCACGACCGGAGGCAATGCGCTGAAATTCTACAGTTCTGTCCGTCTGGACATTCGCCGCATCGGGTCCATCAAGGACCGCGACGAGGTGGTGGGAAACGCCACCCGCGTCAAGGTTGTGAAGAACAAGGTCGCGCCGCCTTTCAAGCAGGTGGAGTTTGACATCATGTATGGCGAAGGCATCTCCAAGACCGGCGAATTGCTGGACCTGGGCGTCAAGGCCGGCGTGGTGGAGAAATCCGGCAGCTGGTATTCCTATGGGGATGAGCGGATCGGGCAGGGCAGAGAGAATGCCAAGACCTTCCTGAAGGAAAACGCGTCGGTCGCAATGTCCATCGAGGACAAGATCCGCGCCGCCCATGGGCTGGATTTCCACATGGCCGAGGGTGACGAGGACATGGTCGAGGAGTGATCCTCCGGCAGAAGAACGACAGGGGCGGCCCCGGCAGGAGCCGCCCTTTTTCATGGGTGCCCCGCACCCCGAGACCGCTTTGCCCTGTGGACAGCGCCGCAGGTGGGGTTTACATGCCGTAAGACCTGCAAAACCGCCTGCCGAGAAGGGGCCCTGCCACGATGGCCAGCCTGAACGACATCCGCTCCACCTTCCTGAATTACTTCGCCCGCAACGGCCATGAGATCGTCGACAGCTCACCTTTGGTGCCGCGCAACGACCCGACGCTCATGTTCACCAATTCGGGCATGGTCCAGTTCAAGAACCTCTTCACCGGGGTCGAACATCGCGACTACAACCGCGCGACGACATCGCAGAAATGCGTGCGGGCTGGCGGCAAGCATAACGACCTCGACAATGTGGGCTATACCGCGCGTCATCACACGTTCTTCGAAATGCTGGGAAATTTCAGCTTCGGGGATTATTTCAAGGATGAGGCGATCCAATTCGCATGGGAACTGATCACCCGCGATTTCGGCATCCCGAAGGACAAGCTGTATACCACGGTCTACCATACCGATGACGAGGCGTTCGAGATATGGAGGAAGGTGGGCGTACCCGAGGATCGGATCATCCGCATCGCGACCTCCGACAATTTCTGGCAGATGGGCCCGACCGGTCCCTGCGGTCCCTGCACCGAGATCTTCTACGATCATGGCGACCATATCTGGGGTGGCCCTCCGGGTAGCCCCGAGGAAGACGGCGACCGCTTCATCGAGATCTGGAACATCGTGTTCATGCAGAACGAGCAGTTCGAGGACGGCTCGATGCGGGCGCTCGACATGCAGTCGATCGACACCGGCATGGGGCTGGAGCGGATCGGCGCGCTGTTGCAGGGCAGCCATGACAACTATGACACGGACCTGTTCAAGGCACTCATTGAGGCCTCGGCCCATGCCACCAGCGTCGATCCCTATGGCGACAAGAACGTCCATCACCGGGTGATCGCGGACCATCTGCGCTCCACCTCGTTCCTGATTGCCGATGGCGTGATGCCCTCGAACGAAGGACGCGGCTACGTGCTGCGTCGGATCATGCGCCGCGCCATGCGGCATGCGCATCTTCTGGGCGCGGCCGATCCGCTGATGCACCGGCTGGTGCCGTCGCTGGTCAGCCAGATGGGCCAGCATTACCCGGAACTCACCCGCGCGCAGGCCTTGATCGAGGAAACCCTGAAGCTGGAGGAAACCCGTTTCCGCCAGACGCTGGACCGCGGCCTGAAGCTGCTGGACGAGGAACTGACCGATCTGCCCGACGGGGCGGAGCTGCCGGGCCGGACCGCGTTCAAGCTCTATGACACTTATGGTTTTCCGCTCGACCTGACACAGGATGCGCTGCGCGAAAAGGGCCGGGCGGTCGATACTGCGGGCTTTGACGAGGCGATGGAAGAACAGAAAGCCAAGGCCCGTGCCGCGTGGTCGGGCTCTGGCGAGGCGGCTGACAATGCCGTGTGGTTCGACATCGCCGACGGCAAGGGCGCAACGGATTTCCTGGGCTATGACACGGAAAAGGCCGAAGGCCAGGTCATCGCGCTGATCGTCGATGGCGCCCGAGTCGAGGGAATTGCCGAGGGCGGAGACGGCTGGATCGTGGTGAACCAGACCCCGTTTTACGGCGAATCCGGCGGCCAGGTGGGCGATACCGGCGTGATCCGGCGGCTGGAAGACCGCGACGAAGTGGCGCTGGTCGAAGACACCCGCAAATTCGCGGATGGCAAGATCACGGCCCATAAGGTCGTGATGGAGCGTGGCGAGATGAAGCTGGGCGACCCGGTGGAACTGGAGGTGGATCACAGCCGCCGCAGCACGATCCGGGCCAATCACTCCGCCACGCACCTGCTGCACGAGGCGCTCCGCCGGGCGCTTGGCGATCATGTGGCACAGCGCGGGTCGCTGAACGCGCCCGACCGGCTTCGCTTCGATTTCAGCCATTCCAAGGGGCTGACGCTGGAGGAACTCAAGCAGGTCGAGGAGGAGGTGAACGCCTTCATCCGCCAGAATACCCCCGTCGAGACCCGGATCATGACGCCGGATGACGCACGCGGCCTTGGCGCGCAGGCGTTGTTTGGCGAGAAATATGGCGACGAAGTGCGCGTGGTGTCCATGGGCAAGCTGGCCGGGTCCGGCAAGGGCATGGATGGCGAGACCTATTCGCTGGAACTCTGCGGCGGCACCCATGTGCGCCAGACCGGTGATATCGGTGTGTTCGTGGCGCTTGGCGACAGTGCCTCCAGCGCCGGGGTGCGCCGGATCGAGGCGCTGACGGGGGCGGCGGCCTTCGACTACCTGTCGGCGCAGGATCATCGGCTGGCCGCGGTCGCGGGCCTGTTGAAGGCGCAGCCGGGCGATGTGGCCGAGCGGGTTCAGGCCCTGATGGCCGAACGCCGGTCGCTGGAAAACGAGGTGGCGCAATTGCGCAAGCAACTGGCGATGGCCGGTGGCGGGGGCGGCGCGGCCCCGGCGGATCGCGATGTGAACGGCATCACCTTCCTCGCGCAGGTTCTGGAAGGCGTGACCGGCAAGGACCTGCCGGGCCTGATTGACGAGCACAAGGCGCGGATGGGCGAAGGCTCTGCCGTGCTCCTGATGGCCGATGCGGGCGGCAAGGTGGCCGTGGCGGCGGGGGTCAGCGATGACCTGACGGGCCGGGTGTCTGCCGTCGATCTGCTGAAGGCGGCGGTCGTGGAACTGGGCGGCAAGGGCGGCGGCGGCCGGCCTGACATGGCCCAGGGTGGCGGCAAGGATATCGGCGGGGCCGAGGCGGCCATCGCGGCGGCGGAAACAGTTTTGAAGGGAGTTTGAGCCATGCCATCTGCACTCTGGATTGCCCATGTGACGGTGACCGACGAAGCAGCCTATTCGAAATATGCGGCGATCGCGACGGAGGCGATTGCCGAACATGGCGGTGTCTTTCTGGCCCGTGGCGGGCGCTACATCCAGAAGGAAGGCCGGGACCATCCCCGCAATGTGGTGGCCCGGTTCCCGTCTCTCGACGCGGCCAACGCGTGCTATGAATCGGCGCGCTACCAGGAGGCGCTGAGCCATGCGCGCGGTGCGTCCGAGCGTGATCTGGTGATCGTCGAGGAATACGAATAGGGCGATTTCGCCACCCTCGCGTCATCGAGCGGGGGGCGGCCCTCGTCAAGCCCCTGCGGGGCTTTCCTCGGGCCGCGTTGCCACGGACGGGTTGCGAGAGCACCCGGCATTTCGGGCGTGGTGAACGCGTCCGGGCTGCGAAACGCTTCCCTGCGCCGGGGAATCGGCGCAAAAAGATATCTCATCCACCGGAGAGCGCCGCATGTGCCGTTGGGCCGCCTATATCGGGGAACCGATCTTTCTGGACGAGGTGGTTAGCCGTCCTGGCCATTCCCTGATTCACCAAAGTCAGAACGCCACCGAGGCCAAGACCGTAACCAATGGCGACGGGTTCGGGCTGGCCTGGT
>NZ_MNBL01000081.1 GCF_001879695.1 Nioella sediminis
TTTCCTCGGGCCGCGTTGCCACGGACGGGTTGCGAGAGCACCCGGCATTTCGGGCGTGGTGAACGCGTCCGGGCTGCGAAACGCTTCCCTGCGCCGGGGAATCGGCGCAAAAAGATATCTCATCCACCGGAGAGCGCCGCATGTGCCGTTGGGCCGCCTATATCGGGGAACCGATCTTTCTGGACGAGGTGGTTAGCCGTCCTGGCCATTCCCTGATTCACCAAAGTCAGAACGCCACCGAGGCCAAGACCGTAACCAATGGCGACGGGTTCGGGCTGGCCTGGTATGACCGCAGGCCGGAACCGGGGCTCTACCGCGATGTCTATCCGGCCTGGTCGGACCCGAACCTGAGGTCGCTGGTCGAACAGGTCTGCTCTGGCCTGTTCCTGGCCCATGTGCGGGCCTCGACCGGGTCGGCGATCAGCCGCAACAACTGTCATCCCTTCGTGGTCGGGCGCTGGAGCTTCATGCATAACGGGCAGGTCGGCGGGTTTGAACATTTCCGCAAACATGCCGATATGATGGTGCCCGATGATCTCTATGCATTTCGCAAGGGCGCGACGGATAGCGAGGTGCTGTTCCTTCTGGCACTGGCGGAAGGACTGGACCGCGATCCGGCGGGGGCGCTGGCACGGGCGGCGGGCAAGCTGGCGGGATTGTCCCGGTCGCATGGTGCTGCGCCACATCTGCGCCTGTCGGCGGCGTTCAGCGATGGCACCGCGCTTTGGGCCGCGCGCGGATCCTGCGACAGTATCTCGCCCACGGTCTACTATCGCTGGTCGGAAACGCGAAAAGGATGGGCGGTTGTGTCTGAGCCGCTGGAGATGGGAGAGGCGGACTGGACACCGCTGGCCCCCGGCAAGATCGCCCGGTTCGAAGGCGACCGGATGGATCTTTACGACCTGCCGCTCTGATCTTCGTCCGGGTTTTCGGGCGCGGGCATTTCGGGCCTTGCCTGACGGAAGTATCCCGCAATGAGGGAAAGGCGCATCGACAGGCTGTCTTTCTGCTCGTGCAGCTGGCGCACCGTCATCCGGCGGCGGCGGACAACCGCGCGGGCGACGCGGAAATCCCACCGGCGTTTCTGTTCCAGATAGCTTTCAGGCAGGCGGCGGCTGACCCATTTCCACGCCCATCCAAGTTGCAGAAAGGCGATGAGTTTGAACAGCCACTTGGCCAGCGTCGTCCACAGCATCCGCCAGATCGCACCAACCCCGGCGGCGATCATGAAGGGCAGCTTGACGGAGAAGAGCACCACCCACAGCCCGATAGAACTGACGGAGAGCGCCAGCGTGGCGAAGATCACGATGAGCGCGGCGACGAGCTGTTCATACCATTCCAGCCCGCGATACCAGCCCATCATGCGGCTGTAACGCTCGGCCGCCGCCGCCTTGAACCGTTTGAACAGCGCATCGAGCCGGTTGCGAAGGGCCGAGCCCATGATCATCGGCAGGACCGTGGTCATGACCCATTTCTTGATCAGCTCGATGCGGAAGAAGAGCGCGGCTTGTGTTTTCAGCCAGACCAGCACCGCGGGCAGCTCGATTGACACGATCTTCTGCCCGATCACCTTGAGTTGCAGGAAGATCAGCCCGAGCGCGATCAGCACCTCGTCGCCAAGCCACAGGGTCAGCAGGACCGACAGGGCCACGACGAGGACAAGCAGGAACAGGGCGCGCCAGAACATGGGGTCAGTGTAGCAATTGAAGGCGCGGTGACTACGGCTGATCTGGACCGGATCCCGCCTTGCGGCGCGCCAGACGTCGCAGCAGGCCAAAGCTGATCGCGGGCAGGATCAGAAGGGCAGCAATAACAGCAAGGATCAGGGTTGCCCTCTCATTGTCCCAGCAATCGGCCACGTGGTAGCCGGGGTTGGCAGCGCGCCCTCCGGCGCAGTCTGCCTGCCATTCTAGCCGTAACCGAACAACCGCGTAGGCGGGGAGTAGCGCCAGGATGGCAGGCATCCAGATAAAGACGATTTGCAGAAGTCGGATCACCCGGCCAGCGCTTTGTTCAGGTTCTCGTCGATCTTTTCGAGGAAGCTCATCGTCGTGTGCCAGCCCTGATCGGGGCCGACCAGCAGGGCGAGGTCCTTGGTCATATGGCCCGCTTCCACGGTGTCGATGATGACCTGTTCCAGCGTTTCGGCGAAGGTCCGAAGGGGCTGGTTGTCATCCAGCTTGGCGCGGTGTTTCAGCGCCCCGGTCCATGCGAAGATCGACGCGATGGAATTGGTGGAGGTCTGCTGCCCGGCCTGATGCTGGCGATAATGGCGGGTGACGGTGCCGTGCGCCGCCTCGGCCTCCATGATCTTGCCGTCGGGCGTCAGGAGCTGAGAGCTCATCATCCCGAGCGAGCCGAAGCCCTGAGCGACGGTGTCGGACTGCACATCGCCATCATAGTTCTTGCAGGCCCAGACAAACCCGCCATTCCATTTCAGCGCGCAGGCCACCATGTCGTCGATCAGGCGGTGCTGGTACTCGATGCCCGCCTCTTTGAACTGGGCCTCGAACTCCGTTTCGAACACCTCCTGGAAGATGTCCTTGAAGCGCCCGTCATAGGCCTTGAGGATGGTGTTCTTGGTGGACAGGTAAACGGGCCATTTCAGGTCCAGCCCATAGTTGAACGAGGCGCGGGCGAAATCCCGGATCGAGTCGTCAAGGTTGTACATCGCCATGGTGACGCCGGCAGAGGGCGCATCGAAGACCTCGCGTTCGATCACCTCGCCATCTTCTCCCTCGAACTTGAGCGTGATCTTGCCCTTGCCGGGAAAGCGGAAATCGGTGGCGCGGTACTGGTCGCCATAGGCGTGGCGGCCCACGACAATGGGCTGGGTCCAGCCCGGCACCAGACGCGGCACGTTGCGGCAGATGATCGGTTTGCGGAAGACGACGCCGCCCAGGATGTTGCGGATCGTGCCGTTGGGGCTGCGATACATGCGCTTGAGGCCGAACTCCTCCACCCGCTGTTCATCGGGGGTGATCGTCGCGCATTTGACGGCGCAGCCGACCTCCAGCGTCTTTTCAGCGGCGTCCACCGTCACCTGATCGTCTGTGCGGTCGCGCTCCTCGATGCCCAGATCGTAGTAGAGCAGGTCGATATCCAGATAGGGCAGGATCAGCTTCTGCTTGATGAAATCCCACATGATGCGGGTCATTTCATCGCCGTCCATTTCGACGATGGGATTGTCGACTTTGATCTTGGTCATCGGGAACCTCGGGACTGGGGATGTGTTGCGGGAGTGATAGCAACTCTGCGTAGTGTATGCAATCGTATACCGTCAACGCGGCGTGAGTTCGCGTTGCATCGTGGCGCCAAGCTCTGCGAGGGCGAGAACCTGTTCGGGGCGGGACAGGGCGGTGCGCAGCGAGATCTCCAACCCCTTTGGCGAACGGCGGATGACGGGCAGGGCACCGCGTGGCAGGCTGTCCTCGGTCCCGTCCATGATCGGGTGCGAGGCGATCGGGGTCAGCGCCTCCCGCGCCTCTGGCGTGGCCATCATCAGGCAGCGGGCACCGGGCACGTCCACGGATTCGAGCCGCGCGGGCTCTGGCCCGAGATCGCCGAACATGCTGGACATCAGGAAACCGCCCATGCCACCGCCGAGCTTGCCAAGCATGGTTTCGGCCTTCTTGGCCTCCGCGGGTGACATGGCAGGCCCCAGAATGGCCAGCCCCTCTGTGATTCCGGCATCAGGGGCGTGCCATGTCGTGCTTCGCTTGGTGCGGCCGCTGCCATCGGTGGCCGAATTGAGCTCGATTTCCATCCGCCACCCGGCCTCTGGATCGGAAATCGTGGTCACGCGGGCGCGTCCACCGGTGCCTTCCTGCCGGTCATAGCGCCAGCCCCGGTCCGTCACAGCGTCGCGCAGCGCGGCTTGCCGCCGGGACGACTGCATGAGAGCGTAGCCGATCAATCCCGTCCCGGTGAGCGATGCGAGAATGAGAATGACGATAACAAGGGTCTGGGACATGCGGGCTCTCAAATACTTTGCAGCAACTATGCGCAAAGCCTAGCGGACGGCGGCCCGCCTGTCACCGCAGGGCATCAGCGCCGACCGAAAAATTCCGTGATCTTCGGGCTGAGCCAGTCCCACAGCCCCGGTGCACCCTTGGTGATCTTGTGACCCACGCGGGTGCGGATCTGATCTTCGGTCACGTTGTACTCAGGCCAGCTGCCGCCCTCGGAATGCAGGTTCAGAACCGGCGGCTGGAACCGGTCGAGCGATTTGGCAAAGACGGCATCTGGGCTTTCGGCGGCTTCGAACTCATCCCAAAGCGCGCGGAACTCTGCCGCCAGATCGTCCGGGAGAAGTCCGAAGATGCGATCCGCAGCCGCCTGTTCGGCGAGGGCAAGCGCCTCGGAATCGTAGGTGCCGTGAACGGGGGCGTCACCTGCGTCGATTTCCACGAGGTCATGCAGGATAAGCATTCGCATCACCCGGTCGATGCGCACGCCGTCCGGGGCCTGATCGGCCAGGGTGAGCGCAAAGAGTGTCAGGTGCCAGCTATGCTCGGCACTGTTTTCGCGGCGGATACGCCCGGTGATCCAACTGGCCCGGTCGATCCGCTTCAGCCGGTCGGCCTCGATCAGGAACGCCAACTGGCGGTCGAGCCGGTCTCTCATTCCGCCGCTTTCGCTGCCTTGGCCTTGGCGATGCGCGCGTCCAGCCAGATACGCCCGCGCTTTTCGGCGCGTCGGATGCGGACAGATGTCATGAAGGCCTCTTGCAACGTCATCGAGGCGGCCCCGATCGTGGTCGACAGCTGTTCGATCAGCCGGTCATCATCATAGTCTTCCTCGGCCTGAAGCGCGTCCATCGCCAGCTTGTCGGCCAATTCAGTGATGAAATCGCCGCCACCGGACATCAGCGGGTAGACTCTGTCAGACGGCGCTTCACATAGGTCTGCACCGAGTCGATCATCGGGTCCATGTAGGGATCTTCGAAGAAGTGACCCGCACCTTCCATCTCCTCATGGGTGATGGTGATGCCCTTTTGTTCATGCAGCTTGTCGACCAGAATGCGGGTGTCCTGCGGCTTGGCCACGCGGTCTGCAGATCCGTTGATGATCAGCCCCGAGGAGGGGCAGGGCGCCAGGAAGCTGAAATCATACATGTTCGCGGGAGGGCTGACCGAGATGAAGCCGGTGATCTCGGGCCGGCGCATCAGAAGCTGCATGCCGATCCATGCGCCGAAGCTGAAGCCTGCGACCCAGCAATGCTTGGAGTTCTGGTTCATAGACTGCAGGTAGTCGAGCGCCGAGGCGGCGTCGGACAACTCGCCGATACCCTGATCGTACTCGCCCTGACTGCGGCCCACGCCCCGGAAGTTGAAGCGCAGAACGGTGAAGCCGATCTTGTGGAACGCGTAGTGCAGGTTATAGACCACGCGATTGTTCATCGTGCCGCCGAATTGCGGATGCGGGTGCAGGATGATCGCGATCGGGGCGTCCTTGGCTTTCTGGGGGTGGTAGCGGCCTTCCAGTCGGCCCTCCGGTCCAGGGAAAATCACCTCGGGCATCGCGGCTCCTTCAACTTTTGCTCTTGCTGGCGCGTCTGGCGCGGCGGGGTTGTCATTGACGCCCCTGCGCGACGCTACCTAGAATGTCGGATCAGCCCCTGTCCGGCTTGAACAGGGGGGTGGATCGCAGTTAAGCCTCCTTGCGGGAAAGGTCAATGTTCATAGGCCTCTGAACGCCGCGCCAGAAGGGAAAAACCGATGAAACTGAGCACCAAGGGACGCTACGCGATGGTTGCGCTGGCCGATCTGGCCCTTCAGGGTACCGAAGGGCTGACTTCGCTGGCGGAAATCTCGAAGCGTCAGGATATCTCGCTGCCCTATCTCGAACAGCTCTTCGTCAAGCTGCGCCGGGCCGGGCTGGTAGAGTCGGTGCGCGGGCCGGGGGGCGGGTATCGGCTGGCGCGTCCCGCTGCTGAGATCCGGGTGTCGGATGTGCTGGGGGCGGTGGATGAAACGGTGAGTGCGCTGCATACCGGGGCAGGGGCCTCGGGCGGGATGTCGGGCAGTCGCGCGCAGAGCATGACCAACCGGTTGTGGGAGGGGCTCAGCGCGCATGTCTACGTGTTCCTGCACCAGACGCGACTTTCTGACGTGGTGCAGAACGATCTGACCCCGTGCCCGGCGGTGCCGAACCTGTTTCATGTGGTGGATGAGGATTGAGCCACTTTGCCGTGGCGCAGTTGGCTTGGTCGGGACGCCTCCGGCGGGAGTATTTTGGCCAAGAAGAAGGGGGCGGGGCGCGCGTTAAGGTTAACGGGGATGCGTTAGGGGGCTGGTAACTGGACCTTTCCGTTGAGGCGGGGCAGAAGGGCGTGAACCGAGCAGGAGGGTGACATGGCACCGCGCAGCTATCTTGACTGGAACGCCACGGCCCCGTTGAGGCCTGAAGCGCGGGCGGCGATGTGTGCGGCGATGGACGTGGTGGGCAACCCGTCGTCTGTTCATGCGGAGGGGCGCGCGGCAACGGCGCTGATCGAAAAGGCGCGCGCGCAGGTGGCCGAAGCTTTCGGGGCGCAGGCCAGCGATATCGTTTTTACCTCGGGCGCGACCGAGGCCGCCGCGCTGGCCTTGGCCGGGCGGGGGCTGCATGGGTCGGGCGTGGAACATGACGCGGTTCGGGCCTGGGTCACCGAGGATTTGCCGGTGGATGGGGCGGGGCGGGTGAATGTCAGCGAACCGGGGGTGTCCACTCTGCAACTGGCCAATTCCGAAACCGGCATTTTGCAGGACCTGCCCGAAGGGCTGGCGGTGTGCGATTTTACTCAAGGGTTCGGTAAACTGCCTGTGGCGTTCGATTGGTCTGGCGTCGATATGGGGCTGATCTCGGCCCACAAGCTGGGTGGCCCCAAGGGAATCGGGGCGCTGGTTTTGCGGCGCGGGCTGGACGTGGAGGCCCGGATAAAGGGCGGCGGGCAGGAAATGGGTCGTCGGTCGGGGACAGAGAACCTGATCGGGATCGCAGGATTTGGGGGTGCAGCACAGGCAGCTGCACAAGATCTTGCGAATGGGGTCTGGGGTCGGGTCGCTCAACTTAGAAATATTCTAGAAAACTCTCTGGACCTTGACGGAAATGTAACTATTTTGGTCGGGAAAGGCGCGCCACGCCTGCCGAACACCACTTGCCTGGTCACACCGGGCTGGAAGGGCGAGACGCAGGTGATGCAGATGGACCTTGCGGGTTTTGCCATTTCGGCCGGATCCGCCTGTTCCAGCGGCAAGGTGACGTCGAGCGCGGTTCTGCGCGCCATGGGGTTTGACGAGCGGGATGCCGGATGCGCGATCCGCATCTCGATCGGGCCCACGACGACGGAAGACGAGGTCTTGCGCTTCAGCGAGGCCTGGCGGGCGGCACGGGCCAGACACCTGTCGCGCGTCAGCAGGTGAACAGGCGCGTCCCAATGGGGCGCGAGGACATGCGGGCCCTTCGGGGCCAACACAGGGGAACGTGATATGGCCATTGCCGAAACAGAGGTGCGCGAAGGCGTCGACCGCGAAACCGTGGAAACCGTCCAGGCCATGGGCGGCAAGTACAAATATGGCTGGGAAACCGAGATCGAGATGGAATACGCCCCCAAGGGCGTGAACGAGAGCATCGTTCGTCTGATCTCGGAAAAGAATGGCGAGCCCGAGTGGATGCTGGACTGGCGCCTTCAGGCATTCAAGCGCTGGAAGCTGATGGACGAGCCGGAATGGTCGATGCTGCACTACGAAAAGATCGACTACCAGGACCAGTATTACTACGCCAAGCCCAAGTCGATGCAGGAGAAGCCCAAGTCGTTGGACGAGGTCGACCCCAAGCTGCTGGCGACCTATGAAAAGCTGGGCATTCCGCTGAAGGAACAGATGATCTTGGCGGGCGTCGAGGGGGCGGATGAGGCACCCGCCGAGGGCCGCAAGGTGGCCGTCGATGCGGTGTTCGATTCCGTGTCCGTGGGCACCACCTTCCAGAAGGAGCTGGAACAGGCGGGGGTGATCTTCTGCTCGATCTCCGAGGCCATTCAGAAACACCCCGAGCTGGTCAAGAAATACCTCGGCTCGGTCGTGCCGATCACCGACAATTTCTTCGCGACGCTCAACAGCGCCGTGTTCTCGGATGGATCCTTCGTCTACGTGCCGCCGGGCGTGCGCTGCCCGATGGAGCTGTCGACCTATTTCCGCATCAACGCCGAAAACACCGGTCAGTTCGAACGCACGCTGATCATTGCCGACAAGGGCAGTTGCGTGTCCTATCTGGAAGGCTGCACCGCGCCGCAGCGCGACACCCACCAGCTGCACGCGGCGGTGGTGGAACTCATTGCGCTGGAAGACGCCGAGATCAAGTATTCCACCGTGCAGAACTGGTATCCGGGCGACGAAGAGGGCAAGGGCGGCATCTACAATTTCGTCACCAAGCGCGCCGATTGCCGGGGCGACCGGTCCAAGGTGATGTGGACGCAGGTGGAAACCGGCTCTGCCCTCACCTGGAAATACCCGTCCTGCATCCTGCGCGGCAATGAAAGCCAGGGCGAGTTCTATTCCATCGCCATCGCCAACAACATGCAGCAGGCCGATACCGGCACCAAGATGATCCACCTGGGCCGCGATACCAAGTCGCGCATCGTGTCCAAGGGGATTTCGGCGGGCAAGGCGCAGAACACCTATCGCGGGCTGGTCTCGATGCACCCCAAGGCCAAGAACGGGCGCAACTACACCCAGTGCGACAGCCTGCTTATCGGCGATCAGTGCGGGGCGCATACGGTGCCCTATATCGAGGTCAAGAACAACTCCGCCCGGGTGGAACATGAGGCCACCACCTCCAAGGTCGATGACGACCAGCTCTTCTATTGCCGTCAGCGCGGGATGGATGAGGAAGAGGCCGTGGCGCTTGTGGTCAACGGCTTCTGCAAAGAGGTGCTTCAGGCCCTGCCGATGGAATTTGCCATGGAAGCCCAACAGCTTGTGGCGATCTCGCTGGAGGGGTCGGTCGGCTAGAAAAGTTTTCCTGAAAATTTTTCTGTGTGAAAATTCTTCCAGAAGAATTTTCCGCCGGTGAAGAGGACATCTATCCATGGCAGACGGTGCAGTGAAAGCTCCTTTCGACCTCGACGCCGCCCGCGCTGCGATTGCGGGTGGCGATGCCTTCGTGTTCGAAGGGATCGACGTCGTGGCCTGCACCATCGCGGGCCGCCCGTTCCGCTTTGCCGTCGACATGGAACGCGATCCGATTCAGCGTCACCATCGCACAGGGCTGCTTTACGAGGGGCGCGAGCTGAGCCTGATCAAGCGGGTGATGCCGCTTGGCGGCACCTATGTGGATATCGGCGCGAATGTGGGCAACCATTCG
Organism: Nioella sediminis; assembly: GCF_001879695.1. Classification (GTDB taxonomy): domain Bacteria; phylum Pseudomonadota; class Alphaproteobacteria; order Rhodobacterales; family Rhodobacteraceae; genus Nioella; species Nioella sediminis. The sequence continues at coordinate 9,345 of NZ_MNBL01000081.1, forward strand.
CTCTATGTCGCGGCGTTTCTTTCGCCTGCCAAGGTCATTCCGTTCGAGCCGAATGTGGCGGCCTATAAGCTGCTGCTGGCCAATGTGGCGATGAACGGGTTCGGGGGCGTGTTCGATCTGTCATGGCTGGGTCTGGGCCTGTCGGATAAACCGGGCGACGGGTTCGCCATGGAACAGCGCACCCGCAACCTGGGGGCTTCGCGGATGCTGCCGGGGCAGGGTGACCTGCGCGTTGTGGCGGGGGATGATGCACTGGCCGCTGAAAGCCCCGATTTCATCAAGATCGACGTGGAAAGCATGGAATTGCAGGTGCTGACCGGGCTGGAGGCCACGGTGAAACGCTGTGGTCCGTGGATGCTGATCGAGGTGGACAAGCATAATGACGAGGGTTTCCACGGCTGGCGGCAGCGCGCCGACTACGTGGTGGAAACCGAGGTCCAGCGCTACGAGACCAGCACCAACTACCTGGTGCGGCCCGCGTCGCGGAAGGGGGCGTAATGGGAAGCCATGCCGACAAACGCCGCGCGGTCCTGACCGGGGCGCTGCAGCCATCCCGCCGGATGCGGATCTGCGATGTGGGGGCGAGCCGCCTGTCAACTCCGCCCTATCAGGGGCTGCTGGACGATGGTCTTGCCCATGTCTACGGGTTCGAGCCGAACGAGGCGCAGTTTGCCAAACTGGTCGAGACCCCGTCCGAGCACGAGACCTATTTCTGCGAGGCTGTGGGCCTGCCCGGAAACCGCACGCTTTATATTCACCCGACGGCGGGGTTTACCTCGCTCTATCCGCTGGACGAACGGGCGGTGCGCGCCATCGGTAAGGAGAAGTGGCTGTCGGACCGGATCGAGCCCGTTCCGCTGACCCCCGTGACGCTGGACACGCTGGCGGATCTGCCGCCGGTGGACCTGCTGAAGATGGATCTTCAGGGCGGGGAGCTGGAGGTTTTGCGCGGCGGAATAGCAAAGCTTTCCAGTGCGGTAGCGGTCGTAAGTGAAGTGCGGTTCCACCGTATCTACGCGGGCGAGCCGCTGTTCGGTGATCTCGACGCGGAACTGCGCGCACAGGGATTCAAGCTGCACAAATTCATGTTCACCAAATCGGTGATGATGCCCCATGAGCACGAGGATCAGGTGGTGCGCCCGAAGCTGACCAGCCAGCTGCTGGACGGCGACGCGGTCTATATCCGCGACGAGGAAACGGCGGGGCTCAGCGACGATCAGCTGATGCACCTGGCCTTTGCCGCCGATACGGTCTTCGACAGTCCCGACCTGGCGCTGCATTGCATCGACCACCTGATCGCACGCGGCGCGGCGCCTGCCGACCTGCCCGCCGACTACATCGCCCGCTTCCGCCACCATCAGCGCCGTGATAGCGCGCAGCAGGAGGGGTAAGGCATGAGACGCGACCCAGCCCCCGAGCGAGGGCGGATCAGCCAGTTCGAATGTGAGGATTGGCTGAAAATGCCCCGATCCCATCCCGAAATGCGCCACATTCCCCCGGTTTTGTGCGGGCATGAGCAGTTCTGGCAGCACAATCGTCGATCCCAGCTTCTCGGAACGCGTGGCGCGGATCGAGGCGAGCCGGGCCAAGGCCCCGGACAGCCCCAAGCGCAAGCCGCGCGGGGATGGGGTGACTTATGTCCTGTCGCTGATCGGGGCCTTCGGCGTCGGATTGCTGGTGGTCGTCGCCGCCCGCTACGCCCGGTTCCATCTGACTGGCGTCACGCCGGGCTCGGCGCAGCTGAGCAGTTCCAACCTGGTGCTGGATTTCGGACTGGCCTTTCTGGCCGGCATCCTGTTGCAGCAGATCTTCCACTTCAAACGCCCCGAACACACGGCCGCCAAGACGGCGGGCATGTTCGCGGCGGCGTTTACCATGCATATGGCCGTACACGCCTTTCCGGGCCTGTTCGAGCTGTTGTTTTCGGACATCTGGGTACGCCAGGTGATCCGGCTGACCGATCCTACGAAACTGGCACTCTTCTGAGCTGCCCTGTCATGACCACGGGCCATCCGCTGCGCATCGCGCAGGCGGGTCTGGCCGCTATGGAAAGAGGTTTTCATGCTTGAGATCAAGAACCTGCACGTGTCCCTCGAAGAAGAGGACAAGCAAATCCTGAAGGGCGTCGACCTGACCGTCGAGGCGGGCAAGGTCCATGCGATCATGGGGCCGAACGGGTCGGGCAAGTCGACCTTGTCCTATGTTCTGTCGGGCCGCGATGGCTATGAGGTGACCGATGGCGAGGCGCTGCTGAATGGTGAAGACCTGCTGGAGATGGAACCTGAGGAACGTGCCGCTGCCGGTGTGTTCCTGGCCTTCCAGTACCCGGTTGAAATCCCCGGTGTGGGCAACATGACCTTCCTGCGCACCGCCGTGAACGCGCAGCGCAAGGCGCGCGGCGAAGAGGAGATGTCGGCTGCCGAGTTCCTCAAGGTGATCCGCGAAAAGGCCAAGGCGCTGAAGATCGACGCGGATATGCTCAAGCGCCCGGTCAATGTGGGCTTCTCGGGCGGTGAGAAAAAGCGCAACGAAATCCTGCAAATGGCGATGCTGGAACCGAAGATGTGCATCCTCGATGAAACCGATTCCGGTCTCGATGTCGACGCTATGAAGCTGGTCGCCGAGGGTGTGAACGCGCTGCGCGACGAGGGCCGGGGCTTCCTGGTGATCACCCACTATCAGCGCCTGCTGGATCACATCAAACCCGATGTGGTGCATATTATGGCGGGTGGCCGCATCGTGAAGACCGGCGGGCCGGAACTGGCGCTTGAGGTTGAACAGAACGGCTATGCCGACATTCTGGCGGAGGTCGCGTAATGGCGAACCCGGCTGTGAAACAGGACCCGCTTGCGGCCCGCATTGAGGGGCTGACGCTTCCCGATGGTGCGGGATGGGCCAATGACGCGCGCGGCGCGGCGCTGTCCCGCCTGACCGCCATGGGCCTGCCCCGCAAGCGCGACGAGTATTGGAAATACTCCGACCCCACCACGCTGAACGCGCCCGAAGCACCGCGTGCGGGGCTTTTCGTAACCGACGAGGCGATGCCGTTCTCGGATACGGACCGGCTGAAGATCGTCTTTGTCGATGGGGTCTATGATGCCGATGCGTCGGATGATCTGACGATGGAAGGCGTGGAAATCGAGCGCCTGTCGGACGCGCTTGGCCGCGACATCCACTGGGCGCGGGATTATTACGGCGTGCTGGAAACCCGGGGGCAAACCCCGGTGGAACGCCCCCTCGCGGCGCTCAACACCGCCTTTGCCACCGATGGTGTGGTGATCCGGGCAACCGGCAAGGCCGCCAAGCCCATCAGCTTGATCTACCTGCATAAATCGGAAACCTCCGACGCTATCCTGCACCATCTGGTGAAGGTCGAGGAAGGCGCCTCGGTCACCGTGCTGGAAAACGGTCCGGCGGCGGCGCGCTTTTCCAAGTGCATGGAGGTCGAAGTGGCCGATGGTGGCCAGTTCCACCACGTCCGCGCGCAGGGCCGGGACCATGAACGCCGGGCCTCGACCCATATGTTCGCGCGTCTCGGGCAGGAGTCGGTTTACAAATCCTTCACCCTCACGGTGAACGGCATCCTGACCCGCAATGAACAGGTGGTCGAGATCGCTGGCGACAACGCGGTGGCCCATATCGCGGGCGCGGCGCTTGGCGACGGGGCCACGGGCGCGTTCCACCATGACGACACTGTTTTCGTCACCCATGACGCGGTGGATTGCGAAAGCCGTCAGGTGTTCAAGAAGGTGCTCAGGAACGGCGCCGAGGGCGTGTTCCAGGGTAAGATCCTCGTGAAACCCCACGCGCAGAAGACCGATGGCTACCAGCTGTCGCAATCGCTGCTGTTGGACGAGGATTCGAGTTTCCAGGCCAAGCCGGAACTGGAAATCTATGCCGATGACGTGCAGTGTTCTCATGGCTCCACAACCGGGGCGATCGACGAAGAGGCGCTTTTCTACCTGCGCTCCCGCGGCGTGCCGGAAGGGGCGGCGACCGACCTTCTGGTTCTGGCCTTCCTTGCCGAAGCGATCGACGAGATCGAGGACGAAAGCTTGCGCGAAGATATCCTGACCCGGCTGCAAGGCTGGCTGGACCGGCACAGGGGGTAAGCGCTTGTCGGTCACCCGCGAACTTCTGCGCAGCTATATGCGCCCGCGTCAGGTGATGCGGGCGCTGATGGACGGCAATCGCACCAGCGACCGGCCAGAGGCGCGCGGGTTCATCTACCTGCTGGTGGGGCTGCTGATCATCTTCCTCAGTCAGATCCCGGACCTGACCGGCACCGGCCTTGCCGCGCCGGAGATGACCGAGCAACTGACCGGCGAGGATGGCCCTGCACCGCTGGATGCGCGTCTGGCGATCACGCTCTTTGTCTGGCTCTTCGTCTGGCCGCTGATCCTCTATGTCTTTGGCGGTCTGACCCATGTGCTGGCCCGTCTGGCGGGTGGAAAGGGGCAGGGGGTCAATGCGCGGCTGGCGCTCTTTTGGGCGATCCTTGCCGTGGCGCCGCTGTTCCTGCTGCGGGGCATGGCCAGTGTCAGCCAATCGGCTGCCATGGTGATGGTGCTGAACTACGCGATTGCCGCCGGATTCTTCTGGATCTGGCTTTCCGGTCTGTTCGAGGCCGAACGGGGCGAAGGACCCGAAAGCGCATGACCCACCTGCTGCATCTTCCGACGCTGCTGCGGCTTGCCCGGCAGACCCTGACCGATCCGCGCGAGGGCGCGCGCCATATCATGGGGCTGAACCTGCCCCGGCGTATCCTGATGCAGTTCTACCTGCTGGAACTGGTACTGTCGGCCATGTCCTCGGTGATCTTTCTGTCGCTGGCCCCGATGCCGGACGGGATGGCCATTCCGGCGGAAACGGCGGTGACCTATACCGCGTTCGAGGGCGTGGTCGGCCTGATCATCGCCTTCGGGGCCTTCCGCATCGGGCAGGCCTTCGGCGGGCGGGGCAGTTTCGAGCAGGCCTTTGCGCTGGTCATCTGGGCGCAGTTCATTCTGCTCTGTTTCAGCGTCCTTCAGCTGATGGCGATGATCGTGCTGCCACCGCTGACCGATGTGATCTCCATCGCGGCGCTGGCGTTGTTCTTCTGGCTGATGGTGAATTTCGTGGCCGAGCTGCATGGCTTCACCTCGCTCGGGCTGGTTTTCGCGGGGATCATCGTGTCGCTGCTCGGGCTCGCGATCCTGCTCTCCATCCTGTTTTCGGCCATGGGCCTCAGTCTCGTCTAGGAATTCCAACCATGTACGATATCGACAAAATCCGTGCCGATTTCCCGATCCTGTCGCGGGAAGTGAATGGCAAGCCGCTGGTCTATCTGGACAATGGCGCTTCCGCCCAGAAGCCCCAAGTTGTGATCGACGCGGTGACGCGCGGCTATGCCGAGGAATATGCCAATGTCCATCGTGGCCTGCATTTCCTGTCGAACCTCGCAACCGAGAAATACGAGGCGGTGCGCGGCACCGTGGCCCGGTTCCTGGGCGCGAAGGACGAGGATGAAATCGTCTTTACCTCCGGCACTACGGAAGGGATCAACTTGGTGGCCTATTCCTGGGCCATGCCGCGCATGGAAGCGGGGGATGAGATCGTCCTTTCCGTGGCTGAACACCATGCCAATATCGTGCCCTGGCATTTCCTACGGGAACGTCAGGGAGTGGTGCTGAAATGGGTCGATGTGGATGCCAATGGCGATCTGGACCCGGCTGCCGTTCTGGCCGCGATCACGCCCCGCACCAAGCTGGTGGCCGTCACCCATATGTCGAACGTTCTGGGGACCGTGGTGGATGTGAAGGCGATTGTCGCGGGCGCCAAGGAACGCGGGGTGCCGGTTCTGGTCGACGGGTCACAGGCGGCAGTGCATATGCCCGTGAATGTCGAGGAGATCGGGGCCGATTTCTATGCCATCACCGGCCACAAGCTTTACGGCCCCTCAGGCTCGGGCGCGATCCATATCCGCAAGGGGCTTATGGCCGAGATGCGGCCCTTCATGGGCGGTGGCGACATGATCCGCGACGTGACGCGCGACGCGGTGACCTACAACGATCCGCCGATGAAGTTCGAGGCCGGAACGCCCGGTATCGTCCAGCAGATCGGCATGGGCGTGGCGCTGGACTACATGATGGGCATCGGCATGGAGAATATCGCCGCCCATGAAAAACGTCTCTGCGCCTATGCGAGGGCGCGGCTGGATGGGCTGAACTGGCTGAACGTGCAGGGTAAATCCGCCACCAAGGGGGCGATCTTCAGCTTCACGCTGGAAGGCGCGGCCCATGCCCATGACATCTCCACCGTGCTCGACAAGAAGGGCGTGGCGGTGCGCGCCGGGCACCATTGTGCGCAGCCGCTGATGGAGCATATGGGCGTGACCGCGACCTGCCGGGCGAGCTTTGGCATGTACAATACCGAGGCCGAAGTCGATGCGCTGGTCGACGCGCTGGAGCTCTGCCACGAGCTGTTTGCCTGAGCTGAGGTTGGTTTCGCCGACTTCGTCGTCG
>NZ_MNBL01000082.1 GCF_001879695.1 Nioella sediminis
CTGGACTCAGTCCGGGCGGCCGATCAGGCGGTCGATGGGGGCGTAGTCATCGGTCAGGATTTGGCCGCGCGCGTCTGCGATACGGGTGATAAACTGGTCCCCAAGGGCGCCGAAGGTCATGCGGAAGGGCATGGGGGCGCTGAATTCGTCGAAATCGGAGGGGCTGTTTCCGGCGGCGATGACGAAGACCATGCGGCTGCCGGGGTCTGGCTGGGTGGCCTGGGTCCAGACCTCTACGCTCGGGAAGACCTGGCGCATGGTGCGGACGATCGAGCCGAGCGCCTGCAGCCGGTCCTCGTAGTCGATCACGTTCATCAGGAAGGTGCCGTCTTCGGTCAAGCGCGCGCGGGCCAGTTCGAAAAACTCCTGCGTCACCAGATGGACGGGCACCACCACATCGGTGAATGCATCGCCGATGATCACGTCATAAAGCTGATCGGGCCGGGTCAGAAGCGCACGGCGGGCATCTTCGTGAAGGATGGTGACGGTCTCGGGATCGAACCAGAAATCCCGCTCTGCCAGCGCGGTGACGGCGGGGTCGATCTCGGCCACCACCATCGGGCCAGTGCCGTGTTCGGTGAAGGCGCGGGGGATGGAATAGCTGCCGCCGCCGATGAAGAAGCTGGTGAAATCGGCACGCGGCGCACGGCGGCGGGCCAACTCATCCAGCATCGCGGCATGTTCGGTGAACATCACGGTGGGGACGTCGCGGGCGCTCATCCCATGGCCCAGATGATCGATGACCATCAGATGCACGGGGCTGTCGGGGTCGGCGGACATATCGACGGTGCGGATGCAGAAATAGTTGCTTTCGAGCGTGCAAGGGGAGGGTGTGGCCAGCGCGAGGCCGGAGAGCGCGAGGGCAATGAGGGCGGCGATGGACGCGATCTTCAAAGCGGCAGACCGCGCGAGCCAGAAGAGCAGCAGCCCGGAAATGACATAGGTCACGGTCACCACGGCAAGCGTGGCGGATGTCCCGAGCCATGAGATGAAGAGAAAGCCCGCCAGCAGCGTGCCCGCGATGGCGCCGATGGCTCCGGCAGCAAACATCGCCCCAAGCGCACGGCCCTGCTGGTCCGGGGCTGCGCGGGTGACCGAGACATGGGCCAGAACCGGGGCAGGGACACCGGCGAAGAAGGAGGGCAGGAAGAACACCGCCATGGTGATGGCGGCGATGCCCCAGACGGGATGGCCCACGGCCTCGAGCAACGGGGTCGCCAGGAGGCGCAGCAGGTTCACCGCGATGGCCGTGGTCAACGCCGCCGCAATCAGCGCCCCACCCGTCCAGGACAGTGCCTTCTCCACAGGGCGCTCCGCCAGCCGCCCGCCCCACCAATGCCCGGCCGAAAATCCCGCCAGCACCACTGCGATGATCGAGGTCCAAGTATAAAGCGACATGCCCACATGCGGGGCCAGCATCCGGCCTGCCACGATTTCCACCACAAGCGAGGCCGCGGAGACAGCAGTTTGCAGGGTCAGAAGCAGCCAGAGCGGCATGGCACGGGTCATCGGCAAGGTCCTTGAAAGCTTTCGGCCATTGTCATCAGCACGCGGCGCGACACAAGGGGCAGGGCGCAAGATTTGCAATTGCAGCGCCTGTCTGGATGTCCTATACGCGGCGCACGCGGCACCCGTAGCTCAGCTGGATAGAGCGCTGCCCTCCGAAGGCAGAGGCCAGAGGTTCGAATCCTCTCGGGTGCGCCATGATTTCCTGCATATCCCCACCGTTCTGAACTTTTGTCCTGTCGGTCGGGCAGCATCGCAGTCCAGGGCCGGATGCAGGGCTGCTGCGCGGGCCATCCTGCAAGGAGTGGCGGAGGGCTTCGGCAGTCTTGGCCAACGCCCGCCAAACCCGGAAGCCGGGAATTCCGGCTTGTGTCAGTGCCGGAATCACGCAATTCTGCTTCTGTAAAGGTTTCCAATTCCGGAAATCAGGTCGAATGTGCTGCCATTGATTTCAGAGGACTGTGTTTTTCTCAAAGCAATTTCAATGAAGTAGTAAGGACCTAAGTTTATTGGGGGTCACTATGTCATTAACAGAGCTCTATTTCACGGATAGTGCCGGCGGAACAGACTATAATGGTGCAAGCGGTATTGAGATCGTTACAATCGGCGATCGGACGTTTGTCTATGCCGCGGCAACCTTCGCCGATGCGATCATCATATCCGAGTTGCGTGCGGATGGAACGCTGACCGAGATAGGAACCGTGCCGCAGACGTCGGGTGCCGGGCTTAACGGTGTCTCCGGTTTTGCGTCCACAGAGGTGAATGGCACCACGTATCTTTATGCGGCAGGGGAAGTTTCTGACGCGATCACGGTCTATCAGGTCGGTGCGGACGGGATGCTGACCAGCGTTCAGACCGTCTTCGACAGCGACGATACGGATCTCCAGCTGGACGGGTCGCTCGGAGAGCTGACCATTGCCACATCCGGCGGCAACCAGTTCCTCATCACCCAGGGCTATTACGATGACGGCCTGAGCGTGTTTCAGATCGGTGCGAACGGCCAATTGACCAACACCGACAATATTGACGATGCCGATTCCCCGGCTCTTGTGCTGAACGGTCCCGCAGATACCGCGTTCATCGAATACATGGGCACGTCTTTTGTCTTTGCCACCGGCCATGATGAAAGTGGTGTCGGGATATTCAGCCTGTCGGCCTCTGGCCAGCTTACCCTTCTGAACAGCCTGACCGACACGGGTACTCTCGAACTCTCTCGCGCACACGGGGTCGAGGCGGCGATAATCGGCGGCACGCTTTTCATGTATGTCGCGGGCAACAGCGATGATGGCATTTCGGTCTTTTCGATCAGTGCAGGGGGGGCTGCGGTCAACGTCTTCAACTACAGCGATTCAACGACGCTGAGCCTGAACGGTATCCAGGATCTGGACATTTTCGAGTTCGGGGGCACAACCTACCTCGCCGCAACGCTGGAAATTGATGACGGCATCACCCTGTTTTCCATCGAAGGCGATGGCAGCCTGATGCAGGTGGACAGTGTTTTCGATTCCGAAGACGCTGCATTGGAACTGGATGGCGCCGCTTATCTTGAGTTCGTCGAGGTCGACGGTCAGGGATTGCTTGTGGTGGGCGGTTTCAACGACGACGGCATCTCCGTCTTCTCGATGGACATGGGCGCTGTCACCATCGAGGGCACGGCGGCTGCCGATCTTCTTGTCGGCACCGATCGCGGTGAGGAAATCGACGGTCTGCAAGGCGATGACGCCATTGTCGCCGGGGGAGGGGACGATTCCGTCAATGCAGGCGAGGGCAACGATCTTGTCAGTGGCGGCGATGGCGACGATCGTATCGAAGGTGACGGGGATCTGACCCAGACGGCCTCGGACGTCGTGACGGTTGCGGAAACCGGTCAGGATCTGGCGCTCTCGGTGACAATTCCCGACAGTTCCGATGGGACGAGCATTGAAATCTCGGGGATCGTGAACCGGATTCCCAACCAGGGCAGCGATTACAATATCGTCTATGTGATCGACACGTCCTCTTCGATGAGCGGAAGCTTTTCCGGAACCGAAACCGTTGGCGACCTCAACAACGATGGCCAGGCCAACACATTGCTGGACGGCACCGTTGCCGCATTCCAGTCGCTGAATGACAGTCTTGTCGCGGCGGGGTTCTCCGGTTCGGACGTTGCCGTCGTCGAGTTTGCCAGTAGTGCTGTCACCACCTATAGCGGATCGGCGCTTGGCGGCGTGAATGCGGTTCTGGAGGACATGAGAGCGAGCGGGAACACGGATTTCGAAGATGCGCTTCAGCAGGCGATCCTGGCCCTTCAGGGGATGGGAAGTGGCCAGAATGTCGTTTATTTCATATCGGACGGTGCCCATAATGGCGGTGCCTATGCCGACGAGGTCGCAACGCTGATCGACAGCAATGGGCTGAATGCCACGATCAATGCCTTCGGGCTCGGCAGCTCCGCAAATCTCAATCAGCTCGATCTGGTCGATGACGGGACAAGCAATGGCAGCGCCATTCGCGTGCTTGAACCGTCGACGCTGACAGGTGGTCTGACCGGTTCGCCGGTGGACACGAGCGAGGTCGACAGGCTGGAAATCTACGTCAATGGGGTCCTCGTGCGGACCGTGGACGGTGTGGAATTCTCGTCCACGCCGCTTGGCCTTCAGTATAATGCGACCATTGACGGTCTCTCGACAACCGCAGGCGACACGATCGAAGTCATTCTGGTTGCATCGGATTCAAGCGAAACGGAGGTTTCCGTTTCACTGACCGTTCCCAACGAGACCCTCATCGTCGGGGACGATACGCTGGTCGGTGGCGCGGGCGATGACTCTCTCGATGGGGATGGCGGCAATGATACGCTCATGGGCGAAAGCGGCGATGACCTTTTGGTTGGCGGCACCGGCCATGATCTGCTCGATGGCGGATCTGACGATGACAGGCTCTTCGGAGATGGCGGAAATGATACGCTGATCGGTGGAAGCGGGGCCGATACGTTGACGGGCGGGATTGGCGACGACGTCTACTATGTCGACGGCAGCGATCTGGTTGATGAAAGCACCGGGGGCTCCGGCGATACGGATACCATCGTGTCCCGAACGACGATTGACCTGTCCAACCTGGGCAGCAATTTCCTCGGTGATTTCGAGGCCGTCCAACTGATCGGCACCATTGATGCAACGGCCCGTGGTGACGACGGGGCCAATTCGCTGGTTGGCAACGAGGGTGACAACCTGCTTGTTGGACGTGACGGGGCTGACACGCTGTCCGGCGGTGACGGCGATGACACGCTCAACGGTGGCGCGGATGAAGACCTGTTCATTTACTCGGGTGGCGCGGATGTCATCGAGGACTTTTCAAATGATCTGATCGAGATCGATCCCGCGTTTTGGTCGGGCAACCTGGCCAGCGTGCTTTCCGCCGCGGTCGTGCAGGCCGGCAATCTCGTTCTGGATTTCGGTGGTGGAAACACGCTGACGCTGAACGGTGTGACAAGTACCGCGACGCTTGCGGGCCGTATTACCGGTGGCACGCAATCTGTGGCCAGCGACCTCAATGGGGACATGACCAGCGACATTCTGTGGCACAATGGAACGACCGGTCAGTTCGGCATGTTCGAGATGCAGAATGGCACCGCGTCCTGGCAGGTGCTCGGATCTGAAAGCACCGCCTGGCAAATCGCGGGTCTCGGTGATTTCGACGGGGATGGGACCGACGACATTCTTTGGCGCAATGACAGCTCCGGCGGCATCGGGTTCTCCACCATAAGCTCGGGCATCCCGGTATGGAATGCCCTGGGGCAGGCCAGTTCCGCATGGGGCATCGTGGGCGTCGGCGATTTCAACGGCGACGGCACCGACGATATCCTGTGGCAGAACAGCAGCAATGGCGGCGTGGGCATGTTCGCCATGTCGGGCGGCACGGCCACCTGGCAGACGATCGGCGGGTCCTCGGCCCCATGGGAGATCGTGGCCACCGGCGACATCACCGGCGACGGGATCGACGACATCATCTGGCGGAACTCCACGACCGGGCAGGTCGGCCAGTTCGAGATGTCCGACAGCGGAACGGCCAGTTGGAGCGTCGTGGCCAATGTCTCCAACGACTGGCGGCTGGTGGGCACCGGGGATCTCGACGGCGACGGGACGGATGACCTGCTGTGGCGGCACGAAAGCTCGGGCGCGGTCGGATATTACGCCATGGGTTCCGGCACGCCGGTCTGGCAAGGCCTGGGGCAGGCGAGCTTCGACTGGGATATCGTCGGGACCGGCGATTACAACGGCGATGGCACCGACGATATCCTGTGGCGGAACGTCAATACCGGCACGGTCGGCATGTATGACATGGATGGCGGCCCCAACTGGCAGACCATCGGCCAGGCCGGGCTGGAATGGGACGTCGAGGGGCAGTTCGTCGATGAGTTCGTGTTCTGAGCCCTGCGTGGAGGGGAGCCGCTGCCGCTTGCTGCGGTTCCCGCCCTGACTGGCCTGATACCCCGCTTGGGCTGACCCGACTTTGCAACTGTCCCGACCCGGTTCAGGATGTCCGTCAACGCAAGGTTTCCTCCTGAAAGCTTGGTCTCCCTCGGCAGGGCATTGCCATCGTCGAATGCGATTGCGAGGGGAAGATCCTTCTTTCCACCCGGCATCCTCGGGCCCGGTTCGCGACTCCATGAATGGCTGTCCGGTTCAAGCGGGCAGCTCACAGGGCAAAGGCGAAAGCTCCCCCTTCGGTGGCAGCACGGGCTTTAGTGACGCCAAGTGGTTCTAAGAACTGGACAAACAAAAAAAAGGCATACTATTTTGATTTGAACCGCGCGCGGGTGGACAGCCACTGGCCGCAAAGACATTGTGAACGGAACTGTTCGGGGGAACGCCATGCCTAGCATTACACTTCAAGGGTTTGAGACTGACAACAACACCCAGGTCAACGGCGACAACGCCTTTGTCGGCACGTCGACACTGACGCTTACGATCTCGGAAGGCGCGAGCCTGATCTACAGCATCATCCCGAACAGTGAAACGATCGGCAACGGCCAAATCCTCGAAGCGGATATCGTACCCGTAAACGGCGCCGGCGATATTCGCATCGACGGGATGGCGACCAGCGTGGATCTCACGTGGGTGTTCGAGGCCAGCTTCAGCAACGGTTCCAGCGCCACGATTCTTGTGCTCCAGAATTCCTCCACGGGGCAGGAGTATTTTTTCCCCATCGACGGAAACCTAGCGATCCCGACCAGTCAGGCAGAGTGGGATGTCATCAACGCCAGTTTCACCGGTGCCAGCTATGTGACCGGCACCTACGCGCCTAACACCGCATTCGACCCGCTGACCTTCCCGAACGGAACCGTGACCGTTGACGACTACTGGGTCGGTTACGACGATCCCGAGCTGTTCAACGGCGGCGCAGGGGATGACGACCTTTCCGGCCAGGGGGGCAATGACACCATCACCGGCGGCGCGGGGGATGACTATATTCGCGGCGGCGCAGGCGACGACTCTCTCGATGGCGGTGACGATTACGACCAGGTGGTCTATGACGATGCCACCTCCGGCGTGACCGTCAACCTTGTGACCGGCACCGCCACGGGCGGCGCGGGCAATGACACGATCGCGAATTTCGAGATGGTTCGCGGGTCGATGCATGACGACCACATCACCGGCGATGCGGCAGGTAACCAGATCCGCGGTCTCGATGGCAACGATACGCTGATTGGCGGCGATGGCGAAGACCGCGTCCGCTATGACCGGGACGCCAATTACGGCGGCGCTGCTGGCGTGAACGTTAACCTGATGACCGGCATTGCCATTGACGGGTTTGGCGATACGGACTCCCTCTCTGGGTTCGAACGGGTCATGGGCTCGAACTCTGGTGACACGATCATCGGCGACGATCAGGACAATGAGCTGGAAGGCCTCGATGGCAATGACACCATAGCCGGTGGCGGAGGCCGCGATAACATTCGGGGCGGCGACGGCGACGATACACTCGACGCATCTGGCGGCGATTCCGCGTCCCAGGGCTATGGCGACATCATCCAGGGTGGCACCGGCAACAACACGATCATCGGACATGCACAGGCCTTCGCCGACCGCAGCGGTGGCGGTATCGACGTCATCTATGAAAACGTCGAGGGCACGGGCGGGGTCGTCATCACCGTGGGCGCGAACGGCACCGGGACGACCACCAGCAACAATGCCGGTGTCGTCAACGATACCTTCACTTATGCCGACCACTTCGAGGGCACGCAGGATGCGGATGTCTTCAACGGATCGGACGGCGGCTCCGGCACCGGGCAGGGCAACGAGTCCTGGGTCGGTGAGGCTGGAAATGACACGATCAACGGCAATGGCGGTTGGGACATGGTCCAGTACTGGCTCGAGGGCGGGACCAACGGGGTCAATGTGAACCTCGCGACCGGTGTTGCGACCGACAGCTATGGCGATACCGACAGCCTTAGCGGGATTGAGGGCGTTGCAGGCACCGACCAGAACGACACGCTGATCGGGGATGGCAACGACAACTACTTCGAAGACCGGGGCGGTAACGACTCGATCAATGCCGCCGGGGGCAATGACTGGATTCGGCTGAATTCCGGCAGTGATACGGTCGACGGTGGTGACGGGTTCGACACGCTGGAAATCGACCTGAACGGGTTCACCCTGCCCGCAGGCTTCATCTATCAGCTCGACCTCTCAACGGGGTATTCCGGGCAGTTGGGCAACCCGAACCTGTCGGACTCCATTTCCAATGTCGAAGCCCTGATGCTGCGCGGCAGCTATGACGCTCAGGTCACGGGCGATGCCGAAAATAACCGGTTTGAGACCGGAACCGGCAACGACACGCTGACCGGCGGCGCGGGTGAGGACAGCTTCATCTACAATGGCGGCGCGGATGTGATCACCGATTTCAACGGTGACCTGATCGGAATCTCGTCCTCCATCTGGACGGGGACCGACGCGCAATTGATCGCGGATGCCACTGTTGTCAGCGGCAACCTTGTGCTCGATTTCGGAGGGGGCAACACGCTGACGCTGAACGGCATCACCGATGCCTCGGTTCTTCAGGGCCGGATCCTCGGGGCAGCCACGCCTGACGTCACAAGCGATGTGACCGGCGACGGGACCTCCGACATTCTCTGGCGGAACGGCACGACGGGCCAGTATGGCATGTTCGACATGTCGGGTGGCACGCCGACCTGGAGCGTTCTGGGCGGTGAGAGCACCGCCTGGCAGATCGGTGGACTCGGTGATTTCGACGGCGATGGGACCGATGACATCCTCTGGCGCAATGACACCTCCGGCGGCATCGGCTTCTCGGCCATGGGCTCTGGCAGCCCGGTCTGGAACGCGCTCGGGACGGCCAGCGCGGTCTGGCAGATCATGGGCGTGGGCGATTTCAACGGAGATGGCACCGACGATATCCTCTGGCAGAACAGCAGCAATGGCGGCGTTGGCATGTTCGCCATGTCGGGCGGGTCCGCGACCTGGCAGACGATCGGCGGCTCCTCGGCCCCGTGGGAGATCGTGGCAACCGGCGATATCACCGGCGACGGGATCGACGACATCATCTGGCGCAATTCCACGACCGGTCAGGTGGGCCAGTTCGAGATGTCGAATGCGGGCACGCCCACCTGGAGCGTCGTCGCCAATGTCTCCAACGACTGGCGGCTGGTGGGGACCGGCGATCTGGACGGCGACGGGACGGATGACCTCTTGTGGCGGCACGAGAGCTCGGGCGCTGTGGGCTACTACGCCATGGGCTCCGGTTCGCCGGTCTGGCAGGGGCTCGGTCAGGCGAGCTTCGACTGGGATATCGTCGGCGTGGGCGACTACAATGGCGACGGCACGGACGACATCCTGTGGCGGAACGTGAACACCGGCACGGTCGGCATGTACGACATGGACGGCGGGCCAAGCTGGCAGACCATCGGCCAGGCCGCACTGGCTTGGGACGTTGAGGGCCAGTTCGTGGACGAGTTCGTGTTCTGAGGGGGGCGGGCCAGCCGACACCGGCTTCAAGACCGGCGGATGACTGAATTATTGCTTCGCTGTGGGCGATTACCGCTGAATTTCGGGTGCGTGATACCCGAGATTGGCTAGGGTCAGGACCCATTGATTTCCGCTTTGCAGCGTGATTCACGGTACGAAAACCGAGCGATGAACATGTCTGATCTCTTCTGGCTGACCGAGGCCCAGATGGCGCGTCTGGAGCCCTTCTTCTCTAAGTCCCACGGCAAGCCGCGCGTCGGTGACAGGCGCGTTTTGAGCGGGATTATTTTCATCAATCGCAACGGCTTACGCTGGCGCGATGCCCCTGCTGCCTATGGGCCGCACAAGACGCTCTACAACCGTTGGAAACGGTGGAGTGACAAGGGCATCTTCGCACGGATGATGGCCGGTCTGGCCGCCGACCACGGCGAACAGAAGACCGTGATGATCGACGCGACCTACCTCAAGGCCCACCGCACGGCGACCAGTATGGGCGTCAAAAAGGGGGGCGTGGACGTCTGATTGGCCGGACCAAGGGCGGCATGAACACGAAACTGCACGCCATTTGCGACAGTCAGGGCCGACCGCTCAACCTTTTCGTGACTGCAGGACAGGTCAGCGACTACATCGGCGCACGGGCACTTCTCAGCAGCTTGCCGGATGTCGATTGGTTGCTCGGGGACCGCGGTTATGATGCCGGCTGGTTCAGAGAAGCGTTGCAAGACAAAGGGATACGCGCTTGCATCCCAGGTCGGAAGCAGCGCAAGACCCCGGTCAAATACGACAAGCGCCGATACAAACGCCGCAACCGTATCGAGATCATGTTCGGCAGGCTCAAGGATTGGCGGCGGGTGGCAACCCGATACGACAGGTGCCCGAAGGTCTTCCTCTCAGCCATCGCCCTTGCGGCTCTCGTCATCTATTGGCGATGAGTCCTGACCCTAAGTAACATGCCGGAATATCAGCCCATTGCCCGCAGCTTGTAGGCTGAACCCTGCCTGAAGAATAAAAGGCTGCGTCAGCTCCGTTGCAATGCCCCCCGCCATGCTTCCGTCGGCACATGCCATTGCGCAAATGCGATCGTGCAAATGAACCGGCGTGATCCAGCTGAGTAAGGCATAGAAAGCGGTTCTGCAGACCATCTCGGAACGGGCTGCAGCCCTCGATTGTCGCCGCGGCTGCTCTTCCGAAGGGGTAGGCCGGGAAAGAATTAGGGAGAATGGTCTGGAAGTCTAACGCCTATATAGAGACGCTCAGGTCAGTCGCCATCTGCCGCAACCGCTCTTCTAACAAGGATAGAGCAGGCAGATGACCATCCTGTCACCTGCCTGCTCCGAATCTCCATCCAGGCTTAGTGCCGCTCAGAACACGAACTCGTCCACGAACTGGCCCTCAACGTCCCAAGCCAGTGCGGCCTGGCCGATGGTCTGCCAGCTTGGCCCGCCGTCCATGTCGTACATGCCGACCGTGCCGGTGTTCACATTGCGCCACAGGATATCGTCCGTTCCGTCGCCATTGTAGTCGCCCACGCCAACGATATCCCAGTCGAAGCTCGCTTGCCCCAGTCCCTGCCAGACCGGCGAACCG
>NZ_MNBL01000083.1 GCF_001879695.1 Nioella sediminis
TCGAAGATCCTCGCATAAGCGACCGGATCACCAGGACTAACGGAAAGGCCCGCTCAAATGAGCGGGCCTTTTTTGTGAACGAGTGATTCCATCTAACTCGCAATGGATCTGACTAGATTGTGATCAACTCTGAAATCTTAATAGCAACGTCTCTCATTGGTTCTTCTTCCGTGCTCAATCCAGTTCGGGAGCCGAGTAAAGGGCTGACTTCCCGAAGCTCTTCGTAGGTTGTGTCATGGACGATCGGAACCAGCAGATCTCGCGCCAGAAGTACTGAAAGCTCTTTGTCGGCAATGCCTTCCCCTTGAATGCGTTTGATAAAGGCAGGAGTGACGAGCACAATACCGACCCGGGATTTTGCAAGACCTTTGTCGATTTCGCGCAGCAGCGGTGTGCCTAGCAGTACGTCTTTTTCGCTAAACCAAACAGAGACTCCTCGCTCTTCCAAATGATCATGAAGCTCTCTGGCCGCTCCGCTACGATCATCCCAGGCATGGCAAAGAAAGACGTCCCGATTGTCATTTAGTGGTGAACGAACTTCAACGCTACGCCGGATCGGAGTAAGCGCCCTTACTTCAGAAGGAGTATAGTTCACGCTGGAACCTGATGGAGACCAGCTGGGCCTATTACTCCCGGTCCGCGCCCCCAATTTGGAACTGCCGCTCAAACTCGGCCCTAAAGACCTGGGTGCCGAGTAGTAGCTGTGGCTGCCAAATCCACCGAAACCGCGAGATCCACCACCACAAGCAGGGCAGGCTGCGCGCCCACTCGCCGTACGGTGTCCTTGCCGTGGCGCAGTACATTTCGCCATAGGGTACCTCCAAACCTGTTACTCATGACAATGTGAGCATTGCGCAAGCACAATTCAACAATAATGTTCTCAAATTGTTCCAGGCATTTTTAACAATGTGAAGTCTGGGCGATGTTTCGCAGGCGATTGGAAGCTACTTATTGAGTCGGGGCGCGTCGGCAATGCGCGGCGGCTTCGCCTTTATTCCGCGCCCGGTACTTGCAACTGGTTGGTCAACAGAAGGTGGGTGGAAATCCCCAACTTTCCCCTTGCCCCACCACCCTATCCCGCGTATAGCGCGCGGGTTCGCAGATAGCGGACTGCTTGAGAAGCGGGATTCGGTCCCGCTTTTTGAGTTCGAAGAGGGCCGGGGGAATGAGCCGCCGGTCGTCCTATCAACTCCAATAAGCCTGAAAGGGCGAATGACATGCAAAGTCAGAACATTCGTATCCGGCTCAAGGCGTTTGACTATCGCGTGCTGGATGCTTCCACGCAAGAGATCGTCAACACCGCCAAGCGGACCGGCGCGCAAGTTCGCGGACCGATCCCGCTGCCGAACAAGATCGAGAAATTCACGGTTCTCCGTGGCCCCCACGTCGACAAGAAGAGCCGTGACCAGTGGGAAATCCGTACCCACAAGCGCCTGCTCGACATCGTCGATCCGACCCCGCAGACCGTGGACGCGCTGATGAAGCTCGACCTCGCTGCCGGCGTCGACGTTCAGATTTCGGTCTAAGGAGGGCAACAAGATGCGCTCTGGATTGATCGCCAAGAAGGTGGGCATGACCCGCCTGTTCATGGAAGACGGCAAGCAGATCCCTGTGACCGTTCTTCAACTCGACAACCTGCAGGTCGTGTCGCAGCGCACTTCTGAGAAGGATGGCTATTCGGCCGTTCAGCTCGGCGCGGGCACCCCGAAGGTCAAGCGTGTTTCCAAGGCCATGCGCGGCCACTTCGCCGGTAACGGCGTGGCTCCCAAGCGCAAGCTGGCCGAATTCCGCGTGACCCCGGACAACCTGATCGAAGTGGGTGCCGAACTGTCGGCCGAACACTTCCTGGAAGGCCAGAAGGTCGACGTGTCCGGCACCTCGATCGGTAAAGGCTTCGCCGGTGCCATGAAGCGGCACAACTTTGGTGGTCTGCGCGCCTCGCACGGTGTGTCGATCAGCCACCGTTCGCACGGCTCCACCGGTCAGTGTCAGGACCCGGGCCGCGTGTTCAAGGGCAAGAAGATGGCCGGCCATATGGGCGCCGTGCGCGTCACCACCCAGAACCTGGAAGTTGTCCGGACCGATGCAGACCGTGGTCTGATCATGGTCAAGGGCGCCGTGCCGGGCTCGAAGGGTGGCTGGGTCACCATCAAGGATGCCGTGAAGAAGAAACTGCCCGAGGGTGTTCCCTTCCCCGCCGCCGTGAAATCGGCCGCCGTGGAAGAAGCCCCCGTTGAGGCTCCGGTTGAGGGAGCGGAAGAATGAAACTTGATGTAATCAAGCTCGATGGCGGTTCTGCCGGTACCGTGGATCTGGACGAAGCGCTCTTCGGTCTGGAACCCCGCGCCGACATCCTGCACCGCGTCGTTCGCTGGCAGCGCAACAATGCCCAGGCCGGCACCCACAAGGTGAAGACCCGGTCGGAAACCAGCTATTCGACCAAGAAGATCTACCGCCAGAAGGGCACCGGTGGCGCACGCCATGGTGACCGGAACGCGCCGATCTTCCGCAAGGGTGGTGTCTACAAGGGCCCGACCCCGCGTAGCCACGGCCACGACCTGCCGAAGAAGTTCCGCAAGCTCGGCCTGCGTCACGCCCTGTCCGCCAAGGCGGCAGCGGGTGAGCTGGTCGTTCTGGACAGCATCGCGCTCGACGCCCCCAAGACCTCGGCCCTGGCTCGCCAGGTCAAGGAACTGGGCTGGAAGCGCGCGCTGATCATCGACGGCGCATCCGTGGACGAAAACTTCGCCAAGGCGGCCCGCAACATCGAAGGTCTCGATGTGCTGCCGACCATGGGCGCAAACGTCTATGACATCCTCAAGCGTGATACTCTTGTGATCACCAAGGCGGGTGTCGAAGCACTGGAGGCTCGACTGAAATGAGCGCGAAGGCAGAACATTACGACGTGATCCGCAAGCCGGTCATCACCGAAAAGTCGACCATGGCATCTGAGAATGGCGCGGTTGTATTTGAGGTGGCGATTGACGCGAACAAACCCCAGATCAAGGAAGCGGTGGAAAACCTCTTCGGCGTGAAGGTGAAGGCGGTCAACACCACCATCACCAAGGGTAAAACCAAGCGGTTCCGCGGCCAGCTCGGCAAGCGGAAGGACGTGAAGAAGGCCTATGTGACCCTCGAAGAGGGCAACACGATCGACGTATCGACCGGTCTGTAAAAACGGCCTTTCCGGTTAAGAAATTAGAAGCCCCTCGGTGAGAGCCGGGGGGCTTTTTACGTTTCTCCGAGAAGGCGACCTGAGCTCCTGAATTTCCTCCCGTTATGTGTAGAGTCCGCCCAACAAAAGGACGGACAAATGAAGCCGAGCCTCGCCGACGAACAGATCACTGCGAAGATCAAGAAGCAGGAAGTTGACGAGAAGACTGATGATTTGTGCAGGCGCCATGAGATCAGCCAGGGCACCTTTTACAGATACAAGAGCAAATATGGCGGCATGGCACAGCAACAGATCCAAGTCCTTGCCACCGGACTGAAAGAACAGCGGGAAGATCGTATCTCCTGTGTGCTGTTCATCGGGGTGCAGATTATCTGCAATGAATATTGCGCAGCTATTGCAATTGCAATGCACACTTCATAAACTGTCGAAAAGCATCGCAGGAGGAAGCGGCATGCCCCACGAAACGGTTCGTCTGACCATGGCGCAGGCCCTGGTCCGCTATCTTTGCAACCAGTTCACGGAAATCGAGGGCGAGCGCGTGCCGCTTTTTGCGGGGGTGTTCGGCATATTCGGCCATGGCAATGTGACCTGTCTGGCAGAGGCGCTGGAGACGGTGCAGGACCGGCTGCCGACTTGGCGTGGCCAGAACGAGCAATCCATGGCGCTTGCGGCGATCGGTTACGGCAAGGCCATGCTGCGGCGGCAGATCATGATTGCAACCTCCTCGGTTGGGCCTGGTGCCACCAACATGATCACCGCCGCAGGTGTGGCCCATGCCAACCGCCTGCCATTGCTGTTGCTGGCTGGCGATACCTACACCAACCGCCTGCCGGATCCGGTGTTGCAGCAGGTGGAGCATTTCGGAAATCCCACGACGACCGTGAATGATGGCTTCAAGCCGGTCAGCCGGTATTGGGACCGGATCACCCATCCCGCGCAGATCCTGTCGTCGCTGCCACAGGCCATTGCCACCATGCTGGACCCGGCGGATTGCGGCCCGGCCTTCATTGGCCTGCCGCAGGATACGCAGGAACTGGCCTATGACTATCCGGTGGCATTCTTCGAGGAACGGCTGTGGACGATCCCGCGCCCGCGCCCGTCGCGCGATCAGGTCGCGGCAGCGGCGGAGCTGTTGCGCACCGCAAAGGCACCGCTGATCATCTCGGGGGGCGGGGTGCGCTATTCTGGTGCAGGCGCCGCGCTGGCGGAGTTCGCAACGGCCCGCGGCATTCCGATGGCGGAAACCATCGCGGGCAAGGGGGCGGTGGTGCACGATCATCCCGCATATGTCGGCCCGTTGGGGATTGAAGGCACCGATGCGGCAAAGGCGCTTGCTGAAAACGCCGATGTGGTGATCGCGGTCGGAACGCGATTGCAGGATTTCACCACCGGATCCTGGACCACCTTCGGCGACGATACCCGGTTCATCAATATCAACGCGGCGCGTTTCGATGCGCTGAAGCACCGGTCGCTGCCGGTTGTGGGCGATGCTCTCGAAGCGCTCGCCGATCTGGATGCTGCACTAGGGGATTGGGCCTGCGATCCGGCCCGTATGGCGGATGCGCAGCGGCTCTATGCCGATTGGAACCGGATGCTGGACGAGGGCCAGGCCCCGACCAACACAACGCCCCCCAGCTACGCGCAGGTCATCGCGGTGGTGAACAAGATGGCCAGACCCGAGGATACGATGGTGACGGCAGCGGGCGGCCTGCCGGGCGAGACGGTCAAGAACTGGCGGGTGAAAAGCCCCAACACGTTTGATTGCGAGTTCGGTTTTTCCTGCATGGGGTACGAGATCGCCGGGGCCTGGGGTCATGCGATGGCCAAGGGTGGCGAGGGCACCCCGATCGTCATGGTCGGCGACGGGTCCTACATGATGATGAATTCCGACATCTACTCTTCGGTCCTGTCGGGCCACAAGATGATCGTCGTGGTCTGCGACAATGGCGGGTTCGGCGTCATCAACCGGCTGCAAACCGGCATGGGCGGGGCGGGCTTCAACAACCTGCTCAAGGATTCGCGGGTTCTGAACAGGGACGATCCGCTCCATGTCGACTTTGCCAAGCACGCCGAATCCATGGGGGCCTATGCGCGCCATTGCGACAGCCTCGCCGATCTGGAGGCCGCAATGGACTGGGCGCAGGGAACCGACCGGACCACGGTTCTGACCATCGCTTCGGATGCCCATGCGTGGACACCGGGCGGGGCCGATTGGTATGTGGGCGTGCCAGAGGTGTCCGAGCGGGAAGGCGTGCGGGCCGCGCGCAGCGGTCAGGAAGCGTTCCGCAAGAAGCAGCGGCCGGGCGTCTGAGGGGCTGCGTCGCCTCGGGGCCAGACAGGCGGACGAAGCGGGGCGGTGGCGCTTATGTCACCGGCTCCCGCTTCGCGGGACCGCGCCACAGCCCGCCCATTTCCTGCGCGGCCACGCGGCTTGCGATCCATAGCGACAGGCCAAGGCCCGAGATCACCGCACAGGCCACGCCGAACCAGACGCCGTGCTCGTCAAAGCCCCAGACGCCGACGAACAGCCATATGAAAAAGGCGATGCCGAACCCCTGGCGGTAGAGGCTGATCCAGACTGTTGCCATGGGGCGCTTGAGCGCCTGAAGCAGCCCGTTGATGGAGAACAGCATCATGTAGACGGGCAGGATCACCCCGTCGATGCGCAGATAGATGGTGCCGACCCGGATCACCTCGGGGTCATCGGTGAAGACCGACAGGATGGCGCTGCCGAAAAACCACAGGATGGGTGCGGCCGTGGCGGTCATGATGAAGCCGACCTTCCAGCAAAAGCGCAGCGCTTCCCTGACACGCTCGTAATCCCCTGCGCCGAAATTCTGCGAGGCTATTGGCAGAAGCGCACCGGTCACGCCGAAGACCGGCAGCAGCAGGATCTGTTCCAGCCTGATCCCGAGCCCGAAGCCCGCCACGGCATGTTCGCCAAACCCTTTCAGCGCGTATTGCACGACGAAGCCGGACAGGAACATCACCAGCATCGAGGTGGCCGTTGGCAGCGTCTGGAGCGAGATCTCGCGGAAGCGGTCGGCGCGCGGGCGAAAGTTGCGTGCCCTCAGCCGCGCCATGGTGCGCAGGCGAAAGACCTGCCGCAGCATGTAGAGCATCACCCCGGTCTGGCTGACCACGGTTGAAACCGCCAACCCGTCGAAGCCAATGCCGGACCAGAGGCCGGGAATGCCATAGATGAACAGCGGGTTCAGGCCGATATTGGCGACGAAGGCCACCATCAGCGCCCGCTGCATCGACCGACCGTCGCCATGCGCCTGCAAGACACCGTTGCAGCCGAAGGCCACCAGAAAGCCGGGCAGGGCCAGCGAGAGGATCTGGAAATATCGAATGCCCGCGTCCTGATAGGCCCCGGCCTCTGACACCAGCCGGATGATCAGCGGGCCATACCACAGCCCCGCAAGGCCGAGCACAATAGCCGCTGTCACCCCGTAGACGATGCCTTGCGCGATGGTGCGCCGGGCCTGACGCCGGTTGCGCGCCCCAAGCGCGTTGCCGACCAGTGCGCCCATGGCTGCCCCAAGGCCGACTCCGAACGACATGGCGATGTGAAACGCCTGAAAACCAAGCGCGATGCCCGCCTGTGCGCTGGTCCCGAGCAGCCCGGCGAAATACATGTCGACGATGTTGTAGAGCGTATTGAACAGCATCCCCAAAGCACCGGGAATGGCGAGCGTGCGGAAGTGGCTTGATATGGCCCCTTCGGTCAGATCGTTGTCGATGGGGCGTGCCATGTCAGGGCCTCACGGTCTTTCGGCCTGAACGGTCAGGAAGGTGAACTCTGGGGTCAGGACTTCGACAAAGCCATGGTTAAGCTCGGCATCCACGCTGATGCTGTCCCCCGCGCGCAGGGTCAGGTGCTGCTGCCCGTAGCGATAGACCGCTTCGCCTTCCAGCACCTGAACGAAAACAACGCCATGACCGACATAGGTGGGGGGCGGGCCGCCTTCGCGCAGCAAGGTCACCCGTCTTGCCTGAAACCGCAGATCTTTGCGGGCATGGATGGCGAGGTTGATGTATTCGTGCTGGTGGTCATCGGTGATGCGGGTCGATTTCAAGCCCTCGCCGTGACGCACCAGCGTGAAATCCGTATGGTCGGTCTGGGCTTCTCGGAACAGCGAGATAATCGGCACCTCCAGCGCTTCGGCCAGGGCGGCGAGGGTGCCGATGGAGGGAGAGACGAGGCCGTTTTCGATGCGGCTGATCATGGCTGCGGAGACGCCCGACAGATCGGCAAGGGACCGTGCGGAATGACCCCGTTGGCGGCGCAGTTCTTTCAACGAGGCACCGATGGCTCTGTCGATCAGCTTGCCGGGTGGGTCCTCTGTCTGCATGCGCCGCGCCCCTAGTCCTTCTTGTAGTAGCCCACGACGTCGCCGTCGGTCGTGACCCCAAGCCCATTGAGCAACCTGTTGGCGTAGTTGAAATATCCGACGATCTGGTTGATCTCCAGGATCTCGCCGTCATCCCATCCGGCGGCGCGCAGCGCGTCCACATCCGCCTTTTCGATCTTGCCGGGATACAGCGTCAGCTTCGCCGCGTAATGCAATGCGGCCAGTTCCGCCCCGTCGAACGCATCTTCCGGGCGACGCGCCTGCAAGGCGTTTTCGACCACGTCCGCGCGAGCGTCGTCGCCGATCAGGTGGCGGGCGTTTGCCCAGTGATTGGCGTAGGAATAGGGGCAATCGTTGAGCGTCGAAACATACGAGCTGATGACCTCCTGAAACCACATCGGCACGGTGTTGCCGTCATCATGCAGGCAGGCGCGATACAGAACCACATGTCCGTTCATGGTGCTGGGGCGCAGGGAATGCACGCGCATCACGTTATCGACGGTGCCATGCGGCGTCCGGGCGAAGTCGAGGGCCTTTTTCAGGGGCGCGTCGGCCTCGTCATCCGAAAGCATTCTGATCCAGGCGGACATGGTCGCTCCTTCAGGTTTCAGTGCTCAAAAACTGTGCGCGTCGATTGCAATCGACATTCGTGCTACATTTTTTATTGACGAATTATTGCGCCTCGCGCAACCTTATTCAGCGACGCGCAACAGATTCAGGGGCTAGGGAATTGCTTATGCGGTGGAACTGCACAGGATCGGGGGTGGCCGGACCGGGCGGTGCCATGTGGCCCGTCGGTGGCGCCGATTTGGCCTTCCTGTCATGACGGGTGCGTCCGACCCAATCATCGAGGTCGCGAATCTCGACAAGTTCTATGGCGATTTCCATGCGCTGAAAGACGTCAACCTGACAGTCCACCAAGGTGAGAAAATGGTGATCTGCGGCCCGTCCGGGTCGGGCAAGTCCACCCTCATCCGCTGTTTTAACGGGCTGGAATGGCACAATTCCGGCCGATTGGTCATCGACGGCGTCGAGGTGCACGAACAATCCAAGGACATGCGCAGGCTGCGGCAGGAAGTCGGGATGGTCTTCCAGCAGTTCAACCTGTTTCCGCACCTGACAGTTCTGGAAAACCTGATGATCGGCCCGATGAAGGTGCGCAGGCAGGGCCGCGCGCAGGCCGAGGCCACCGCGCGCAAGTATCTCGACCGCGTTCACATCCCCGAGCAAGCCGACAAGTATCCCGCGCAGCTTTCCGGCGGCCAGCAGCAGCGCGTGGCAATTGCCCGCTCGCTTTGCATGGAAACGCGGATCATGCTGTTTGATGAACCGACATCGGCCCTTGACCCTGAAATGATCAACGAGGTGCTCGACGTCATGGTCGAGCTGGCCCAATCCGGCATGACCATGGTCGTGGTGACGCACGAGATGGGCTTCGCCCGCAAGGTGGCGGACACGATGGTGTTCATGGAAGCCGGAGAAATCGTCGAGGTCTCTCCGCCGGACCGGTTCTTCACAAATCCTTCCTCCGAGCGCTGCCGCCTGTTCCTCGACCAGATACTGGAGCACTAGGGATGAGCGCCCCGGACCTGTCCGGCCTCAAGGGCCAGCCGCTGCCGCAACGCCCGGCCTTTCAGCGGTTCTTGGGGTCCACGGCAGTCTCCATTGCGATCTATGTCGCCGTGATGGCGCTGATCATCTACGGATCGTTCACCGGCGCGCAGAACATGGGCTACAACTGGCAATGGCACCGGGTTCCCCAGTTTCTCTACAGTTTCACCGATGACGGGTTTCAACTGGGCGAAATCGTTTATGGTCTGTTCGCCACCATCCAGCTGTCTGCCACCGCCTTTGCGCTTGCCACCGTCCTTGGCCTGCTGGTCGCGCTTCTGCGGCTGTCGGGGCTGGTGATGGGCACGGCCGTGTCGATCGGGTTCCTCGAACTGATCCGCAACATCCCGCTTCTGGTGCTGCTCTACCTGTTCTACTACGTGCTTGGCCCCATCTTCGGCTTTGACCGCTACTGGGCCTCGATCCTGACGCTGGCCGTGTTCCATTCCGCCCTGATTTCCGAGATCTTCCGCGCGGGCATCAACGCCGTGGACAAGGGCCAGTGGGAGGCCGCGAAATCCATCGGGATGACCACGGGCCAGACCTATCGCTATATCATCCTGCCCCAATCCGTGCGCTTCATGTTGCCGCCGATGACCGGCGAGGCGGTGCATCTGATCAAAAGCTCTGCCATTGTCAGCGTGATCGCGGTGGCGGAGCTGACCACCATCGGGCGCAACATCATTTCCGACACATTCATGAGCTTCGAAATCTGGTTCACGGTGGCCGCCGTCTACATGGTGGTCACGCTGATCCTGTCTGTCGGCGTCTCGTATCTCGAACGCAGATACGCCGTCGACCAATAACAAGAGCACCAAGTCCCTAATGATCCAACAAGGAGACAAGACATGACGATTACACGCAGACTGTTCGGGGCCGCCCTTGGCGCGGCCATGGCGACGGGCGTTGCACTGCCCGCCGCGGCGCAAAGCGCGTCGCAGGCGCTGACCTCGGAAAGCGTCATCACCCAGATCCAGGAAGAGGGCGTGATCCGCATCGGCCTGTCGCTCTTCGTGCCGTGGTCCATGCGCGATGTGAATGGCGACCTCATTGGCTTCGAACTCGACGTAGGCCGTCAACTGGCCGAGGATATGGGCGTCGAGGTGGAATTCGTGCCGACCGCGTGGGATGGCATCATCCCGGCGCTTCTGGCGGGCAATTTCGACGTGATCATCTCGGGCATGTCGGTGACTGCACAGCGGAACCTGACGGTGAACTTCACCCAGCCTTATGCCTATTCGGGCCTTGCCATCCTTGCCAACCGCGAGATGACGGCGGGCATGTCGATGGAGGATATGAACTCTCCCGACGTGATCTTTGCGGCCCGCCGCGGTGCCACACCCGCGGTGGTCATCGCCGACCGCTTCCCCGAAGCGCAACTGCTGCTGTTCGATGAGGACGGTGCCGCCGCGCAGGAGGTTCTGAACGGCAACGCGCACGCAACCATGGCCTCGCAGCCGACCCCGAACCGTGAGGCCGGGCGTCATCCCGATGTGCTCTACGTGCCCTTCGACAGTCTTTTCGACCCGCGTGGCGAAGGCTTCGCCGTGCGTCGCGGCGACCCGGATGCGCTGAACTACTTCAACAACTGGATCGCGCAACAGTGGCGGTCTGGCTGGCTGGAAGAGCGCCACGACTACTGGTTCGCCACCGAAGACTGGGCCGATCAGGTCGCACAGTAAACCCAAACGCGAGGGGGCGGTTTCGCCGCCCCTTCCCCCTCGTCAGGCAGGCCCGCACCGTGATCAGGTTCTTTCGAAAATTCAGATGGCCCGATTGGGCGATCCTGGCCGTCCTGATGGCGTTCTTCAGCTATATCTGGTTCACCATCGAGGGGACGCTGAACTATTCTTGGCGCTGGCACCTGATCCCCAATTACATCGTCGGCTGGCACACCACCCGTGAAGAGTATTTCGCCAATATCCTTCTGCAGGGGCTTGTCGCCACGATCCGCATCTCGATCTACGCGTCCATTCTGGCGCTGATCCTCGGCACGATCCTGGGCATCGCGCGATGTTCATCCAACCTGACGGTGCGGATGCTGGCGCGCACCTACCTGGAATTCCTGCGCAACATCCCGCCCGTTGTCGTGGTCTTCATCTTCTTTTTCTTCCTCTCGCAGCAGCTGATTGACGCCCTGAACCTCGAAAGATGGGCGCGCGGCATCGCGCGTCAGGAAAACAACGGCGTGTGGGAATTCTTCTTCGGCGAAATGCGCCGCTTCCCCTCGCTGATTTCCGGCGTGATCGTTCTGGCGCTGTTCGAAAGCGCCTTCGTGGGTGAGATCATCCGCGCGGGCATCCAGTCGATCCCCAAGGGCCAGCGCGAGGCCGCGCGCTCCATCGGCATGAGCCGCTGGCAGGAACTGCGTTATATCGTGCTGCCGCAAGCGCTGAAAAAGGTGGTGCCACCGCTGGCCAACCAATTCATCACGCTGATCAAGGACAGCTCCATCATCTCGCTGATCTCCGTGCAGGAGCTGACCTACAAAACGGTGGAGCTTGTCGCCTCCTCCCGCATGATCTTCGAGGCCTGGATCACCACCGCCGCTTTCTACTTCGTCGTCTGCTTCTCGCTGTCGCGCCTTTTTGGGCGGCTGGAGCGGCGAAGTTCAAGAAACGACCGCTAGGGGCTAGGGTGATGCAACGCTATTCCGCCTTTTCGCTGTTGCGCCACGGGATCAACCGGCACACCACCTGGGCCCCCGCCTGGCGCAGTCCGCCCCTGAAGGACCGTTATGACGTGATCGTCATCGGCGCGGGCGGGCATGGGCTGGCGACGGCTTACTATCTGGCGAAGGAACATGGGATCACCAATGTCGCGGTGCTGGAACGCGGCTGGCTTGGCGGCGGCAATATCGCGCGCAACACGATCACCATCCGCTCGAACTACATGCGCGACGCGTCGATCCCCTTCTACGTGAAATCGGTCGCACTCTACGAGGCGATGACGCGCGAACTGAACTTCAACATGATGCATTCCAAGCGCAGCATGATCGACGTGATCCAGAACTATCCGATGATGCGCGACCGCAGGCGGCGCCAGCATATCATGGATATCTACGGCTCCACCTACGAACAGATTTCCGAGGCAGAGGTCCGCCGCCGCATCCCGGCGCTGACGGGGGGCGGCCCCGATGCGCGGCTGCCTGTGGTGGGCGGCTACGTCCACACCGATGCCGCGATCAACCGTCACGATGCCGTGGCCTGGGGCTATGCCCGCGCGATCGACGCCATGGGGGGCGAGATCCACCAGCAGACGCCGGTCACGCAGCTTCTGCGCGGTGCGGATGGGCGCATCGAAGGCGTCGAAACCCCGCGTGGCGTGATCCGCGCGCCCAAGGTCGCCGTGGCCGTGTCGGGCCATACCACGACGCTGACGGAAACTGTGGGGCTGAAACTGCCCCTGCGCACCATGAACCTGACCGCCTTCGTGTCGGAGCCGGTGAAGCCGCTTGTCGACGTGATCGTGAACTGCCCCGATGCGGGCTTCTACCTCAGCCAATCGGACAAGGGCTCGCTCGTCATCGGTGGTGCGCCCGATCCGGGGCAGAGCTTTCGCCGCGACATCAAGCAGACGGTGTTCGAGGATACGGTGTCCGCGATGCTGTCGCTCTTCCCCTCGTTCAAGAAGCTGAAATTCCTGCGCCAATGGGGCGGGCATCTGGATATCGCCCATGATGCCTCACCCATTCAGGATGAAACCGACGTGCCGGGGCTATTCGTCACCGCCGGGTGGTGGGGCGGCTACAAGGCGATCCCGGCGGGGGGGCTGACGCTGGCGCATCTGGTGGCAACCGGGCGGCCCCATCCGCTGATGGAACCCTTCGGAATCAACCGCTTCCGCCATCTCGATTACGTGATGGAAACCGGCACAACGACGGCGAGGTAGGACAGGCAAATGATGCAGATCCCCTGCCCCTTCTGCGGGCCGCGCAATGAAAGCGAGTTCTCCTTCGGCGGGCCGGTGAAGCCCCCGCGTCCTGATCCGTCGGCGGTCAGCGACGAAGACTGGACCGCGTGGCTGACGCAGGTGCCCAACCCGCTCGGCCCCGTTCAGGAACAATGGTGGCACGTGCGCGGCTGCGGGACATGGCTGCCCATCTGGCGCGACACGCGCACCCATGAGATCGTGGAGGCCCCGGATGACGGGAGGTAACCGGCTGGCAACGGGCGGCCGGATCGACCGGTCAAAGCCGCTCGCCTTCACCTTCAACGGCAAGCCCTATACCGGGTGTCAGGGCGACACGCTGGCCTCGGCCCTGCTGGCCAATGGCGTGAGGCTCACCGCGCGCAGCTTCAAATATCACCGCCCGCGCGGCATCGTGGGCGCAGGGGTAGAAGAACCCGCGACGCTCGTGGAACTGATGGGCGCGGATGCGTCGGGCAACCGCCCCGCCACCACCGTGCCGCTGACCGAGGGGCTGGCGGCGAAGGCGGTGAACTGCTGGCCCTCGCTGGAGTTTGACCTCGGCGCAGTGAACCAGCTCGCCAGCCGCTTCATCCCGGCGGGCTTCTATTACAAGACGTTCAAATGGCCGAACTGGCACCTCTACGAACGCCCGATCCGCAAGGCCGCAGGGCTGGCCGCCGCGCCGCCGGAGCCGCCAGCAAAGGGCCACTATGAAACCCGCTACGGCCATTGCGACGTGCTGATCGCGGGGGCAGGACCGGCGGGGCTCATGGCCGCGCTGACCGCCGCGCGTGCGGGGCTTCGGGTGATGATTGCGGATGAAGGGGGTGAGGCGGGCGGATCGCTGCTGTCGCGCCGCCTGACGATCGGCAATGCCCACGCGATGGACTGGGTGGCGCAGGCGGTCGCGGAACTGGCCGCCCTGCCCAATGTAACCCATCTGCAGAACGCGACCGTCTGGGGCTACCGCGAGCACAATTACCTGATGGTGACGGAACGCGCCCCGGCAAACCCCAGCCTTCTGGAACGCACATGGCGGGTGCGCGCGGG